>JAKDMP010000033.1 GCA_030452225.1 Gammaproteobacteria bacterium
GCTTGGCTTGCTGCGAATTCCGCAATCACTCGCAATGCCCCATGAATAATGCAGGCTAGCCTGCGGGATTTCTCATACCCGGCCTGCAATTCCCGGAAAAAAGGGGGACGCCGGCTAGAGGAGAACGATCCCGGCGTCTCCGGAAATCCAACGCCTTTTTACTCGTTATAAGAAGCGAGTTTGACCTGCTTCATGCCGAGCGCTTGCGCGACGTCGTAAAAGGCCTGATTGGTGATGGCGTGAGCGTTGGCGTCCCACTTGGCGCCGAATTCGGCGTCCGCATCGTTCATCAATTGAATGTGGATGGGATGGGAAACGGCATGATCGAAGAGATATCCCGCCCAGAAGGTGCCGTCCTTTGCGGTGCCTGCCTTGACCAGCGCGGCCGCCAGTTCGGTGCCGGACAGATCGGCCGGCGCCGGCAGTTCGATGCCCTTCGCCTGCGCGATCTTCAGGGTGTCGGCAATGTAGAACTCCATCACCTTGACCCACATCCCGACGCGCTTTTTGCCGTACTGCTCGGTGAGCTTGGTGACCTCGGCGTTGACGGTTTTCTCGCCGAGCATGGAGTTGAGCGCGGTGACGAGCGAAAAGTCGCCGGGGCCGCCACCTGCCATGACCAGCGCCACGGTGACGCCGAGCGCCGGTTCGCCGTGGTAGGCCGGCCCGCCGTAGCGGTTGGACATCTGCATGGTAGTGTCCATGCCCGATTTTTGCATTCCGGACGATGGCATTTCGTCGGACTTCATTTGCGACGATTGCATCTCGTTGGTTTGGTTCTGCGGATGGCCGCCCATCGCGCAGCCCGCGAGCAGTAACCCTGCCAGGGCGCTCGCCCCGAGAGCGGCGGCCCGTCCCGGTGTGATTGACGTATTCATTCCTTTTTCTCCTTTTGATGAAGTGAAAATAGCGGTTACTGGCGCTTCCAGCCCGCATAACGGTAGTACGGCCGCGCCGCGCATACGGATGCATCCCGTCGCCTGGCGCAGGCGCACTGCATCCAAAACCCTTCCAGCCGCGTATCGCATACAGGGGGCTTGCAGGGCAATCGGTTCCGACGGGCTCCCGGGTGCTGCGGCGCATGTCGCCGAGCGCTGCGAACAACGTGCGCCATGACAGGGAAAGACGACGCGTCTCAGGGTTACGGTGCATTTTGGGAGATTCGAATTCATGCCGAACATAGGAGGAGCAAACCATGCGACTGAAAATACTGAAACCCCTGATGCTGGTCGTGGCGCTGGGGGCGATTCCCCTGGTGGCATTCGCGTCCAGCCATCGCGAAGCGCCATTCATCACCCTTCATCCGAAGGTGGACGCGACCGACTTTTACATGTTCATGAGCTACGAGCCGGACCGCGCCGGATACGTGACGCTGGCAGCGAACTATGTGCCCGTGCAGGCGCCTTGGGGCGGGCCGAATTACTACACCCTCAACCCCAATGCGGTCTATGACATCAACATAGACAACAACGGCGATGCCATTGCGGATATTGTCTTTCGTTTCGACCCGGCCACGGAGTTCAAGCACTTGGCGGTTCCCGCCGGGACGGGGGAGACTGCGGTACCGCTGATCAATATCGGGGCGATCACCGCGAGCGATCAGAGCGCGCTCAATCGCATCGAGACTTACACGGTCACCGTATACAACGGCGATCCGCGTACGACCGAAGGGGACATGCTCGCGAGCACGAGCGACGGTTCGACTACTTTCACCAAGCCGGTGAGCAATATCGGCCACAAGTCCTTGCCGGACTACATGGCCTATGCCTCGCAATATGTTTACGAGGTGGCCATCCCGGGGTGCTCCGAGCCGGGCCGCGTGTTCGTCGGCCAGCGCAAGGATCCCTTTGTGGTCAATCTCGGCGAGCTCTTCGACTTGGTGAACCTCAACCCGGTCGGGCCGCGCGATGGTGCGCACAATACGCTTCACACCAGCAACGTGACCGAGCTTGCGCTCGAAGTCCCGGCGGCTTGTCTGACCCAGTCGGCCGAGCAACCGATCATTGGCGGCTGGACGACGGCGAGCCTGCGCCAGGCGCGGGTTCTGAATCCGGCGCCGACCGGCGAGGGCACGGCCCAGGTTGTCGGCGGGGCCTACACGCAGGTTTCGCGCCTCGGCATGCCGCTGGTGAACGAGGTCGTCATCGGCCTGCCCGACAAGGACCGCTTCAATGCCAGCCAGCCGGCGGATGACGTTCAGTTCCTGGATTATGTGACCCAGCCTTCACTCCCGGTTTTGCTGAACGTGCTCTTCGGCGATGCCGCGAAAGTGCCGGATACACCGCGCAACGACTTGGTGGCAGTGTTTCTGACCGGCATCGCGGGGCTGAACCAGCCGGCTGATGTTGCGCCGTCGGAGCAGTTGCGGTTGAATACCTCGATCCCGCCGACGCCTCCGGCCGCCCAGAACGATCTCGGCGTGCTCGGCGGTGATCTCGCCGGCTTTCCCAACGGCCGCCGGCCCTACGACGACGTGGTGGACATCGCCTTGCGCGTGGTGGAGGGAGTACTGTGCGGCTACAACGAGACCATGAATTGCGGCGACATGATCGGCGATCCCAACATGGGCGCACCGTACACCGACCAGACACGCGCGGCCGGCGCAACGGCGGCAACGGCGGTCGTGACCGGGAACGAGTACCCGACCGACGTCTATCTGGATCATTTCCCGTACTTCCTGCCACCGCTGCCGGGTTCGCCGAACGGCGAGAACGGCATTCCGGCCGACTGAGGGGGTGAATCATGAAAAGCAAACTGAAATTCATGGCCTTCGGCCTCCTGCTGAGCTTCGCGGGCGGGCTGCTCGGCGGTTGTTGGTTGGACGGGGGCGATGACTCGAACAACCCGCCTCCGCCTCCGCCGCCGCCTCCGCCGCCGAGTGCGGTGGTTTTCTCCGACTTCGTCAAGGATCTGTTGACGCAGCCGGGGACGGCAACGCCGGTGCAGGTGAACGGGGTGGACTTTACCTTCCCGGATCTCGACAACCCGGACGCCTTCGACGACGTGCTGCCTCCGCCTGACGACAGCGGCGGAAGATAGGGAGAACCCGGATGCGCGGCGCCGAACGGCGTTTCGGCGCCGCGCAATCCGACAAGCGGGAGTTCGAAGTGAAGGATTTGCCGTGAAGGCCGCAGCACCGCGGCGCGCGCTTCGAGGCGCGGGGCTGCTGTTTTGTGCGTGCCTGGGCGGCGTCGCTTGGGCGGGCGCCCCGACCACGCCCTATGTTCCGGAATCCGCTGCGGTGGTATTGCAACACGTACCCGCTTCGACCGATCCGCGCGTGCGCCGATTCCAACGCGTAAAGAATTCTTTCAGGCAACACCCCAATGACTTGGGGCGAGCACTGAAACTGGCCCGGGCTTATGTCGGCTATGCCCGTTCCACCGGCAACGCCCGCTTTCTCGGGCGCGCACTCGGCGTGGTCGATCCCTGGATGCAGCAGGATCCGGCGCCGATTCGGGCGCTTTTGCTGCACGCAACGATCCTGCAGAGCCGCCATCACTTCAAGGCCGCACGCAACGAACTTCGAAAGATTCTCGAGCGCGATCCCGAAAATGCCCAGGCTTGGCTCACTTTGGCCACCGTGGCCATGGTGCAGGGCGATTACTCGTTAGCCAACGATGCCTGCGTGCATCTCGCCGCGGTGGGCGGCAATTTCATGGGCATCGCCTGCACCGCCACTTTGCGCTCGCTGACCGGCCGCGCCGAGCAGGCCTGGCGCCTGTTCTCCCTGATCAAGCACCCGGGGCCGGAGGCGCCCGACGCGATCCACGCCTGGATTCACGGGCTGATGGCGGATACCGCCCGACGTCTGGGCAAGGTCGAGGCCGCCGACGCGCATTACCGAAAGGCACTGCAATGGACGCCCGGGGACAATTTCCTGTTGGCCGCTTACGCGGATTTTCTACTCGACCAGAATCGTCCCGAGGAGGTCATCGAGCTGGTCAGGGAGTACACGGATTCCGATACCTCCTTCCTGCGCCTGGTCTTTGCCGAAGCCGCGCTCGGCAGTCCGAAGGCCGGGCGCGACATACGCGAAATGGCGGCGCGCTTTGCGGCCATGGATCGGCGCCACACTCATGTGTACCGCCGCGAGCAGGCGCGCTTCGTGCTGTACTTGCTGCACGATCCCGAGCGCGCCTTGCGGCTTGCCAAAAAGAACTGGACCGTTCAGCGCGCGCCCAAGGACATGCGCATCTTTCTGGCGGCGGCGCTCGCGGCCGGCAAACCCG
Organism: Gammaproteobacteria bacterium; assembly: GCA_030452225.1. Taxonomy (GTDB): domain Bacteria; phylum Pseudomonadota; class Gammaproteobacteria; order JAKDMP01; family JAKDMP01; genus JAKDMP01. The sequence continues at coordinate 4,233 of JAKDMP010000033.1, forward strand.
CGGCGGCAAAACCGGTGCTCGAGGTGCTGGCCGAAAGTCATCTTCAGGATCCGCCGGTCAATCGTCTGGCACGAAAAGTCAAAGCCGCGCCAGGTGAAAGCACGGCGCTGGCAGAACGGGAGGGCGCGCAAAAATGAAATTCAACCGGCTTTGCCTGGCCGTTGCCATTTTGGGGCTGGGCCTTGCGCCCGTCGTTGCCACGGCGCACAAGGAAAGCGATTCCTACCTGACGTTGCGTACCGATCCGACCAACGATCATGTACTCCAGGGGCGCTGGGACATTGCGCTGCGCGATCTCGCCTTCGTTCTGCCCATAGACGCGAACCACAACGGCGGCATCACCTGGGGCGAGGTCAAGGCACATCGCGGGGCGATCGAACGCTACGCGCTCTCCAGCCTGACGATCAAGGGCGACGGCCTGACCTGCGCGACGCATCCGACCGGGCAGAAGATCAGCCATCACACCGACGGCGCCTACAACGTGCTTTTTTTCAAGGCCGTGTGCGACAAGGTGATCCCGAGCAAGCTCACCATCGTGTACGGGCTGTTCCGCGACGTGGATCCGTATCATCGCGGGATTGTCACCATCCATGCCAAGGGCGAGACGAGCGGCGCGGTGCTCGGACCGCACAATGCGGTGACTACCCTCAATATTCGCGACCCCAACCGTTGGCGCCAGTTCAAGACCTTCGTCATGGACGGCATCTGGCACATCTGGACCGGCATGGATCACCTGCTGTTCATTATCTCGTTGCTGTTGCCCGCCGTGCTGATCCGCCGGCGCAAGGACGATGGTGACAACTGGCCCGGTGGCGGACTTTTAGCGGGTGGCGGAGGCACGATGACGATGGCGCGTGCCCGTGTTCATTATTACTGGGCGGCGGTACCGACCTGGTGGCCGGCCTTCATTGACGTGATCAAGGTCATCTCGGCCTTCACGCTTTCGCATTCGGTGACGGTCACACTCGCCGTGCTCGGGATCGTTTCCGTGCCAAGCCGCCTGGTGGAGTCCGCGATTGCATTGTCGGTGATCGCCGCCGCCGCGAACAACCTTTACCCGATCGTGCGCCAACGAGTGTGGTTGATCGCCTTTGCCTTCGGCTTCGTTCACGGTCTGGGTTTCGCCAGCGCGCTGTCCGGCCTGCAATTGCCGCCGCTTTCGATGGCGGCTTCCCTGGGGGGCTTCAATATCGGGGTGGAACTCGGTCAGGAAGCCATCGTGCTTGGCGTGATGCCGATCGCCTTTCTGTTGCGCTACACCCGCTTTTATCGAGTGTGGGTGCTCCGCTGGGGCTCGCTGCTGATAGTACTCATCGCCTCGCTGTGGCTTTTTCAGCGCGCCTTCGGCATTCCTGTCCCCGGCGTAGGCGCCATCCTGCCCGGATAGGAATGCGGCGATGACCGATCACCGATATCAGGCTGGGACCAGCCGTTTATCGCGGGGCGTGTTTCGAAGTTGATGCTCCTTGCAGGTGGCGCGGGGGCTGCTCGCATCGGCCTTGATTTGGGAGCCCTGCGGCCGGGAAATCTGCCGCGAGTCCCCAGGGAAGCCTGATTGGGGCGTCCCGGGGGCCTGTTGAAATTTATTTTTCCATAGGGTAAAATCCCCATAGAACGCTAATGGCTTGCGTTCACAGTTCCGCTCCACCCTCCCTGAGCGGAAACCCGGCAACCCCAAGCCGGAAACAACTAGCCCGGTATCCGCAAGGGTACCGGGTTTTTTTTTGGCAGACTGCCGGGAAACGACTGCCCTCGGCTTCGGTATCGTGGCGGCTGTACTGGAATCGTGGCGTGCTCCCCCGGGGTTATTTTGCAAGGCGTGTGGCGATCCAGGATCGGGCGGCGTCGAGGCCGAGGCCGCTGCGTGCGGAGAAGATCATCGCTTCGGCATTGTCGGGCAGATTCTTTTGCGCGGCCGCGAGCGCAAGGTTCTGTGGACCGCGTTTGAGTTTGTCGGCCTTGGTCAGCAGGATGAGAAGCGGCAATCGGCTCGCCTCGGCCCAGCCGATCAGGGTCCGGTCACCGGGCTTGAGATCATGGCGCGAATCCGCGAGCAATACCACTCCACGCAACGACGCCCGTTCGCCGAGGTAGCGTTCCACCAGTTCCGCCCATTTGGCTTGCACGGCACGCGGTGCGCGCGCAAAACCGTAGCCCGGGAGATCGACCAGTCGCAGGTTCGCTTCGTCGTCGAGAGCAAAGAAGTTGATGAGTTGCGTGCGCCCCGGCGTGGCGCTGGTGCGCGCGAGATTGCGCTGGTTCGCCAGGCGGTTGAGGGCGCTGGATTTTCCGGCGTTCGAACGGCCGATGAAAGCCGCCTCGCGGCCGCCGTCCGCAGGCATGCGGTGCATGTCTGCAGCGCTGGTCATGAAATGAGCGCGGCTGAAGTCCATAATGATTGGCGGCCAGGTTCGATGATGACATAGTGTAGTATCGCCGGTATGAGATTCGATGTACGCAAGGCAGTACTGGCCGCGGCTCTGGCGGCGCCGCTCCTCCTTTGGGGCGCGGGCGAGCGGGCTGCGGCGGCTCCCGAATCGCCCATCGAGGTGATTCGACTGGTTCCCGCGCAGCCCAGCCAGGTGGCGCCGAGTGAAGTCAGCGTGCTGGTGTTTTTCGATTTCAACCAGGCGTCGAAGACGTTGTTCGAGCGTCTCGCGCTGTGGGCGAAGAACGTCGGCGGGCATGTCGTGCTGGATCGCGAATTGGTCATGGCGCCTGGCCCGGCACCGCTTGCGCGCGCTTTTGTGGTCGCGCGAACGCTCGGGGTGACCGATGCGGTGCTGCCGGCATTGTTCGAGTTGGCGGCAAGGCAGCCGCCGCGGGAAACGCAGCAAGCGTTTTCGGGCGCGGAGCCGCCGATCAAACCCGCCATTGCCGATATCTTCCGGTCCGTGGGGATCAACGAAATCGAATTCAACGCGGCATGGGACTCAAAGTTGAGCGATGCGGGCCTGCGGCGCGCCCGCGCGATGGCCGAGCGCTTCCAGATACATGCCGCGCCCGTCATCGTGGTCAACGGGCTGTGGAAGCTCGTTCCCATGGCCGGCGCCAGCGCGAACAACCTGGTGGATGCGCTGAACGGCAAGATGAACCGCGTGATTGTTCAAACGTCCGCGGAACGCGAGTGACGGCATGCGGGCCATCCAGGACTTTTACCCCGAGGATTTTTCCCATTGCTTTGGCTGCGGACGTCTGAACGAACACGGCTATCGCATCAAGAGCCACGAGGACGGCGATGCCGTCGTGCTGCGTTTCGATCCCGAGCCGTATCAGCTTTCGGTGCCGGGGTTTACCTACGGCGGCCTGATCGCCTCCCTGATCGATTGTCATGCGATGGCGACCGCCGCGGCCGCCACGTATCGCGCCGAAGGCCGCGAGCCGGGCACCGAGCCGCCGCTCCGATTCGTGACCGCCAGGCTCCAGGTAGACTACCTCAAGCCGACGCCCATCTGTCCCCTCGAGATTCGTGCGCGGGCGCGCGAAGTCGGCGCGCGCAAGGTGCTCGTGGATGCAGAGTTGCGGGCCGGCGGCGAAGTGACCGCGCGCGGTGACGTGGTGGCCGTGCGGCTTCCCGATACGATGAGGAAACCATGAGTCTCGAACACATCAGCTACGCCTGGGACAAAAACCACTGGACGCTCGATCCGGATTTACCCGTGGTGCTGCGGCACTTCTGGCCGGGCTGGGCGGAAGCGCAAGCGGACCTCGAACACTACGGCAAGCTGGCCGGGCGCGAAGTGTACGAGACTTGTTACCACGTGGATCACGAGGCGCCGCCGGTGTTGGTCCAGTACGACGTGGACGGAAGGCGCGTCGATCGCGTGCGGCTCGCGCCGGCCGAACGCGATCTATTGCGCGAGTTGGCCCCGGTGATGCGCCCGCCGTACGAGGGCGGAAGTTGGCACCACCATTACGCGCTAGGCTATCTGATCGCAGACCCAGGCTTGTTCTGCGTGTTGACGATCACGCAGCAGACCGTTTACGCCATTCACAAGTATGCCCCCGAGCACGCGGAATGGAAGGAAAAGATTCTCGCCGGGGAGGCCTTCGGCGCCACCTGGATGACGGAGAACCAAGGCGGGTCGGATCTCGGCGCGAACCGCGCCCGCGCCGTCAATGAGAACGGCACATGGCGGATCTACGACGGCGACAAGTACTTCGCCAGCGGTGCCGGGCTCACGGATGTGGCGATCACGACGGCGCGGCCCGAAGGCGCGCCGGACGGTCCCAAGGGGCTCGCGCTCTTTCTGCTGCCGCGCCTCGATGCGAAGGGCGAACTCAACTTTCGCGTGCGTCGCCTGAAGGACAAGACCGCCACGCGCGCCGTGCCTTCCGGCGAAGTTGAACTCGACGGCGCCGAGGCCTGGCTCATCGGCAAGGCCGAAGAAGGCATTTACTACGCGCTCGAGAACCTCACCGTTTCGCGCCTCACCAATGCGACGGCGGCGATGGGCATCGCGCGCAAGGCGGCCTTCGAGGTCGCCGGCCGCGTCACGCATCGCCGGAGTTTCGGCAAGCCCTTGATCGAGCATCCGCTAGTGCGCCGCGATCTCACCGACATGGCGGTGCGGCTGGCCGGCGGCACGGCGCTCGCCTTTCGCGCCGTCGCCGACTTCGATCGTGTGTGGAAGGAGCCGCCGCCCTTCGGCGAAGCCTATCACGCCGCCCGCTTCTGGTCGCATCTCGCCAAGGTGCGCACCGCCGATCACGCGGCGGCGGTCACGCAAATGGCGATGGAACTGTTCGGCGGCCTCGGCTTTCTCGGCGAGTACGCCGTCGAGCGTTGGCATCGCGAGGCGCTCATCACACCGATCTGGGAAGGGCCGGCCAACATTCAATCGCTCGATATGCTGGAAGCGATGGCGAAAAAACATGCGCATGAGCCATTCGTCGCCGAGGTCTCGGGGTTGTTGGAACGCGCGGCGACCGACGAGGCCGAACTTGCGCGCAAGCTGCTGGATGAAACCCTGGCTGCCCAGGCGGCGGCCGCCGATCGCAGCGAAGCCGAATGGCTGGCCAAGCGCACCCTTACACGGCTTGCCGATATCGCCAGCGTCGCCCTGCTCTACGATCTTGCCGGAACCGGCGGCGAGCGCTACGCCAGGCTCGCCGGACTCTACGCGCGGCGCTTTCTCGCCGACGAGGAATACCCTGCGTGGGTTGCCTCCGAATCCGACCTGTTCCGCCTTGTCGCCGATCAGGCAGGCGGGAATGACGGGTTTTGATTTGCCGGCGTCTTCCGGGTGACATTTTCTCTTGCGCTTGATAGACTTGCACCGCAATACATAATCCCAAAGGAGGTCTGTCATGCCGGAGAAAATGTCCAACTTCTTCAACCAGTTCGATTACGCCTCGCTGCTTCAAAACGCGATCCGGATTGTAATCATCATCGTGGTCGCCTACCTGATCTGGGGGATCATCCGCTATGTGATCGGTCGCATGGGGGATCGAATCGTCAAGCACTCCGAGAATCGCGGTGAGGATGCCGAGCACGCGAAGCGGCGCGCGGGCACGCTCACATCGCTGGTCCGCAAAGTTATCGCCGCCGTGTACTGGGTCGCGGTGGCTCTCACGCTGCTGTCCCAGATCGGGATAGATATCGGCGCTCTGATCGCCGCCGCCGGCATCCTCGGCTTGGCTTTTTCCTTCGGCGCCCAGGATCTCATCAAGAACTACATTGCGGGGTTTTTCCTCGTTCTGGAGGATCAGATCAGCATCGGCGACATTGTGACGCTCGACGGCACGACCGGCACGGTGGAAGCGATCCACTTCCGCACCACCATATTGCGCGGCGCAGACGGGGCCGTTCATGTTTTCGGGAATTCCACGATCAACGTTCTTTCCAACCTGACCCGGGGCTGGAGCGGCTATCTCTACGAGATCGCCATCGACTATGAGCAGGATGTCGATCGCGCGATCGAGGTGATAAAGAAGGTAGGCTCGGAGCTGCGCGGCGATCCGGAATTCGGCAAGAGCGTCACCGAGGATATCGAGGTCTGGGGCGTCAACAAGCTGGCCGACAACGCGATGCTCATCACGGGCCGCCTGAAGACCGTTCCCGGCGGCCATTGGGCCACGGGGCGCGCCTTCCTGGCGCGGCTCAAGAAGGCCTTCGACGACGCGGGCATCAACCCCAACCCGAACCCGCAACAAATCATGCTGTTCGATTCCAAGGGCCCGCCGCTGCGCCTGAGCCAATCCGCCGAATAGCTGGCATACCCCTCTCCCTGCAAGGGAGAGCGGTTTGCGCCGCGGCCGCCGGAACAATCTGCCGTGCGTTCATGTGCAGTGCCCACCCGCGGACAGGAGAAACCCCGCTTGCGTTTTTCTGTCCGGATTGTTCAGATCGAGCCCAACTGTCCGAAGCCAACGCTGAAAACCGCACCGGCGATTGATAGACTCTTCCCCGTACAACCTTGAACATAGAGGACATTTGTATGCCCGAAAATATGCAGAATTTTCTCGAGCAGTTCGACTACGCCTCCCTGCTACAGGACGCGATCCGAGTTGCCATCATCATTGTCGTCGCGATCGTCGTATGGTTCGTGATCAGCTTTGCGATTTCGCGTTTCCAAGCGCGCTTGATCAGGAAGGCGGAGGCGCGCGGGGAGGGGATACATGGCGTAAAAGAACGCGCCGAAACCGTCGGCTCGTTGTTGCGCAAGGTTTTGGCCGCAATCTACTGGGTGATGGTCGTGTTCACGCTGCTCTCCCAAGTCGGAATAGACATCGGAGCGCTTATCGCCGGTGCCGGCATTGTTGCCCTCGCATTGGCCTTCGGTGCGCAGTCACTCGTGAAAAACTACATATCCGGCTTTTTCATGGTGCTGGAAAACCAGATCAGCGTGGGCGACATTGCCATCATTAACGGAACCTGGGGCACAGTGGAAATGGTGAACTTCCGCACCACCATCCTGCGCAGCATGGACGGCATCGTGCACGTGTTCAGCAATGGCAACATCGACGAGCTTGCCAACGCGACCAAGGGTTGGGGCGGCTACGTTTTCAAACTACACGTGGGCTACAAGGAGGATACCAATCGTGTGATCGAGGTGATCAAGCGTGTCGGCGAGGACATGAAGAAAGACGAGGCGTTCGGCGCCAACATGCTTGGCGACATGGAGATTCACGGCGTCAACGAGCTGACCGATTCCTCCGTCGTGATCCGCGGCCGCTTCAAGACCACGCCGATGAATCAGTGGTCGACCGGGCGCGAGTTTCTTGCCCGCATCAAGCGCACCTTCGATGCGGAAAATATTCGCATCGCGCTGCCGCGCCGGGAGCTTTACATGGACGCGGAGAGTACGCCGATGATCAACACCGATCAGCGCGAAGAACCCGAGGGTGGAGAAGGGCCAGGCGTCAGGAACTGAACCCGCTGCGTGTTTTGTACCCGGTGTACCGATTGGCAGAGGGCGAGCAGGAGCGGCGGCTCCCGCGATGGGCGTGGCTGGTGTCTCGAGCGCCGGATCGTGACCGGGAAGATCGCTCCTTGTATGGTAGTAGGGCGGATAAGCGCAGCGCATCCGCCGCTGTGGATCTCGGTGGACGCGCCTGCTGCGCAGGCTTATCCACCCTGCTCGCTTTTGAGTGGGCTTTACTCTGAACAGAGTATCTACTCCGGTTTCGGGGTGCGCATCCAGGAGAGGAGTTCCTTGAGCTTCGGCGGTGCGCCGGTGTTCAAGAGCCCGACGCGGAAGATTTTCCCCGAGGCATAGAGCACGATCGCAACGATCACGATCAGCAGCGCCGTGGTCGCGATGTAGTCCACCAGCGGCGGGGAAGCCGCGCTGCGGTTGACCATCAAAAAAGGCGTCAACGGCGGAAAGTAGGACAGCACCCGAACCCAGGTCGCGGTCGGATCCTTGATGACCGGCACCATGACCAGGAGGGGCAGGATCATGAAGATCATCACCGGGCTCAGGTACGGCTGCGCTTCCTGGATATTGTTGACGGCGGCGCCGATCGCGCCGAGCACCGAGGCATACAGCAGAAAGCCGAGCAGGAAGTACACCAGGAACCAGGCGATGCTCCAGGCGGTGATGTTGGAGAGCAGCGCATGCGCGAAACCGCCAATCGGGAGCATGGGGCCGAAAGCGGTCACCAGTCCGAGCACGATCGCGATCCAGAAGCACACCATGGTGAGGCCGACCAGGGCGGCACCGAGGGTTTTGCCGCCCATGACTTCACTCGGCTTGACCGAGGACAGGAGCGTTTCGGCGATGCGGCTCGACTTTTCCTCGATCGTGGACATCATCAGGAGCTGCGCGATCGACATGATGGCGATGAACAGCAGATAGACGTAGCCGATCGGCAGCCATTGCCCGAATTTTTCCGCGGCCGTGGCTTGCTTGGCGCCCGCTTCGGTAACCAGTTTGCCCTTGAACGGGACCTGCGCCTGAAGCCAAGCGGCGCGTTCGGGCGGCAGGCCCACGGTATTCACCTTGCGCGCCCGGACCACGGAGTTCAGGTGATTCGAGAACCAGGTGCGCAATTCCGTATTGGTGAGGTTTTTTGAGGCATAGATGACGGACGCATCGGGCTCGAGTGGTTTGGCAGGAATCACGAAGTAGGCGAACAAGGCGCCGTCGACGATCTTTTTGCGCAGTTCGTCGGCGGTGAAGTCTCCGTTTGCCAGCCGGTATTGGGCGATTGCGAGACCGCCGTTGATGGCGCGCGCCTCCTCGGTACTGAGCCCGTGATACCACGCGGTGAAAGCCTTGCGCTGTTTCCAGATGGCCTGGGCGGCGGCTCCATCGGGTGCGGGCCCGCCGGACGCAAGTGCCGTCGCCAGGGATTTGCGCGCCTCGGCAGTGAGTTGCGCCGCCGGCTTGGCCAGCGCGGCGAGCGGCGCAGGCAACTGATTCGCCCTGCCCGCCCTGGCGCTGGCGGCCGCGAGGTTCAAAAGGCGCTGGTAATCGTCGGCGGCAACCTCCTGTTGGATACCAGTCATCACCCAGCCCGAGTGGTCGATCACGGCGTATTTGTCGGCGCTTTCGAATTGCTGGATGAGCACCGGGATGAAAATAAAGGCGAGAAGTATCGCCGGCGTGATCAGCAGTCCCACCCAGAAGCGCTTGCGGGCTACGTAGGCGAGATAATCGCGGCGGGCGATCAGCCATAAATTACGCAGCTTCACGATCGCCCTCCTCCACGACGTTGAGAAAAATCTGCTTGAGCGAGGCTTCGCGGGTGTCGAAGCGGCGGATGCGTACCCGTCCGGTGAGTGTGTTGAGGAGCGCCTGTGCATCGGCATCGTCGGCGAGCGTGAGTTCGGCGTGCTGCCCGGAGTCGTCCGCCATGATCACGCCGGGCAGAGCGGCAAGGTCGCCGGGATTGCCTTCGTAGTCGAGGATCACCGTGCGCTCGGCCGCGGCCTTGACTTCGGCCATGGTGCCGGCGACGCGCTTCTGCCCGCGATCGATGATGATGACCGAGTCGCAAATCTGTTCGGCATGTTCGACGACGTGGGTGGAGAAGATCACCGTGCGGCCCTCGCGCTTGAATTGCTTGATCAGTTCGAGCACCATTTCCGAGTTGACCGGATCGAGACCGCTGAAGGGTTCGTCGAAAACCACCAGGTCCGGGTCGTGGAGCACGGTGGCGATCACCTGCGCCTTCTGGCTCATGCCCTTGGACAAGGCATTGCACTTGGATTTGATCCAGTCGCCCAGCCCGGCGGTCTGGAGCCGGTCGGTGGCCCGGGCCAGGGCTTCGCGGTGCGAGAGGCCTTTCAGTTCGCCGAAGTAGGCCACCACATCGGCCACGCGCATGTCCTTGTACAGGCCCTTCTCCTCGGGCAGGTAACCGATGCGGTTGCGGACCGCGCTCGGCTTGAGCCCGCCGAGCACATGGATATCTCCCTGGTCCGGGTCGAGGATGCCGGTGAGCATGCGCAGGGTGGTGGTTTTGCCGGCCCCGTTGGGGCCGAGAAAGCCGTAGATCACGCCTTGCGGCACCTCCAGAGTAAGCGCGTCGACCGCCGTATGCGTGCCGAACCGTCTGGTGACGTGCTGGATATCAATGGCGTTGCCCTGGTTCATGATGGCGGTCGCCTTGGCAAAAGCTGGTGTATTGTAACACCAAAACAGTTGAATGCTTCAATGTCTTCGAATCGAGGCCCGAAGCGGGCGTGGAGGCAGAATTTTACATGATCCCTATTGAGGCTTTTTGTAGGTGGCGGGGAGCGTGGTGCGCGCGAGAATGTGCCCGCGCATGGCCGCCTCGAGTGTGCGCATGTCGGGGTGGTGGAGATCGGGAAGCCGCGTGTCGAGTGCGTACAGTTCATGAATGTAGCGGTGACTTCCGATCGGCGGGCAGGGGCCGCCGTAATCGTGGCGGTGCCAACCGTGTCGCGCACAATCTCATATCCCGGTCTCCGTAGGCAATTTCGCGGCGGCCCAACCGATGATGCCTGCCGACATGACATGCGCGTCGCTGTAGCCCATCTTTTTGGCACGGCGAGCCGCCCTGGGCGCTTTATTACACATGGGGTTCGAGCAGTAGAAAACCAGCATGGCCGCTTTGTCTTCCGGTAGATCGCTTTCACGGTAGAAGTCTGGATCCAGGTTGCCGGCGCCGGGCACGTGAGCGTTTGCCCAGCTTTGGTGGGAGTTGACGTCCATGACGGTTATTGATTGATCCTGCATCATTTGGTGCAGCTTCCGGGGCGAGACGGTCTTGAGCCCCATGAGTCGTGCAAACATGGTCATTCCTCCTGATTCTTGGGGTTAGAGATCGGCAGATCCGCGCCGGTTGCGGCCTGAGCGCCATACTACGGGGCCGCAACAGGCTACTCCAAATATTGGAATGAGCGCCGCGACGAAGCCGGGATCGTGCGATGCCGCGATGAGTCCGGCCGCGAGGACCGCGGTTGCCAAAATCAGTACGTCTGGCAAAGGAACCAGGCGATTCCCTCTTAGCCGGGCTTGAAGCAGGTCGGCGGCCAGGACGAAAAGCGCCAACAGCGCCGGGCCGGCCATGACCCACCAGCCAAAGCCGATCGCAAACTTCGCCACGGGAGTCGCAACGATAATGCCGAGGGCAACGAGCAGGCTCGGAACGAAGTTGAGCAAACATTTCCACATCATGACATGGTCTCCATTGGTTGATTGCGTTTCTGAACTCGGCTTTGAATTGTTGCTGCCGGTGTCGCTCGGGGCCCCGGTCGAAACGACGGAATTACGAGCCGAGCGCCGACGGTTCCGGCGCCAATCTGCCTGTTTTCGGGATGAGCCGGTGCAACGTGATCGTCACGGTGTGTGAGCGATTGCCGTGGCCGATGGTGAGCTTTACCTTCGTACCCGGCGGATCGTTGCGTGCCCTTTTGGCGATCGTCAGGGGATTGAGTTTGCTGGCGGGCCTGCCGTTTATCGCGGTGATGACGTCGCCGGCCTCGATGCCCGCTTGTGCCGCCGGGCTGCCTTTTATCACGGTGGTGACCACAAAGCCATTTTTCCCCGGCTTCGCAAAGATGCCGGTACGGGTGAAATGCATGGGGTTGCCGTAGTTCTTGTTGGGCTTCAGGTACATGTACTTGTTTGCATAATCAAAGGTGACCGTAAAACGCTTCAAAACTTCACCGCCTACGATCCCTGCGAACGCCTTGCTCGAAGCCGCGCCCTTGTTGGTCGCCGTGCTGAGGACTATGACGGGATTGTGGACCGTAACGCCGCCGAGCTTCAACTTGCCGCCCCGCGCGACACGGACGCTCATCTTGCCCCGGTAGTCTCCACCGGTAGCGAGCGCAGAGGTCGTGCTTGCGGGCAAAGGGTGAAGCCAAGATCAGGGTGGGATTGGTGCCGGTATCGATCAGGAACAGACCCGGCAGGCCATCTATCGACCCCTTGACGGCGGGAATGGGCCCGAAAAAGCTGATCGGAATGCGCGTGCCGGCATTCGACGCACCGAAGTTCGCCGGTCGGCTCAGCGTCAGCTTTTTGTGGGCATAATCAATGCGTACCACAAAGTGCTTGAAGAGACCGTATCCCACCGTGCCGGCTATCGATTGCCTTGACACCATCCCGGGCAGCGGAATAATCCTGAAAAGCTGGTTGCGAAACGAAATCTTGCCGTCCAGCACAAGGCTCTTGACTTTCGAGAACCCGGCCTTGACCGTCTTGGAGCCGTAGCCGCCCGCCTTCAAGGCCCCTTGCCCCTCTATACCGATGGCGCGCGCCGCCTGCGGAGTCAAGACATTCCCGCCCCCGCTATCGACGATGAAATTAAACGGATGCCCGTTCACTTTGACTCGAATGGAAATCAAGTTGCCGACGTACTTGAAAGGAATCGTGACTTGGTTGCCGCCGCCGATGATTGTCACGGCCTTCCTGTTCTGCACCGGCATGGCAAAGTCGCTGGCGCTCACCGGCACGTTGACGGAGACCGATTTGAGCTGCCTCGTGATCCGACGTCGTTGTTTGCCTGTAACGGTGAGCCTGTGAAAAGGGATTTTTATGCCCTCCACCGTACGATAGTCACTCAGGTACGTTGTGGAATTGCCGGACTGCGAGTGACTCTCGTTACGCGCAAAAAGATGCGTCTTCGCATTGATCCACAACTTGAAAGATTTGCCCCCCTTTGGCGTGATTTTCAGCACATAGAAAGTCTTCCCGTCGGCCTGCTTTCCCCCAAGCAGCTTGATTTTCGCCGGCGAGCGTTCGGGATACCACCAGGCACGCTCGGTGGTATAAGCCGAGGTGACGGCTCGTTTCTTCGCGTCGGGCGCGTCGATGGGGGATGCCTGGCCGTTGGGTGGCTTGTACCAGAGCGTCTGCCCGTCAAACCCGTAGGCAACCTCGATTGGGCCAAGCTTGGTATAACTAATCCACCTCCCGGTTTGAAGACTTTCGAGGCTGGACCTGGAGCCCACAAGTCCTCCGGCTTTGGTTGTGCCCTCGGCCCGCAAACTGGCGATGTGATTCCAGGTCGCGCCGCCCATCGCGGCCTTCGACTCGGCAAGAATCGTCTTGACCTTCGGAGACCAGGACGTACCGGCGAAGGCCGACGTTTTCGCAGGCGATGGCGACGCCGCCTCCGGCGATGATGTGGAAGCCTGGGCCACACAACTGCACAATGCGGCTGCGCCCAATAAAATCACGCTACATATAAAACGTTTCATTCGGTTTCCCTCCTGATCAGTGGATCGTTTACGGATTGTCGTTGTCACGGGAAAGTTGTTCGAGCAAGGCCCGAGTAGGTTGAAGCTTGCGCCGTTGTCGTTCCTCAGGATTTCCATATTTGGCGATCGCTGCAAAGCGCCGAGCAGGCGCCTTGGAGTTCGCGCGTGGACGTATTCTTGCAGAACGTGCCGGTGACGTTATAGAACGATCGTGCACCCTGGGCCGGCGCGGAAAGAAGCGGCCCAATGCGATGGCGTGACGCCGAATGCCTTGCGAAACTGCCGTATCAGATGGCTCTGGTCCGCAAACCGGCAGGTCACGGCGACGCCTGCCGGGGCATGTCCCTGCTGTATCAGCACCCGGGCTCGTTCCAGCCGGCGCATGGTGAGGTAGCGGTAGGGGCTGGTGCCGTAGAGGGTGCGAAAATCACGGGACAGTTTCCAGCGGTTGCGGCCAGTTTCGTGTTCCAGATCTTCCATGGATACGGCCGCATTCCAATGTGCAATCAGGTATTGCCGTGCCCGTTCGGCAGCCACGATATCCGGACGCTTGTGGGGGCGGGCCGGACAGGTCATGTCGCGCAAAGTAGTGGCCAGGCCGTACACCGCGTCCTGGAACTGCATGGCATCCAGGGAGTGTTTATAGTCGTCCAGCAAAGGGCGCAGCGCCCGTAGAAGGCGGGCATCCGTGGAGATTCCGTTGTGAATAAACGGCAATGGTTTTCCGCCCAGCGCGCTCTGGATCAACGCGGGATCGAGGGAGATGGCGCGGTAAAGGAAGCCATCATCGGTTCCCGCAAAACCGTCATGCAGTTCATCGGGGTGGAGCACCACCACGCCACCCGGGAGCGAATGTTGCCGGGTTTCGCGGTAGTTGAAGCACTGTACGCCCTCCAGCGTCAGCGCAAAGGTGTACGTGTCGTGCCGGTGTGGCGCGTAACCGTGTTCACGCACCTGAACCTCGACGCGCATGGGGTCATCCTGCGCGTGACGTGTTCGTATGAATGGAAGCGGCGTGGACATGTGCTAGCGGCAATTCTGCGGGCGGTTGGAGAATGATTCCGAAAATTTCCTTCCTTGTGAATAGGGATTGTAACTGCACCGCCTCGTGGATCTTGGAGGCTATTCTTGTTCAGTCAGGCCGCTTTCGGTCAATGGCTGTCGTGGGCGCTATGCTGGTCAACACCAGCAAGGTCTTCCCGGGCCGCGTGCCGCGCTTCGTAACTGGCCGCAATCAGGCCGAGCATGCCGGCATGCATCGCAAGGGTCTCCTCGAACCGGTTTTTTTGCAGCGCTCGACACTCCGGCCAAACCCTCCTTGTCAATTCCCGGGCTTGCAGGCGGACCGGCGAGCCCACGCCGCTCGCTACGCCCGTGCTGTATGGCGTGTATTGTGCCTTGTCGCGATCCCCGCCGGTCTGGCGTTCGCCCTGCGTAACGACCATGATCGTTCTAGGTGCATTTCTCCCTTTATAGTCCCGCCGAAGGCGCAAAACCTGACAGCGGATTTATGCTGGCCCCTTCTCCCCTTTGGGGAGAAGAGCCTGCCCCGGACCCC
>JAKDMP010000034.1 GCA_030452225.1 Gammaproteobacteria bacterium
GCGCGCAGTTCAGGACGGCCGTCCGCCGAGGGAGCCGCCTCCCAATTACCGGCATAGGCCTGTGGGGCGTCCATGCCCGTGTAGCCGATGGCGTCCATCAACTCCTCGCGAACCTCGGCAATCGAGGTCGAATCGAATACCGCCTCGCCGGCAAGCTCCGCTCCCAGCGCGCGAAGGATTTTCCAACCCGGGCGCGCCTCACCCGGCGCCACCGCCACCGCGTCGAAGCGCTGCAGCATGCCCGCGGCATTGATGCTCGACCCGGCCGTTTCCCCGAACGCGGCAAGCGGCAATACACAGTCGGCATACGCCTGCATTTCGCGCGACAGAAAACTCGTCACAGCTACCACGCCGGCCTCACAAAGGGCCTCAAGTGCGTTTTGCCCTTCCCGGCTGTCGCGCTCCGGTTCCACGCCGAACAGCAGGTACCCCGATTGCGGTGCGCCAAGCATGTCGCGTGCGTTGAGACCGGCCTCGACCGGTACGCCGCCGGGACCGCGATGCGGCACCGACCCGGTGAGGTAGGCCCCGGCCATATTGCCGCCTTCGGTCAGGTAGCCCAGCGTGCCGCCGACCAGTTCCGCGATCAGCGCGGCCAGGCGGCGCACATCCGCAAAGCGGGGGTGCTGCATGGCAAAGGCGCCAAGCAACAGCCGCACCCGATCGGCTTCGGCGAGCCGCCTGGCAAGGGCAATCGTGACCTCGTCGGAGGTTGCTTGAAAAGCATCCAGAAAAGCAGGCGGCTTCACTTTAGTCCGGTCGGCCAATTCGCCGGCCAGGGCAGCCAGTTCCCGACAAAAAGCATCCGGGTGCACCAGACGCTCCTCGCTCAGGGGGATCTTCATGTCGTGGCGCCGCGGATTGATTGCCATGACGGCACCGCCGTTTTCCACGGTATGGCGCAGACGATAACCGAGGATGGGCACTTCCTTGTTGATGCGCGAGCCCAGCAAAAGCACCGCATCGGCGTTCTCCAGGTCGGTAATTCCGCCGCCGAGCGACAGGTAGCGCGGATCGCCCGCATCGTCGCGAAAATCCGCCTGGCGCAAACGCACGTCCACATTCTTCGAGCCGAGTTCATGCGTGAGCTTCTGCGCCAAGTACATTTCTTCGAGGGTTGCGCTCGGCGACACCAGGGTTGCCAGACCGCGGCCCGCCTTGTGCAGCATCTCGACCGCGGCCGTCAGCGCTTCGGCCCAACCGACCTCTTCCAGCTTGCCATCACGGCGCAGCATCGGGCGGCGCAGGCGATCGGGCGAACCGAGACCGGCATGACTCCAGCGGTCGCGGTCGGCAATCCAGCTGTCGTTGACGGCCTCGTTCTCGCGCGGCACGGCGCGCAGGAATTTCCCGCGCAGACTATGACCGTACAGGTTCGAGCCGACGCAATCATGCGGTGATACGGTTTTCTGCGCCAGCATTTCCCAGCCGCGGGCGCGCATGTTGAACGGCTTGTCGTTCAGCGCGCCGACCGGGCACACGTCGATGATGTTCCCGGAAAGCTCCGAATCGACACTGCGCTCGATCCAGGTGCCCACCTTCATCCACTCGCCGCGATCCGTGGTGCCCATTTCCTGGCGGCCGCCGACCTCTTCGAGCACACGGATGCAGCGGGTGCAATGAATGCAGCGGGTCATGGCGGTATGCACGAGCGGGCCGATGGACTTGTCCCGGACGACGCGTTTGCCTTCGTTGTAACGCGATACGCCGCGCCCGTACCCCCAGGCCAGGTCCTGCAACTCGCACTCGCCGCCCTGGTCGCAAACCGGGCAGTCGAGCGGATGGTTGATGAGCAGGAATTCCATGGTCGAGCGCTGCGCATCCACAGATCGATCCGAACGGGTGTGTACCACCATGCCGTCGCTCACCGGCGTGGCACAGGCGGGCATCGGCTTGGGCGAGCCTTCCACCTCAACCAGACACATGCGGCAATTGGCGACAACGCGCAAATGCTTGTGGTAGCAGAAACGCGGAATATAGATGCCCGCGTCATCGGTCGCACGCATGAGCATTTCGCCCTTGGGGGCTTCAAGCGTCTGCCCGTCTACCGTCAATTCAACTCGATCTTCGCTCATGATCTCCGTCCGCCTCAGGCTGCCTCACGTGCTGCGCCCGGTCCGACCAGGCAGCGGCGCTCGCGAATGTGGTACTCGAATTCGTCGCGAAATTGCTTGATGAAACTCCACACCGGCATGGCCGCGGCATCGCCGAACGCGCAAATGGTATGTCCCTCGATATGATGGGCAAGATCCACCAGCCGGTCGAGATCCTCGGGTTGTCCCGTGCCGTTCTCGATGCGCCCGACCGCGCGGTGCAGCCAGCCGGTGCCCTCGCGGCACGGCGTGCACTGACCGCAGGACTGCGTAAAGTAAAACCGCGCAATGCGCTCGAGCATGCGCACCATGCAGGTGTCTTCGTCCATCACGATGACCGCACCGGAGCCGAGCATGGAGCCGGCCTCCTGTATGCTGGTGTAGTCCATCGTGCATTGGCGCATGACCTCCCCCGGCAGTACCGGCACCGAGGAGCCGCCCGGGATCACGGCCTTGAGCTTCTTGCCGCCGCGCATGCCGCCCGCCAGCTCGAGCAAGTCATTGAAAGGCAAACCGAGCGGCACTTCGAAATTGCCGGGCTTCGCCACGTGCCCGGTAACGGAAAAGATTTTCTGCCCGCCATTTTTCTCGTCCTTGCCGAGCTGCATGAACCAGTCCGCGCCGTTGCGCATGATCGCCGGCACCGAGGCGATGGTCTCGGTATTGTTGACCGTGGTCGGCCGGCCCCAGGCGCCGGCGGCGGCAGGAAACGGCGGCTTGAAGCGCGGCTGGGCAGGCTTGCCCTCGATCGATTCGAGAAGGCCGGTCTCTTCGCCGGCGATGTAGGCGCCGGCGCCGAGTACATTGTGCAGTTCGATATTGATCCCGCTGCCCTTGATGTCCCGACCGATCAACCCGATGTCCCGCGCTTCGGCGAGAGCCGCTTCCATGCGGCGGTACGGCTCGTCGAGGAATTCGCCGCGCAGGTAGTTGTAGGACAGCTCGGCGCCCATCGCGTAGCTGGCGATGGCCATGCCCTCGATCAGGGCATGCGGGTTGTAGCGCAACAGATCGCGATCCTTGCAGGTTCCGGGTTCGCTTTCGTCCGAATTGACCACCAGGTGCTTTTCGGGTGAGGGCGGCGTCTTGGGCATGAAGCTCCATTTGACCCCGGTCGGGAACCCGGCGCCGCCGCGTCCGCGCAGGCCCGAGTTCTTGATTTCGGTGATGATCTCGCCGCGTTCGGGACGTTCCCTGACGATCTTCTCCCAGGCCTCGTAGCCGCCGATCCTGCGGTAATTCTCGAGCGTCCAGGGTTCGTCGAACTGAAGCGTTGCGTAACAAACTTGATTCTGCTTCATCCCGCGCCTCTCAATCCAGCTCGTCGATGATCTCGTCCACCCGCTCGGGCGTGAGATCGGTGTAATACACGTGATCCACCATCATCATCGGCGCGCCGGCGCAGGCGGCCAGGCACTCCTCCTCCTTCATGAGATAGATACGCCCATCCGTCGTGGACTCGCCGGCGCTGACACCCAGCTTGCTCTCCAAGTGGGCGAGGATGTCCTCGCCGCCGCAGAGCATGCAGGATACATTGGTGCACACCGAAACGCTGTGCCGGCCTACCTTGCGCGTTTCCAGCATGGAGTAAAAGCTCGCCGTTTCGTAAAGCTGGATTTCCGGCAAACCGAGATACGCCGCGACGGCATCGATATGCTTCAGCTCCAGGTAACCCTGGTTTTCATGCTGCGCCTCGCGCAGGGCGGCGATGCTCGCCGCACGCGTCTGCCCTTCCGGAAAACGCTTGACCCAGAGGTCAATCTCGGTGCACAGTTTCGCACCCAGAAATTCGGCCGCTTCCGCACGCGTCCACTTCGGCTTGCCGTCCATCAGCGGTCCACCTCCCCGAAGACGATGTCCTGGGTGCCGATCAAGGCGACGAGGTCGGCCACCATGTGCCCGCGGGTCATCTCGTCGAGCGCCGCGAGATGTACGAAACTCGGCGCCCGGAGTTTCAGCCGGTAGGGCTTGTTGGCGCCGTCGGAGACGATGTAGGCGCCGAACTCGCCCTTGGGCGCCTCGACCGCAGCATAGGCCTCGCCTTCGGGCACGGAGTAGCCTTCCGTCATCAATTTGAAATGATGAATGAGCGTGTCCATGTCGCGCTTCATGAGTTCGCGCTTGGGCGGCGCCACCTTGGCATCGCTCGGCATCACCGGGCCGGGATTCTTGCGCAGCCAATCGATGCACTGCAACACGATTCTCGTCGACTGGCGCAATTCTTCGACGCGCACCAGGTAGCGATCGTAGCAGTCGCCGTTGACCCCCACCGGTATGTCGAATTCGAGTTCGTCATACACCGCATAGGGTTGCTTGCGCCTGAGATCCCACTCGATTCCCGAGCCGCGCAGCATCGGCCCGGTAAATCCCAGCGCCAACGCGCGCTCGGGCGACACGACACCGATATCCACGGTGCGCTGTTTCCAGATCCGGTTCTTCGTCAACAGGGATTCATACTCTTCCACCCGCTGCGGGAAAACGAGCATGAACTGTTCGAGAAAATCGAGCAAGGAGCCTTGGCGCCACTCGTTGCGCTCGCGCGTTTCGCGCTCGTTGTGCCACTTGGATCGGAGGTGCTGCGGCATCGAATCGGGCAAGTCCCGATACACCCCGCCCGGGCGATAGTAGGTCGCGTGCATGCGTGCGCCCGAAGCCGCCTCGTAGGCATCGAAGAGATATTCACGCTCGCGCAGACAATACAGAAACACCGTCAGGGCGCCGACATCCATGGCATGCGAGCCGAGCCACATGAGATGATTGAGGATGCGGGTGATCTCGTCGTACATCGTGCGGATGTATTGCGCGCGAATCGGCGGCTCGATGCCCAACAGTTTTTCTATCGCCCGCACATAAGCATGCTCGTTGCACATCATCGAGATATAATCGAGCCGGTCCATGTAGCCGATGGAATGGTTGTACACCTTGGACTCGGCGAGCTTCTCGGTTGCTCGATGCAGCAGGCCGATGTGCGGATCCACCTTGTAGATCACCTCGCCTTCCATTTCCAGCACCAGTCGCAGCACGCCATGCGCAGCCGGATGCTGCGGTCCGAAATTCATGGTGAAGGATGCGAACTCACTCATCGCCGGGTCTCGCTTCGGTGAGGATTTCGTTGTAATTCTCACCATGGCGGATCACGCGCGGCACCAGCACACGCTGGGCGATCTCCACGGGTTCATAGACGACGCGCTTTTCGATCGGGTCATAGCGCATTTCGACTTCGCCGGACAAGGGAAAGTCCTTGCGGAAAGGGTGCCCCACGAAACCGTAATCGGTGAGAATGCGGCGCAGGTCCGGATGACCCTCGAACAACACGCCGAACAGATCGAAGGCTTCGCGCTCGAACCAGTTGGCGGCCGGCCAGATCGAATGCACCGACGGCACGACGGGATAATCGTCATCCGGGCACCAGACCTTCAGGCGCAGGCGCAGATTGTGCGCCACGGAAAGCAGGTGATACACCACGGCGTAGCGGCGCGGCGAACCGGGGTCACGAACCGGGGCGAGCCGCGTTGCACCGCGCGAAAATCCGGTTCTCGTCGCCCATTCCGTGTGCCACTCCTCCTGACCGTAGGAAAGGTAATCGACGATGCAAACGTCGATGGCCTGTTCGAATTGAAACTGCGTTTCATCGCGCAGCGCAGCGGCCGCGTCGAGCAGCTCTTCGCTTGCCAATTCGTAGCCAAGCTCTCCGGTATGCGACGGCAAGCGGGCAAGCTTGTCCCCAAAGCGCTTGGTTACGGCGCTGGCCAGGGTTTCCAGTGCTTGTTGCATGCCGGCCATCAACGCGCGATCGTGTTGGTACGGCGGATTTTCTTTTGCAACTGGATCACGCCGTACACCAGTTGCTCGGCAGACGGAGGGCAGCCGGGCACATACACGTCCACCGGCACGATGCGGTCACAGCCGCGCACCACCGAGTAGGAATAGTGGTAATAGCCGCCGCCATTGGCGCAGGAACCCATCGAGATCACCCAGCGCGGCTCGGGCATCTGGTCGTAGACCTTCCTGAGCGCGGGCGCCATCTTGTTGACCAAGGTGCCCGCGACGATCATCACATCCGACTGCCGCGGGCTGGGGCGAAAAATAACGCCGAAGCGATCCAGGTCGTAGCGGGCCGCGCCGGCGTGCATCATTTCCACCGCGCAACAGGCCAGCCCGAAGGTCATCGGCCAGAGCGAGCCGGTACGCGCCCAGTTGATCACCTTGTCCACGGTGGTGGTCATGAAGCCTTCCGGCATCGTTCCTTCTATTCCCATTCGAGCGCTCCCCGCTTCCACTCATAAACAAATCCGGCAATCAGCACAAGGAGAAATACCGCCATGGCCAGCAGCCCGAGCATGCCTATGTTCTGGATAGCTACGGCCCAAGGAAATAGAAACGCGATTTCGAGATCGAAAATGATGAAAAGGATCGCCACCAGGTAATAGCGCACATCAAAACGCATGCGCGTGTCTTCAAACGCCTCGAATCCGCACTCGTAGGGAGAGAGCTTTTCTTCGTCCGGTTTGTGGGGGGCGAGCAGCAACCCGACGACGATCAGGATGACCCCAAGCCCGGCGCCGGCGCCGAGGAAGATCAAGACTGAAAGGTAATTCTGCAGGAACATGACTCGCCGTCGTTCTCGATCAATCGCGGTATTTTAACGTACACGTCCATTCGGAGGCCAACCATGCAATGAATCACGCGAACAGCGCGACAATCGGCATTTTCCCGTGCCCGAACTTGCAGTACACCGACCGCATTTCGCACGCCAGGAAATTGGACGGGCGTGTAAAGCGATTTGCATAAATGCGAGTTGTTCGCAAATAGCCCGAAGGCGGCTTCCGGGCGATTGTTGTGGTGCGGATGGCCGGACTCGAACCGGCACGGCTTGCGCCACTGCCCCCTCAAGACAGCGTGTCTACCAGATTCCACCACATCCGCTTTGCAACGCCCGCTCTATCGAGGCGTCATTTTATCAGGCCGAACTTCAAGCGCCGCTGCCGGTCGCCGGCGGCGGCGCTGCCTGCCGCCCGGTCCGTGCGGCATCGGTCGATGCCGCCGGAGTTTGTACCGTTTTGCCGGCCGGCGCCCCTGACTGCGTCTGCAAGCCTCCGGTGGACTGCGTGGCCGATGCCGTCGCCGCGGGCGGCGCATTGCCTCCGGCCATGATGCTGGATACCTGGCTGACCTCTCCATGCTGGCCGAGCCAAGCCATCGCCACGGCCAGGATCATGAACAACCCCATGAGCGCGCCGGTCAATTTTCCCATGAAAGATCCCGACCCGCGTGAGCCGAATACCGTGCCCGAAGCGCCGCTGCCGAAAGCCGCTCCGGCATCGGCGCCCTTGCCTTGCTGCAGAAGGATCAGGACGACCAGAATGATGCCGAGCACAACCATCACGGCCACGAGAATCGAAAAAAGCATCGTGTTACCTCAATCAGTGCCGGCGGCGGCCGCCGCGGCTATGGCAAGTAAATCTTCCGGAACCAACGAGGCGCCGCCCACCAGCGCACCGTCAATCTCCGCTTGGGAAAACAGGGAAGCTGCATTGCCGGTCTTGACGCTGCCGCCATACAAAATACGCAGTTTCGACGCCGTTTGTGCATCGCGGCGGGCAAGCGCGGCACGGAGCAATGCATGCATCGACTGCGCAATCTCCGGCGTCGCCGAACGCCCCGTCCCAATGGCCCAAACCGGTTCATAAGCAAGCAAGGCGGCATGGAAACCGGCCGCTCCCGCCCGTTCGATGACCGCCTCGAATTGTCTCGACACCGCCTGTTCGGCGCGACCTGCATCGCGCTCCTCGGCGGTTTCCCCGACACAAAGGATGGGGGTCAGCCCTGCCGACTGCGCGGCCAGGAATTTGGCGGCGACCCGGGCATCGTCTTCGTAACAACGCTCACGACGCTCGGAATGGCCGACAATGACATACTTGCAACCCATGTCGGCAAGCATGCGGGCCGAGACTTCGCCGGTATAGGCGCCATCATCGCTCTCGGACGAACAATCCTGCGCGCCCAGTCCTGCCTGCAGCGACGGCTCGAGACCGCCGCCCAGGGCGGGAAGATAGACCATGGGAGGACAAAGCACCAATTGGACTCTGTCGTGTTCCAGGGCATGGCCTCGCAAGCCGGACAGGTACTCACGAACCATCGTCCGGCTACCATGCATTTTCCAGTTGGCCGCTACGACTGCGCGACGCATGTATTCATTCCCGGCTCGGAGACAAGCCCGCCATGATAACGATCCGCGAGCCGTAAATCAACGCGTGGCAGCGGTTTCGACGGCGGCCCTCAGCTCCTCGGCACAAGCCATGGCAACTGTCTTGTCGGCGCCCTCCACCATGACCCGAATCAAGGGCTGGGTCCCCGAGGGCCGCAGCAGAACCCGCCCATTCTCGCCCAGACGCGCTTCAATCTCGGCAACCGCTTGTGCCAGCGCGACGTCGTTCATCACTTCCCGGCGCCCACGCCCGTTCAAGGGCGCATCGAGCAGTACTTGGGGGCGCATGGTCAGGGGCCTGCACAGTTCGACGAGCGCAGTCCGGCTTGTCACGATCCGGTGCGTGACCGCGAGCGCGGCGACGATGCCGTCACCGGTACTCGCGCAATCGAGGCAAATGATGTGCCCCGAGTTCTCGCCGCCCAATATGCCGCCTGTCCGGGACAGCCGCTCGAGTACGTAACGATCGCCCACCTGTGTGCGCTCGAAACCGATACCTGCCCGGGCCAGCGCCTGCTCCAGGCCGAGATTGCTCATTACCGTACCGACCACCGGCCCCTGCAACGCCTGGCGCGCGGCGCGTTCCATGGCAATGACATAAAGCAGTTCGTCCCCGCCGTAGATACGCCCTTCGGAATCCGCGGCCACCACCCGATCGCCGTCGCCATCGAAGGCAAAGCCGTAATCGGCGCCGTGAGAACACACCGCTTCGCGGATATGCTCCGGGTGGGTGGATCCGCAGCCATCGTTGATATTGTGCCCGTCGGGCTGTGCGGCCACGGCGACCACCGTCGCTCCCAGTTCACGGAAAACCCGCGGGGCCACGGCGTAATCGGCGCCGTTCGCACAATCGAGTACGATCTTGAGCCCTGCAAAGCTCGCCGTCGCCGGCAGCGTGGTCTTGCAGAAGGAGACATAGCGGTCGCGCGCATCTTCCATGCGCTGCGCCTGGCCGATGAGTTCGCCGGCCACCGTTTTCATCGGGATCGCCAGCATCTTCTCGATTTCCAGTTCGATCGAGTCCGGCAGCTTGCGGCCGTCGCTGCCGAACAACTTTATGCCATTGTCCTCGCTCGGGTTGTGGGAAGCGCTGATGACCACGCCCACCGCCGCATCGCTCGAGCGGGTAATCTGGGCAATGGCCGGCGTCGGCAACGGACCAAGCAGGCGGATGTTCATGCCGGCGGCGGCAAAACCCGCTTCCAGCGCCGACTCGAACATGTACCCCGAAAGGCGCGTGTCCTTGCCGATCACGGCCACACCACCGCCTTCGGGGCGCAGCACCCGCGCCGCCGCCCAGCCCAGCTTGAGCGCAAACTTCGGGGTCATCGGACCTTTGCCAACGCAGCCGCGCACCCCGTCGGTTCCAAACCAGCGTCGCCCTTCAGACATGACTTCCCTCCTCTTCCTTCTCTTCCCGGCGCGTGGCATGCATCACCGCCAGCGCCTGGACCGTCGCGTGCACGTCGTGCGCACGAATAATCGACGCGCCCAGCCATCCGGCAAGTGTCGCCGCGGCGAGCGAACCGGCGAGCCGCCCATCGGTGTCGACGCGCGTCACTGATCCGATGATGGATTTGCGTGACAAACCCACCAGCAAAGGGTAGCCGAGGTCGAGCAATCCGCCGAGTTGGCGCAGCAAAACCAGATTGTGCTCGCGTGTCTTGCCGAAGCCGAAACCCGGATCCAGCACAATATGGTCGGGCGGCACTCCTGCATCCACGCAGGCGTCGGCGCGCGCCTCGAGAAAGTCGCAGACTTCCTCGACCACATTGCCGTAATGCGGGTTGTCCTGCATGGTCGCCGGCGTGCCCTGCATATGCATCAGGCACAGGGCGCAATCGGCTTCGAGCACCGCCTCCAGCGCACCCGGCAATCCAAGCGCGCGCACGTCGTTGACCATCACGGCGCCCGCCGCGGTGGCCGCGCGCATGATCTCGGGTCTGCTGGTATCGACGGAGACCGGAACCTGCAGATCGGCCGCCAATCGTTCGATCACCGGAACCACCCGGCGCATCTCCTCGTCTGCGTCCACCCCGGCGGCCCCGGGGCGGGTGGACTCGCCGCCCACATCGATGATGGCGGCACCTTCCTCGGCCAAGCGAAAAGCCTGATCGAGCGCCGCTTGGGGTTCCAGGTACCGGCCGCCGTCGGAAAACGAATCGGGCGTCACGTTGACGATACCCATCACCCGCGGCCGGTCAAGCACCAGCCGCCCGGTTCCCCATGCCAATTCAGGGGCGTATGCGTCAACCGCTTCCTTTACCTGAGTCATCCAACTGCCACCGCGCCGCGACCTTGATACGCGTGCGGGTCGCCGCAAAGCGTAGCGAGCGAAGGCAGATGGGGCGCGGCCGGAGCGCAGAAAGCGGAGTTTACACGAGAGTAAATGAGCATTTCGAGCACCGTACGCGCCCATCTGCCGAGCGCAGTAGCTTTCCGGCGATCCGCTAGTGTTCGCTGGCAGGACCGCCAATGGGCCCCTCGGGCTTGCGCTTGCCGTCCTCATCCTGCGCGCCAGCCCGAGCGGGAGCCTCATCGTCCGGCCCGCCTGGATCGGTCCAGTCTTTCGGCGGCCGCGGCTTGCGGCCCGCCATGATGTCGGCTATCTGCCCCGAATCGATGGTCTCATACTTCACCAATGCCTCGGCCATGACATCGAGCTTTTCCCGCTCCTCGTTGAGAATGTCGCGGGCACGCTTGTAGGTGCGGTTGATGATCCCGCGCACGGCCTCGTCGATGGCATGCGCGGTCTCGTCCGAGAGCTGCTTGTGGCGGGTCACCGAATGGCCCAGGAAAACCTCGTCGTCGTCCTCGCTGTAGCTGAGCGGACCAAGCTTGTCGGACAGCCCCCACTTGGTCACCATGTTGCGGGCGATCTTGGTCGCCTGCTCGATGTCGTTGGAAGCCCCGGTGGTGACCTGGTCCTTGCCGAACACGATCTCCTCGGCGAGGCGCCCGCCGAACAGGCTCGCAAGCTGGCTTTCCAGCCGCTGGCGGCTGGCGCTGTAGCGGTCCTCCTCGGGCAGGAACATGGTCACGCCCAGCGCGCGGCCGCGCGGAATGATCGTCACCTTGTAGACCGGGTCATGTTCGGGCACGGTCAGCCCGACGATGGCGTGGCCCGCCTCGTGATAGGCCGTGCGGCGCTTCTCCAGTTCGCTCATCACCAGGGAGCGGCGCTCGGAGCCCATCATGATCTTGTCCTTGGCGCGCTCGAACTCTTCCATGGACACCGCTCGGCGGTTGCCGCGCGCGGCAAACAGGGCCGCTTCGTTGGCGAGGTTGGCGAGATCGGCCCCGGAAAAGCCGGGTGTGCCGCGGGCAATGATCATCGGGCGCACATCGTCACCCAGCGGCAGCTTGCGCATGTGCACCTTGAGAATCTGCTCGCGACCGCGCACGTCCGGAAGCGGCACCACCACCTGGCGGTCGAAACGGCCGGGGCGCAAAAGGGCCGGGTCGAGTACATCCGGGCGGTTGGTCGCCGCGATCACGATCACCCCCTCGGTGCCCTCGAAACCGTCCATCTCCACCAGGAGCTGGTTCAGGGTCTGTTCGCGCTCGTCGTGGCCGCCGCCGAGACCCGCGCCGCGATGACGGCCCACGGCGTCGATTTCGTCGATGAATATGATGCAGGGGGCATGCTTCTTGGCCTGCTCGAACATGTCGCGCACCCGCGAGGCGCCCACGCCCACGAACATTTCCACGAAGTCCGAGCCTGAAATCGAGAAAAACGGCACCTTCGCCTCGCCCGCGATGGCGCGCGCCAGGAGAGTCTTGCCGGTTCCCGGCGCGCCGACCATGAGCACACCGCGCGGTATGCGCCCGCCGAGGCGCTGGAATTTGGAGGGATCGCGCAGGAATTCGACCAGTTCGGCGACCTCGTCCTTGGCCTCTTCCACGCCGGCCACATCGGCAAAGGTCACCTTGACCTGGTCCTCGCTCATCATGCGCGCCTTGCTCTTGCCGAAGCTCATGGCGCCGCGCCCGCCGCCGGCGCCCTGCATCATCTGACGCATGATGAAAAGCCACAGGCCGATCAAAAGAATCCACGGCCCATAGGTAAACAGCAGCCTCATCAGGAACGAAGGCTCGGGCGGGGGCTTGGCGTTGATCTCCACGTCGTTCTTGCGCAGCATCGCCACCAACTTGTTGTGCTGACTGGAAGGCGTGTAGGTCTTGAATTTCTGCCCGGAGGTCAGGGTGCCCTGGATATGGTTCTGCTGGAAGGTCACCTGCCCCACATTGCCGCTCTCCACGTTGGTGACAAACGCGGTATAGGACAACTCTTGCGGTTCCTGCTCTTTCGGCGAGAAAGCGTTGAAGATCAGGATCGCCGCCACAATGATCACACCCCACAGGAGGATCTGCTTGAATATGTCATTGAACTTCACGTCGCCTCCTCGCCTGCCGTGCAAGCGGCTCTCTTGACTACTATATCGCGTTTTCGGGGCCGGCAGTCGCCTCTGGCCGCGGTTTGAACCCCATAGCCAGCAGGTAAAATTCGCTGCTCCCGGCCCTCGAAGCAGCCGGTTTCAGCGCCTTGACCTGCCGATATTCCCCGCGCAGGCGCTGTCGCAGCCCGTCGCCGCTTTCGCCGCTGAAGGTTTTGACCAGCAAGGCGCCGCCGGGTTTCAGCGCGAAAGCCGCCATCTGCGCGGCCAAATCGCCCAACTCCGCCTTGTTGACGCTATCCGTCTCGGCCACACCCGTCAAATTGGGGGCTAAATCGCAAAGTACAACCGCCGCCGCGCCGCCGAGTAGTACCAGGGCTTCGTTGCGGACCGACTCGTCCGTCAGGTCGCCCTGGAGAAAATTCACGCCCTCGGGCGCCCTCATGGGCAGGCGATCCACGGCCACCACCCGGCCCTCACGGCCGGCGGCCTCCCTGGCCAGTCTCGTCCAGCCCCCGGGGGCCGCACCGAGCTCCAGGACGCGATCACCGGGGCGAATCAACCGGTGGCGCCGGATGATCTCCTCGAGTTTGAACGCCGATCTCGCCGCCAGGCCGCGCGAGCGTGCCTTGCGTACCCAGGGATCCTTCGCTTGCCGCTCGGCCCACTGCCGCGTCTTCGCCCGCCGGTTCACGGAACCCAGGGACCGGAAAATCGGAATCGCGGATCAGGGATCGGGGACCGGTTCGCGGATAATCCGGAGACGAGGAAAAGCAAAGGCGCCGGATAATCCCGCAGTACGGCGCAACAAAACGCACGCTTTTGTCCGGTTCCCGGTCCCACGTCCCTGGTTCCGCTCTTATTCGTAGCGCACCTCGAGGATTTCCAGCTCCCGCTCGCCGCCGGGCGCTTCGATCCTGGCCGTATTGCCTTCGCACTTGCCCACGAGACCGCGGGCCAAGGGGGATGCGACCGACACCAGACCCTGCTTGATGTCGGCTTCGTCCTCGCCGACAATCCGATAGGTAGTCTCCTCGCCCGAATCCGCTTCGGCAACCCGCACCGTGGCACCGAAAACCACCCGCCCATCGGCATGGATGCGCGTAACATCGATGACCTGCGCATTGGACAGCTTGCCTTCGATTTCGCGGATGCGCGCCTCGATAAAACCCTGTTCCTCCTTGGCCGCGTGATATTCGGCGTTTTCCTTGAGGTCCCCATGCGCACGCGCCTCAGCAATCGCGTTCACCACGCGCGGGCGATCCTCGCTCTTGAGGCGCTTCAGTTCGATTTTGAGTTTTTCCGCACCCTGTACGGTGAGCGGCACACGCGTCATGCGATCCTCCGATGTAGTGCCTTCAATTCGTTGACCTCGGTCATGTCCGTGTAATCCAGTGCCAGTACCGTCGATTTGGCGGCGGCAATGGTCGTGTAATAAGTAACCTTGTGGGCCACCGCTTCGCGACGGATGGAACGCGATTCCTCGATCGCCTTCTTGCCCTCGGTGGTGTTGACGATCAGGCTGAGCTCGTCGTTCTTGATCAGGTCCACCACGTGCGGGCGCCCTTCGCGAACCTTGTTGATGCCGGCGCAGGGGATCCCCGCCGCCAACATGGCGTGTTCGGTTCCGTGGGTAGCGACCAACTCGAACCCGCGCGCAACCAGGGCGCGAGCCAACTCTTCACAGGCCGGCTTGTCCGCGTCGCGTACCGACAACAAGGCACGGCCGCCTGTGGGTAGTATAACGCCCGAGGCGAACTGGGCCTTGGCGTAAGCCTCGCCGAAATTCGCCCCGGTGCCCATGACCTCGCCCGTGGATTTCATTTCCGGGCCGAGGATGGGATCCGCCCCACGGAACTTGATGAACGGGAACACCGATTCCTTGACCGAATAATACGGCGGGCGCGGCATTTTCTCCACGCCCTGCTTGTCCAGGCCTACACCGACCATTGCCAACGCCGCAACGCGCGCCAGCGCCAGGCCCGTCGCCTTGGCCACGAACGGCACCGAACGCGAGGCGCGCGGGTTGACCTCGAGTACGTGGATGACGCCGTTCTGGATCGCGAACTGCACGTTCATCAGCCCGACGACGCCCAGCTCCTTCGCCAGGGCGATGCATTGGCGCGAAATCTCCTCCTGCACCTCCGCGCTCAGCGTATGCGGCGGCAGCGATGCCCCGGAGTCGCCCGAGTGCACGCCGGCCTGCTCAACGTGCTCCATGATGCCGCCGATCACTACCCGCTCGCCGTCGGCGACCACGTCTACGTCCACCTCGACGGCTTCGTCCAGGAAATGATCGAGCAGCACCGGCGCCTCGTTCGAGACCGATACCGCGCGCTGCATGTAGAGCCTGAGGTCCTCGTCGTTGAACACCGTCTCCATGGCCCGCCCGCCGAGTACGTAGGACGGGCGCACGATCAGGGGATAGCCGACCTCGGCGGCGACGGCCAGCGCCTCTTCGGTGCTGCGGGCGGTGCGATTGGCAGGCTGGACGAGATCGAGCCGGGTGATGAGCTGCTGGAAGCGCTCGCGGTCCTCGGCCAGGTCGATCGCATCCGGCGAGGTGCCGATGATCGGTGCCCCGGCCGCCTCCAAGGCACGTGCCAGTTTCAGCGGCGTCTGGCCGCCGAACTGCACGATGATCCCTTCGGGCTTTTCCAGCCTGACGATCTCGATCACGTCCTCGAAGGTCAGCGGCTCGAAGTAGAGCCGATCGGAGGTGTCGAAGTCGGTGGACACGGTCTCCGGGTTGCAGTTGACCATGATGGTCTCGTAACCCGCCTCGCGCAGGCTGAGCGCCGCCTGCACGCAACAGTAATCGAACTCGATGCCCTGGCCGATGCGGTTGGGCCCGCCGCCAAGCACCATGATCTTTTTGCGGTCGCTCGGATCCGCCTCGCACTCCTCCTCGTAAGTGGAGTACTGGTAAGCGGTCGTGACCGGGAACTCGGCCGCGCAGGAATCCACGCGCTTGTACACCGGATGCAGTTTGTGGCGGTCACGCAGTCCGCGAATATCCGCCTCCCTGCAACCGGCAAGACACGCCAGGCGACGATCCGAAAACCCGAGCCGCTTGAGGGCGCAGAGCCGGTCGCGATTCTCGAGTGCCGCCAGACCGCCCTTGGCCACTTTCCCCTCTTCCGCCACCAAACCCTGGACGGTAACGAGAAACCACGGGTCGATGCGCGTCGCCTCGGCGATCGCCTCGTAATCAATGCCGTGCCGGAAGGCGTCGGCGAGATACCACAATCTCCTCGGCCCGGGCTGGCGCAATTCGTTCAGCAACTGCTCGCGAGCATCTTCAGTTTCCACCTCGTCGACAATCGGATCGAGGCCGTCGACGCCGATCTCGAGGCTGCGCATCGTCTTTTGCAGGGACTCGGCAAACGTGCGGCCGATTCCCATCGCCTCACCCACCGAGTGCATCTGCGTGGTCAGCCGATCGGTCGCACCGGGAAACTTCTCGAAGGCAAAGCGCGGGAACTTGGTAACGACATAGTCGATGCTCGGTTCGAAGGAGGCCGGGATGCGGTTGTCGGTAATTTCGTTGCCAAGCTCGTCGAGCGTGTAGCCGACCGCGAGCTTGGCGGCCACGCGCGCGATCGGAAAGCCGGTTGCCTTCGAGGCCAGCGCCGAGGATCGCGACACGCGCGGGTTCATCTCGATCACGATGAGTTGGCCGTCCTCGGGGTTGACGGCGAACTGCACGTTCGAGCCGCCGGTTTCCACGCCCACCCTGCGCAGCACGGCGATCGAGGCATTGCGCATGCGCTGGTATTCACGATCGGTCAAAGTCTGTGCCGGAGCCACCGTAACCGAATCGCCGGTATGCACGCCCATCGGGTCGAAGTTTTCAATCGAGCAGATGATGATGCAATTGTCCTTCTTGTCGCGCACCACCTCCATCTCGAACTCCTTCCAGCCGAGCACGGACTCCTCGATCAGGAGCTCGTTGGTGGGTGAAAGGTCGAGTCCCAGCTCGCAGATCTCGATGAACTCGTCGCGGTTGTAGGCGATGCCGCCGCCCGAGCCGCCGAGCGTGAACGACGGCCGGATGATGGTCGGAAAGCCGATTTTCTGCTGCGCGGCCAAGGCCGCTTCCATCGAGTGCGCGAGCAGCGAGCGCGGCGTCGCCAGCCCGATCTCGTGCATCGCCTCGCGAAAACGCTCGCGGTCCTCGGCGATGTCGATGGCATCGCGCGAGGCGCCGATCAGCTCCACGCCGAACTTCTCGAGCACGCCTTCCCGGACCAGATCAAGTGCGCAGTTGAGCGCCGTCTGCCCGCCCATGGTGGGGAGCAGCGCTTCGGGGCGTTCCTTTTCGATCACCCCGGCGATGGTGCGCCAGTGCACCGGCTCGATATACACAGCATCGGCCGTCTCGGGGTCGGTCATGATCGTCGCCGGATTGGAGTTCACCAGCACCACGCGATAACCTTCTTCGCGCAGCGCCTTGACCGCCTGGGTGCCCGAATAATCGAACTCGCAGGCCTGGCCGATCACGATCGGCCCGGCGCCGATCACGAGCACGGTCTTGATATCGGTACGCTTAGGCATTATTGTCCCTCTTTGGAGCGCCGGCTTCCAGCCGGCCCTTGCCGGCAAGATGCCGGCGCTCCGTCCCGCGCCCCGAGTCCCGCATCAATCGAATGAAACGCTTGAAGAGCGGACGCACGTCGTGGGGGCCCGGCCCGGCCTCGGGGTGGCCCTGGAAGCCGATGGCGGGCACGTCCGTGCGCACCGCGCCCTGGAGGCTGTGGTCGAAAAGGGAAATATGCGTGGCGCGCAGGGTATCCGGCAGGCTCTCGCCGTCCACGGCAAAGCCGTGATTCTGGCTCGAAATCCACACCTCGCCCGTGTCGAGGTCAAGTACGGGATGGTTCGCGCCGTGGTGGCCGAAGGGCGTCTTCACCGTCCTGGCGCCGCTCGCCAGCCCCAGGAACTGGTGGCCCAGGCAAATTCCAAGGTAGGGAACGCCGCTGGCAAGAATCTCCCGCGCCGTGTCGATGCCGTAGCTCGAAGCGGAAGGGTCCCCAGGGCCGTTGGACAGCACCACGCCGTCGGGTTTCTCGCCCAGCACTTCGGCGGTCGGCGTGCGTGCCGGCACCACTTGAACCGCGCATCCGTGATGCACCAGCGTGCGCAGGATATTGCGCTTGACGCCGAAGTCGTACACCACGACATGGAAGAGCGGCGGCGCGGGTTGCTCCTCCCACAAGCCTTCCGTCCAGTCATAGGCCGATTCACAGCTCACGCTTGCGGCCAGGTCCATGCCGAGCAAACCCGGAAATTCGCGCGCCTTGCCGACCGCCTCTTCTTCGGACAGCTCGGTGGTCAGGCAGGCGTCCATTGCACCATGCTCGCGCAGGTGGCGCGTCAGGCGCCGGGTATCGACCTCGCTGATTGCGGGACGACCGGCCCTGAGCAAAAATTCTTCCAGCGGCGATTTCGAGCGCCAGTTGGACGGCCCGGGTCCCGCCGCACGCACGATCAGCCCCTCGGCATGGGCACTTGCAGACTCCATGTCCTCGGGGTTGGTGCCGACATTGCCGATGTGCGAGGCGGTCAGGCAGACCAGCTGGCGCGCATAAGAGGGGTCGCTCAAAATTTCCTGGTAGCCGCTCATGGCGGTGTTGAACACGACTTCCCCCACCGCCGTGCCGGGCGCGCCAAAAGACATCCCCCGAAAGATCGAACCGTCTTTCAGGGCCAGGATAGCTGTGTGTGACACGTCGTTCCTCTTGTTCGAGCCGGTCCGCCCGGGCCGGTCGCGGCTCCTCGAGGAAGCGACACGCCATTCCAACCCGAAAGGCGGGAGCCCCGTTCGTCAACCTGACGCGAAGCTGTCTTATTTTACGGGTGACGCCGCACCCATTCAATCCCGGTTAACCCGCGTAGGCCATCCAGGCAGGCATGGGGGTGGCAGGGGCGGACAATCGGACAATCGGGGACAGACCACGGTTTTGGACAATCGGGGACAGACCACTGGACAATCGGGGACAGACCACGGTTTTGCAAGCGGACAATGACAATCGAAGCGGACAATCGGGGACCGGCACCACGTTTTTGATGACACACCAGGTGTGTGCCCCCGAGGCGCCCCAGAATCGCGCCCGCGCG
>JAKDMP010000149.1 GCA_030452225.1 Gammaproteobacteria bacterium
CGAGCTTGCTCCTGCCAACTGTATCCTGCCATGGGGGTTCATTTTCTGGTGGGAGCGAGCTTGCTCGCGATCCGATCGATCGGTCAGGCGCTGCGGAGGGCAAGGAAGTGGGCGAGGGCGCGGGCGGTGGGGCTTTTGCGGGTTTTGAGGCGTTCGGGGTCACCGGTGGCGACGATGCGCCCGCCGCCTGCGCCGCCTTCGGGGCCGACATCGACGATCCAGTCGGCCTCGGCGATCAGATCGAGATTGTGTTCGATCACCACCACCGAATGACCGGCGTCGACCAGCCGGTGAAGCACACCGCTGAGGCGTTCGACATCGGCAATATGTAGCCCCACGGTTGGTTCGTCGAGCAGATAAAGCGTCTTGCCGCCAAAGGGTGAACCGGCCTTGGCCAGTTCGGTCACCAGTTTGAGGCGCTGCGCTTCGCCGCCCGAAAGCGTCGGGCTTTGCTGCCCGAGGGTGAGATAGCCGAGGCCGACTTCATCGAGCAGGGCGAGTGCGCGATGAATCTTCGGATGCACGGTGAAAAATTCCGTCGCCGTGGAGACGTTCATCGCCAGCACATCGGCGATGGTTTTGTCGCGCCAGGTGACTTCCAGCGTTTCGCGGTTGAATCGCGCGCCGCCGCAACTCTCGCAGGGCACGACGACGTCGGTCATGAAGCTCATCTCGATGCGTTTGACGCCTTGGCCTTCGCAACTCGCGCAACGCCCGGCGCCGGTGTTGAAGGAAAAACGACTGGCATCGAAGCCGCGGGCGCGCGCCTCGGGCGTCTTCGCAAACAGTTTGCGGATGTCTGTCCAGATGCCGACATAGGTGGCCGGGCAGGAGCGCGGTGTTTTTCCGATCGGGGTTTGATCCACTTCGAGTACGCGGTCAAGGTTCTGGTAGCCGTCGAGTGTTTTGCAATGTGTCAGCCTGTGTGTCAACACTTTCGTGCGCCGCTTGTTGTGCTTGCCCACAAGGCGGTGAAGATTGTCGGCCAGCACACCGCGCACCAATGAGGACTTGCCGCTGCCGGAAACGCCGGTGACGCAGACAAAACGCTCCAGCGGAATCTTCACGTTACTGACGCGCAAGCTATTAAGATTTGCCCCACGCAGATTGATCGACGGCGTTGATCCATTGACGCTGCGGCGTTCAAATTGCGGGTGCTGCGGGGGTGATTTGAGCATGCGCCCGGTAATCGAATCGGCGTTGCGTTTGATATCCGAGAGCCTGCCTTGCGCCACCAAATGGCCGCCGTTGGCGCCCGCGCCGGGGCCAAGGTCGATCAGATGTTCGGCAGCGCGGATGGTTTCTTCATCGTGCTCAACCACGACCACCGTGTTGCCTTTCTTGCGCAGAGTTTTTAACGCGCGCAAGAGTTCGGCGTGATCGCGTGGGTGCAGGCCGATGGTGGGCTCATCGAGCACGTAACACACGCCGGAAAGGTTGGAGCCGAGTTGCGCGGCCAAGCGGATGCGCTGTGCTTCGCCGCCGGCAAGTGTGGGCGCGGCGCGATCGAGCGCGAGATAACCCAGGCCGACTTCGTTGAGGAATGCCAGGCGCGAACGCATTTCTTTCAACGCATCGCGGGCGATGGTGCGGGCGCGCGTATCAAGTTTGAGGTCGCGAAAAAACGCCTCTGCTTCGGTGACGGGCAATGCGGCCAATTCGGCAATTGAATCGCCGCAGAATCTGACGGCCAATGCCATCGGGTTGAGCCTTGCCCCGTCGCAGGCCTCGCACAACCGGCGCGGCGCGTCTTGTTCATCCTCGCCGCCGGTATGGCCGGTGCCGTTGCAGGTCGCACACCAGCCATGGCGTGAGTTGTAGGAGAACAGCCGTGGATCGGGTTCGGGGAAACTGCGCCCGCAGGATGGACAGGCGCGCCGCGTGGAATAAATTGTTTCGCTTGCACCCGCGACAACGATGGCTCTGCCCTTGCCGTATTCAAGCGTGGCCTTCAGCATGGAGGCGAGTTTACGTTCGCTCGCCGCTGTGACTTTGACCTCGCCCAGCGGCAGTTCGATGTCGTGCTCCTCGAAGCGCTTCAGGCGCGGCCACTTCGCGGTGGGTAAAAGTTCGCCATCCACGCGAAGGTGCGTGAAACCTTTGCCCGCCGCCCATTTGGCCAGATCGGTGTAATACCCCTTGCGCGCCACGACCAATGGGGCGTAAAGCTGTACGCTGCGATTGCGGAAGCGCTTGAGGATGGCGGCGAGCATCGCTTCTTCGCTTTGCGGCTCGATGGGCTCATTGCAATCGGGGCAATGTTGCACACCCAAGCGCACGAACAGCAGGCGCAGGAAGTGATGGATTTCCGTCATCGTGCCGACGGTGCTCTTCCAGCCACCGCGACTGGTACGTTGCTCGATAGCGACGGTCGGCGGAATGCCGTTGATCGCGTCCACCTCCGGTCGCGAGGCCGGCGCGACGATGCTGCGCGCGTAGGCGTTCAACGATTCGAGATAACGGCGCTGACCTTCGGCGAACAGAATGTCGAAGGCCAGCGTGGATTTGCCGCTTCCGGACAGACCCGTCACGACGCTGAAGGTATCGCGCGGGATGGCGACGTTCACGCCCTTCAAATTATGCTCCCGCGCATTAATCACCTCGATTGATCCGTCATTGCCGCGTAGGCGGGAATCCAGTGAATGATCAATCCCGGCCTTTGGCCGGGCTGCGTATTCTGACTGGGTCCCTGCCCTCGCGGGGACGACGTTGCCTTTTTCCGCCAGCGAAAGGAGGCCCTTGTGGGTCAGTGCTTGCTCGTAGTTGGCGAGGGCTTGGCCGGTGTGGCTGCGCTTGATTTTTGCGACCTCGTCGGGTGTGCCGGTGGCGACGACTTCACCGCCCGCATCGCCGCCCTCCGGCCCCAGATCAATAATCCAGTCGGCGGCGCGGATCACATCGAGGTTGTGTTCGATCACCAGCAGCGAATGCCCGCGCGCGATCAGGGCGCGAAAGGCGCCGAGCAGCACGGCGATGTCATCGAAGTGCAGGCCGGTGGTCGGCTCGTCGAAAAGGAACAACACGCGCTGGCCATCGTCGGCTTGCGCAAGGCGACCGGCAAGCTTGAGCCGTTGCGCCTCGCCCCCCGAGAGCGTCGGTACCGGCTGGCCGAGGGCAAGATAGCCGAGGCCGACGTTTTGCAGCGGCTTGAGTACGCGCAGCACTTCGGCATCGCCGGCAAAGTACTGCGCCGCTTCGTCCACCGTCATGTCGAGCACATCGGCAATCGAGGCATGTCGTCCCTGCCGTTCGATGGTCACTTCCAGAATCTCGTCGCGGTAACGCCGCCCGTCGCAGTCCGGACAGCGCAGATACACATCGGAGAGAAACTGCATTTCGATGAACTCGAAGCCGGTGCCACCGCAGCCGGGGCAACGCCCGTGACCGCTGTTGAAACTGAAGGTGCCGACGGTGTAGCCGCGTTCGCGCGCCAGCGGCATCTTCACGAAACACTTGCGGATCGCCGAGAACGCGCCCACGTAACTGGCCGGGTTGGAGCGCGTGGTGCGGCCGATGGCGGACTGATCGACCAGCACGATGTCGTCGAAATGTTCAAGCCCTGAGAGTGTGCCGTAAGCACCCGGCGCCTCGGTGGGTTTGCCAAGACTGCGGCGCACGGCACGATAAAGCACATCTTCAATCAGGGTGGACTTGCCGCTGCCGGACACGCCGGTCACGCATACCAGCCGTTCGAGCGGAATCGCAATATCAATGTGCTTGAGATTGTGCGCGGCAACATCGCCGATACCGAGCCAATGAGTAGTTTTATCCGGCGCGTTCGGCTTGGCGATTTCGATTTGGCGCCGACCCGCAAGCCAATCCCCGGTGGCGGAATTCGGTGCATTAATGATGCTGTCAGCGCGGCCGTCGTACTGGATTTCCCCGCCCGCCTTGCCGGCCGCCGGGCCGAGGTCCAACAGTCGGTCGGCGGCGCACATGATTTGCGGGTCGTGCTCAACCACCACCAAGGTATTG
This sequence comes from Gammaproteobacteria bacterium, assembly GCA_030452225.1. GTDB lineage: Bacteria > Pseudomonadota > Gammaproteobacteria > JAKDMP01 > JAKDMP01 > JAKDMP01. The sequence goes on from JAKDMP010000149.1 coordinate 3,976, forward strand.
CCCGCCGCGCGCAGGTTGTCGAGCACCGCGATCAGCCGTGAGATGTCGCGCGGATGCAGGCCGATGGAGGGCTCGTCCAGGACAAACAACGTATTCGTCAATGAGGTGCCGAGCGCCGTGGTCAGATTGATGCGTTGCACCTCACCGCCGGAAAGTGTGCGCGATTGACGATCCAGCGTGAGGTAGCCCAGGCCAACGGTGGCCAGGTAATCAAAGCGCGCACGGATCGCGTCAAGCAAATGCTCGGTCGCCTCGTCGAGCGGGGCGGGCAACGTCAAGTGGCTGAAAAATTCGCGCGCCTTTGCAATCGGCAGCGTGTTGAGATCATGCAACGTCAGGCCGGCCAGCGCAGCCAAAGTGGCGTCACCGTACCCGGCATCGGCGGGGCGAAAGCGATTTTGCGGCGTCAGCACGGCATCGGCTTCCGCTTTGCTGCCGATGCGAAAGGCAAACGCCTCGGGCTTGAGCCGCGCGCCGTGGCAATCCGGGCAACGGTTGTAAGCGCGGTAACGCGACAACAACACACGCACATGCATGCGGTAGCTTTTCGACTCCAGCCAGCGAAAGTAACGCTCCACGCCGTACCAGACCTTTTGGCGCCGACTGCCTTCGCCCTCGATTACCCAGCGCTGCTGTTCGTCCGTCAGCGCTCGCCAGGGTTTGGAAGTTGGAATACGTTTGGCCTTCGCGTAGCGAACAAGATCGCGCTGACAGGATAGAAACGACTTGCTCTGGAACGGCTTGATCGCGCCGTCGGCCAGCGATTTGGACTCATCCGGAATCACCAACCCGTAATCAATCCCTTGCGTGCGCCCGAAGCCGCGACAGGTGTCGCAAGCGCCCGCCGGCGAGTTGAATGAAAACAACGCCGGCATCGGCGCTGAATAGCTGATGCCGCAATGCGCGCAAGCCAAGCCATTCGAATACCGCCGCGCTTGTTGTTCATTTTCACCCTCACCCTCAGCTCCATCCTCTCCCAAGGCAGAGGGGGAAGGTATCCGTGGGAGCGAGCTTGCTCGCGACAAACTCTCTCCCCCTTGCTCGCCTTGCGAGGAAGGGGGAGCCGGA
>JAKDMP010000150.1 GCA_030452225.1 Gammaproteobacteria bacterium
CCTTCGAGCCGATCCTGATCGAAGGCAAGGCGATCCAGCTCCATCCGCTCGTGTGCACCGCCTTCAACGCCGACTTTGACGGCGACCAGATGGCGGTACACGTGCCGCTCTCGCTGGAGGCGCAGCTCGAGGCGCGGGCACTGATGATGAGCTCGAACAACATCCTTTCGCCCGCCAACGGCGAGCCGATCATCGTGCCGACCCAGGACGTGGTGCTCGGGCTCTACTACATGACGCGTGAGCGCGTGAATGCACGCGGCGAAGGCATGATTTTCAGCAACGTGGCCGAGGCGCATCGCGCCTACGATGAGGGCGCCGCCGAGTTGCATGCGCGTATCAAGGTGCGGGTCATCGATTACACGCCCGACGAGGATGGTAGCTTCAGCGAGCGCCGCCGCCTGGTGGATACCACCATCGGCCGCGCCCTGTTGTCCGAGATTCTGCCCCAGGGGATGCCGTTCGAGCTGGTCAACCGCGATCTCACCAAGCGCGTCATCGGCAAACTCATCAACGAGTGCTATCGCTTTCGCGGCCTGAAGGAAACCGTGGTATTTGCCGACCAGCTCATGTACACGGGCTTTTCCTATGCGACCCGCGCGGGCGTTTCGATCGGCGTGGACGACATGGTCATTCCGCCGGAGAAGGAAAAAATCCTGGCGGCGGCCGATGCCGAGGTCAAGGACATCGAGGATCAATACGCCTCGGGTCTGGTGACCGTGGGCGAGCGCTACAACAAGGTGGTGGACATTTGGTCGCGCACCAACGAGCAGGTGGCCAAGACCATGATGGAGCGCCTCGGCAGCGAGACGGTCAAGGACAAGGAGGGCAAGGAGGTCAAGCAGGCGACCTTCAATCCCATTTACATGATGGCCGATTCGGGCGCGCGCGGGTCGGCGGCGCAGATTCGCCAGCTCGCCGGCATGCGCGGCCTGATGGCCAAGCCCGACGGCTCGATCATAGAAACACCGATCACGGCGAACTTCCGTGAAGGCCTGAATGCCATGCAGTACTTCATCTCCACCCACGGCGCGCGCAAGGGCCTGGCCGACACCGCGCTCAAGACCGCGAATTCGGGTTACCTGACGCGACGCCTGGTGGACGTGGCGCAGGATCTGGTCGTCACCGAAGTGGATTGCGGCACCGAGGCGGGCATCGAGATGAAGCCGATCGTCGAAGGCGGCGAGGTGCTGGAACCCCTGCGCGAGCGAGTGCTCGGCCGGGTACTGGCGCTGTCTGCCCTGATGCCCGGAAGCGACGAGGAGGTTCTCGCCGCCGGAACGCTGCTGGACGAAAAGGCGGTAGCCTTGCTCGAAGAGGCCGGCGTGGACGAGGTTCGGGTGCGCTCCGCGATCAGCTGTGAGACGCGCTACGGTGTATGTTCGCAGTGCTACGGGCGCGACCTCGCGCGGGGAAACCGCGTCAACATCGGCGAAGCGGTCGGCGTGATCGCGGCCCAATCCATCGGGGAGCCCGGCACTCAGCTCACCATGCGGACCTTCCACATCGGCGGGGCGGCATCGCGTTCCGCCGCGGTGAGCCACATCGAAGTGAAGTCCGCCGGCACCGTGCGGCTGGACAACCTCAAGCACGTGGAAAATTCCCGCGGCCATCTGATCGCGATTTCGCGCTCGGGTGAACTGGCCGTGCTCGACGAGGTCGGGCGCGAGCGCGAGCGCTACAAGGTGCCCTATGGCGCGGTGGTGACGGTACGCGACGAGGAGAAGGTCGAGGCCGGTCGAAACGTGGCCAACTGGGATCCGCATACTCATCCGATCGTCACCGAGGTGGCCGGCAAGATCAGGCTCGAGGACTTTGTCGAGGGCCTGTCGGTGCGCCAGGAAGTGGATGAAATGACCGGTCTGACCAGTATCCACGTGCTCGATCCCAAGCAGCGCCCGACCGGCGGCCGCGATCTGCGCCCGCTGTTGCAGGTGGTCAACGCCAAGGGCAAGCCCCTCGCTTTGCCCGGAACGGATATCCCCGCGCAGTATGTGCTGCCGGGCGGCGCACTGGTCACCTTGTCCGACGGGGACAAGGTGGACGTGGGCGACGCCGTGGCGCGTATTCCCCAGGCGAGCACCAAGACACGCGACATTACCGGAGGGCTTCCGCGCGTGGCCGACCTGTTCGAGGCGCGCCGCCCGAAAGAGCCGGCGATCCTGGCAGAGGCCAGCGGCACAGTTTCCTACGGCAAGGAAACCAAAGGCAAGCAGCGCCTGATCATCACGCCGTCCTCGGGAGAACCGGTCGAGATGCTGCTGCCCAAATGGCGGCAGATCAATGTCTTCGAGGGCGAGCAAGTCAGCCGCGGCGAACTCATTGCGGACGGCGAGCCCGATCCGCATGACATCCTGCGCGTGCTGGGCGTCAAGCGCCTGGCCGAGTTCCTGGTACGCGAAATCCAGGACGTCTATCGCCTGCAAGGCGTGAAGATCAACGACAAGCATATCGAGGTGATCATTCGTCAGATGCTCAGGAAGGGTGTGGTCAGCAGCGAGGGCGACTCCGATTTCCTCAAGGGCGAGCAGGCCGATTGGGCGCGCATCCTGGAAGCCAACGAGTCGCTGGAGAACGACGAGCGGGTCGGGGCGACCTTCGATCCGGTCCTTCTCGGGATCACCAAGGCTTCGCTTGCAACCGAGTCTTTCATCTCCGCGGCCTCCTTCCAGGAGACCACGCGCGTTCTGACCGAGGCGGCCGTATCGGGCGCCGAGGACAGGCTGCGCGGCCTGAAGGAGAACGTCATCGTGGGGCGGCTGGTGCCTGCCGGCACCGGCTATGCCTATCATCGCGAGCGCCGTCGGGTTCGGCCGGACGAGGCGCTGCGCGCGGAGGCGGAAAGCCTGTTTGATGACGGTGCCCGGGAGCAGTCGGAGGAAGACGGTTCACAGGCGAAAGGGGACGTGGTCGAGTCGCGCGAAACTTGACAGCGGGGGGCTCTCCCTATAACATTAGCGGGCTCGGGGTACCCGAAAGTAACGGCTATTCCCGCGCTTTTTTACAGCGGACATTCAACCGGGGAGCTTGCCCCGTTCGAGGAACTCAGGCCGGCGCAGCCGGCCTCCTTGTTGTAGAGGATTCAGAGGCGTCAGTTATGGCCACAACCAATCAGCTCGTGCGCAAGCCGCGCCGGGCGTCGACGGCAAAAAACAACGTGCCGGCGCTTGCGGGAAGTCCGCAGAAACGTGGCGTGTGCACGCGCGTGTACACGACGACCCCGAAGAAGCCGAATTCGGCGCTGCGCAAGGTGGCGCGTGTGCGCCTGACGAACGGTTTCGAAGTCACGAGTTACATAGGCGGGGAAGGCCATAATCTGCAGGAGCACTCGGTGGTGCTGATCCGCGGCGGCCGTGTCAAGGACCTGCCGGGTGTGCGTTACCACATCGTTCGCGGAAACCTCGATTGTTCCGGTGTCAAGGATCGGCGCAAGGGCCGGTCCAAGTATGGCGTCAAGCGGCCCAAGTAGGAGAATTCGGCATGTCAAGACGTCGTGAAGTCCCGAAGCGCCAGATTCTTCCGGATCCCAAGTACGGCAGTGAGCAGCTTGCGAAATTCATCAACATGGTGATGACGCAGGGCAAGAAGTCCACGGCCGAACGCATCGTCTACGGGGCGCTCGAACATGTGTCCGCTCGCCACTCCGAGCCTTTGGAAGCATTGGAGAGCGCGCTGGAAAACACGCGGCCGCTGGTGGAGGTGAAGTCGCGTCGTGTGGGGGGCGCGACCTACCAGGTACCGATCGAGGTTCGCCCCCAGCGCCAGACTGCGCTGGCCATGCGCTGGTTGATCGACGCGGCGCGCTCGCGCTCGGAAAAATCCATGGCCGAGCGATTGGCCGGCGAAATTTCCGACGCCGCTGACAGCCGTGGTGCTGCGGTAAAAAGAAGGGAAGACATTCACCGCATGGCCGAAGCCAACCGCGCGTTTGCCCATTACCGCTGGTAAATCACTTTCGTTCTCGAGATTTGCACATGCAGGAGCGGGCCATGCCCGCGACAGGAGGATGAGACAATACCCGATCACGGGCATGGCCCGCTCCTGCAGACAGATGATTTTGTTTTTTTGAGTATTTGAGGTTATAGTTCAGTGTCCCGCAAGACCCCGATCGAACGTTATCGCAATATCGGCATCATGGCGCACATCGATGCCGGCAAGACGACGACGACCGAGCGCATCCTGTTTTATACCGGCGTCTCCCACAAGATGGGAGAAGTCCATGAGGGCACGGCCGTAATGGACTGGATGGCCCAGGAGCAGGAGCGCGGAATCACGATCACGTCGGCCGCGACGACCTGCTTCTGGCAGGGCATGGACAAGCAGTACGACGAGCATCGCATCAATATCATCGACACGCCCGGCCACGTCGACTTCACCATCGAGGTAGAGCGTTCGCTGCGTGTGCTGGACGGCTCCGTGTGCGTTCTGGATGCCAATGCCGGTGTCGAGCCGCAAACGGAAACGGTTTGGCGCCAGGCCGACCGTTACGAAGTGCCGCGCATGATCTTCGTCAACAAGATGGACAAGATGGGCGCAGACTTCTACCGCTGCGTGGAGATGGTGCGCGAGCGCCTCGGAGCCGCGCCGGTATGCCTGCAACTGCCGATTGGCGCAGAGGACAAGTTCGAGGGCGTCGTCGATCTCATTCGCATGAAGGCGATCTACTGGAATCCCGAGGATCGCGGCGTTACCTACGAGGAGCGCGACATCCCGGAGGATCTGAAGGCGCGCGCCGACGAGTACCGTGAAAAGATGGTCGAGGCCGCGGCCGAGGCCGACGAAGACTTGATGGAGAAGTACCTCGAGGAGAGCGCGCTTTCTTCCGAAGAGGTCAAGCGCGGCATTCGCAGACGCACCATCGACAATGAAATCATCCCGATGCTCTGCGGCACGGCCTTCAAGAACAAGGGCGTACAGGCGCTGCTCGACGCGGTCATCGAATTCATGCCGTCGCCGATCGAAGTGAAGGCGATCCAGGGTCCTCTCGACGACGCCGCCGAGACCCGGGCCGAGCGCCATGCCGAGGACCACGAGCCGTTTTCC
>JAKDMP010000035.1 GCA_030452225.1 Gammaproteobacteria bacterium
CTGCGCTGGCCGACGACCTCGAGCAGCGTCTCCGGGAGACGGGTCACGGCTCGCGCGTCGCGGCGACGCTTGCGGATGCGCGAGTGGCCGTGGAAGAGATCGAGCCGGACGTCGTCATTCTCGACCGGCTTCTGCCCGACGGCGAGGGACTCGAACTCATTCCCTGGCTACGCATGCAATATCCGGTCGTCGCGATCCTCGTTCTCTCCGCCCTGGTCGCGATTGCCGCCCGGGTGGACGGCCTGAATGCCGGCGCCGACGATTACCTGGGCAAACCCTACGCCTTCGAGGAATTGCTGGCGCGCATCGAGGCCTTGAAACGGCGGCGTACGGAGCAGCCGATGCAGCTTGGAAGCGGGGCAATCCGCCTTGACCGCCTGGCCCGGACGGTACACGCCGGCGACGTGGAACTCGGGCTCAACCCGCGAGAGTTTTCGCTGCTCGAATATCTCTTGCTGCACTCGGGTGAAACGGTAACCCGCGCGATGATATTGCGCGACGTGTGGGGCTACGATTTCGACCCCGCCGCGAACGTGGTGGATGTGCACGTAAGCCGTCTGCGTTCCAAGATGGAGGCCGTGGACTGTGCCGGGATGTTACGCACCGAGCGCAAGGCAGGTTACCGCCTGGTCGAGCCGCAGGAGCCATGAAGGGGTTTTTCCGCACCACGGCGTTCAAGGTGGCGGCGGTGTACGCGCTCGTGTACGCGGCTTTGACGGTGGCGATCGTACTTGTCGTCTATTCGCTTGCAGAAAACGTGATCGAGACGCAGATCCGCGCCGGCCTGGTGGTCGAAAGCGCCGCCGTGTCGTCGCTGCTTGCCGACCGCGGACCGGAAGCGCTCGAGGACGTGGTGCGCTGGCGTAGTGAAGGTGACGCCCCGGAGGGCGATCACAACCCGGGAGGAGCCGAGCGAAGTTCCTACATCGAACGCATCGAGGAGATCGAAAAAAGCCAGTGGGCCAACAGCCGGGAAGACCCCGGACGGCGTTATTACATTCTCGCCACCGCCGAGGGGCAAGTCGTCGCCGGAGATGTTCCCGCCTGGCCCGCCGCGGCCCCGTCGAGCGGATGGTACCGCTTCCATCTCGACGGCCACGGCGACGTCCTCGCCCTGGTGACGCCGCTCGAGAACGGCATGCACTTCCTGGTCGGCCAGTCGCTTGCAAGTACGAATGCGCTCACGAAATCGGTCAAGCTGTGGGCGATTCTGAGCGCGGCGCTTGCGCTCCTCGCCGGGCTGATCGTTGGCGGTGCCGTCGGTACACGCATCATGCGGAGTATCCGGGAGGCGAGCGCGGCGGCCGAACGCATCCAGTCCGGCCATCTCGGCGAGCGTCTGCCGCTCGATGGCCCGAGCGAGCAGGCGACGCTGGCGCGCACCTTCAATACCATGCTCGACCGCATTGAAGTGGCGGTCGCGGGGCTGCGCGATCTGGCCGCGCGCACCGCGCACGAGATGAAGCACCCGCTCGCCCGCGCCGACCAGGCGCTCGCCCGCGCCGAGAAGACCGAAGAGCGTGCGAGTGCCAAAGCGGACATTGCCGCCGCGCGTGCGGAAATCGGCGAACTCGCCAACCGCATCAATGCCCTGCTTCGTCTCGCGCAACTCGAATCCGAGGCGGCGCATGAGTATTTCAGCGAGTTCGACCTCACCGCCCTCGCGGAAGATGTGGTCGATCTGTACGCGCCGCTGGTCGAGGAGCACGGCGGTTCCCTGCGTCTCGTCCGCACCTCCCCGCTTGTTATTGACGGCGATCGCCAGTTGATCGCCCAGGCATTGGCCAACCTGCTCGACAACGTGCTCAAGTACGCGCCTTCGGAAACCGTGGAGGTGCGGCTCGGGGATGCGTCCGGTAATGCGACGCTCGAAGTGCGCGACAGCGGCAGCGGGTCCGGGCAAACGGTACGTGGCTCGGGACTCGGGTTGCCGATTGCTCGTGCCATCGCCCAATTGCACGGCGGGCGCCTCGAACTCGCGAAGCAAGAGGCCGGCTTCGCCGCACGGCTTGTTCTCGCCAAACGGGCCGCGCCTGGCTGAGTCTCAGCGGTCAGTTGCCCGCGTCGATAACGGCGAGGTCGCGGTAGAGTTCGGGGCGGCGATCGCGAAATACACCCCATTCGCGGCGTGCCCTGGCCACCGCGTCGAGATCGAATTCGGCGGCGATGATCGTCTCGCTCTCACGGTCGGCTTCGGCGACGATGGCGCCGGTGTGATCGGCGATAAACGAGCTGCCGTAAAACGTGACCGAGGCATCGCGGCCGCGCTCTTCGCCGACGCGGTTGGCGGCGACGACCGGCATCACGTTGGCCGCGGCGTGCCCCTGCATGACCCGCCGCCAGTGCCCGGAAGAGTCGAGTTCGGGCGCCTGGGGTTCGGAGCCGATCGCGGAAGGGTAGAGCAGAAGTTCCGCACCGTGCAGCGCGAGCAGCCGCGCCGGCTCCGGGAACCACTGGTCCCAGCACACCAGTGCGCCGATCTTTCCGGCCGCCGTCGCGACAGGTTCGAACGGCGTATCGCCCGGGGTGAAGTAGAATTTTTCTTCGTATCCGGGGCCTTCCGGAATATGCGCTTTGCGGTAGATGCCGCGCGTGGCGCCGTCGGCATCGAGGGCGGCAAGGCTGTTGAAACAGTTTTCGCCGGCCCGTTCGAAAAAGGAAATCGGCAGTACCACCCCGAGCGCACGCGCCAGATCTGCAAAGCGTGCAAGCGCCGGGTGGTTTTTCGCGGGCGCGGCGAGCGACAAAAGCGACCTGTCCTTGTCCTTGCAAAAGTAGGGGTAGGCAAACAGCTCGGGCAGAAGAACCAGCCTTGCGCCATCCGCCGCGGCTTCGCGCACCAGGGCTTCGGCATGTCCGATGTTTTCCTCGGGTTCGGTGTTCATGCGCATCTGCACGGCGGCGACTTTCAATTTGCGCATGGATCCGGCTCCTCGTGGGTGATGCAGTGCAGGCTTCCGCCGCCGGCCGCAATGGCAAGTGAGGGCAGGGAAAGTGCCTTTCGACCCCGGAACGCCTCGGCAATGATGGCGCGCGCGTTTGCGTCGCGCTTCGGGTCGTCGTAGGCCGGCACCAGAACGCCGCCATTCACGAGGCAGAAATTAACATAGGACAGAGCGAGCCGCCTGCCGTCCCTGACGCGCGCCCGAGGCTGCGGCACCGGAATGATTTGCAGGAGGCGCCCTCGCGCGTCGCGGGCATCGCCAAGGCGGCGGTGCAAATCGGCGAGTGCAGCGTGATTGTCATCGTGTGGATCATGTTCGCTGAGCGCCAGCACCACGCCGGGTGCAGCGAATGCGGCGAGATTGTCGGCATGACCGTCGGTGTCGTCGCCCGCAAGTCCTCGCGTCAGCCAGATCGTTTTGTTTACGGCGAGATGATCCTGAAAAATCGCTTCGACCTCCGCGCTCGTTGCACTCGGGTTGCGATTGGCGTTCAGCACCACGCTTTCGGTCGTAACGAGTGTGCCCTCGCCGTCACCGACCAGCGCACCGCCTTCGCAAACGAGCGGCGCGGGGAAGCATTCGCAATCCAGGTGCTCGAGGATGCGCGCCGCCATCGCCGCGTCGTTGGCGTAACCCTCGACGTTGCGCCCGTCCTTGTTGCCGTAGTCGTTGAAGCGCCAATCCACCCCGGCCATTCGGCCCCCGGAGTCGAGGACGAAGCTCGGGGCGATATCGCGCATCCAGGCATCGTCGAGCGGCCAGACGTGTATGTCGATCCCGGATGCAAGCGATCGCCGTGCAACTCCCTCGTGATCGGGGCCGACCACCATGGCGACCGGCTCGAATTCGCACAAGGCGTTGGCGACGCGGGCATAAGCGGCCTGCGCTTCGGCCACGCTTCGGGCGAAGGTGTCCGGATGAGCGGGCCAAGCCATCCAGGTGCGCCGGTGCATCGTCCACTCCGCCCGAGGCGCGAAGCCGGCCGCCGACGGTTTGGAGCGCCCTTGAACGGCAGGCAAGGCACAATCATTATTCCCGTGAAAGCCTTGGGACATGCGGCGAAGCACTTGAAAACACAGACTGTAAAGCATACTCCAGACGCGGGAAATGACAGGATTGTAATCTGGATTAAATTTTGTTAACGTGCGCCATCGGTCCCCCGCGGCCTTCAAAAAGCCGACCAGACAAGGAGAAATCAACCATGCTTCCGATCCCCCGCGCACTGACCGTTCTGCTGGTCGGCACCTTGTTCGCGATCCCGACCTTTGCCGCAGAGGCGCCCGCCGATGAGAAACCGACGCAATTGGAGCCCATCAGGGTGGTCGGCACGCGCCTTTCGGCGCCGGATCTTGCCGCCGCCGGGCCGGTGGTTACCATCGACCGCGCCCAGATCGAAGCGAGCGGCTTCACGCAAATCGGCGAACTCATCAACAGTCTGACTTTTCTGGGGGCGGCACGGAACACGCATTTCAATGCCAACGGCACCGGGCGGGTATTGGCGAACATTCATAATCTCGGCGCCAGCCGCACGCTGGTACTGGTGAACGGCCAGCGCTGGATTCCGACGGTGGGCGGGCCGGTTGACTTGACGACCATCCCGCTTGCGATCGTGCAGCGCGTGGAGGTTTTGCTTGACGGCGCTTCGGCGATCTACGGATCGGACGCCATTGCGGGTGTGATCAACATCGTCACGGTAAGGAATTTTTCCGGCGCCGAGGCGGGCGGCATGTTCGGTGGTTATGACGCCCACGGCGCGGGGGGTGGATTCGACGGCAAGACCCGCCAGGTTCATTTCACCGTCGGCACGGCGGACGATCGCTCGGCCGTCCTTCTGGGTGCCGGCTATTCCAATGCCGATCCGGTATTTGCCGGCGACCGCGACATCTCGCGCTACCCGGTTTACGGTTTTGGCAACCAGATCGGAGATCCGGTGACGCCCGACGGCCACCTGATTCTGGAGACTAATAATACGGGGCCCTTCGCCGGCCTGTGCACGGCGGGCGGCGGCGCGTTTACCTATCATTGCGACCTCGCGGGACCCCTGACCTCCGGCGCGGCCCATCCCTTCACCTCGGCGGATCTGTACAACTACGCCACCGAGAGCTTGATCAAGACCGGCCAGGAGCGCTGGCACATCTACAGCCAGGGGCATTACGATCTTGCCGACTGGGTCACCTTTTCCTACATGACCGTTTACGAGCGGCGCAACGCGACCGAGATCACCCCGCCCGGCGGCTGGAGCATCGGCGTTACCGGCCGCACGCGGGTGGCCGGCCTGCCGGTCGGCATATCCGCGACCAATATTTACAACCCCTTCAACATGGATCTAGTGCCGGCGGCTCCGGGATCGCCGATTTTCGATGCCTGGTGCGCCCAATACGGCACCGGGGCGGGAGGGGGCTGTACCAGTGACGTTGGCGTGCTTTCGTTCCTCGGTATCCGCCCGCTCGCGCAAGGCAACTCCAGAATCACGCAGAACCTCAACAGTTTTTATTTCAACGGCGGCTTCAACGGCGGCTTTCCCCTTTTCGGCAACCCCTGGCACTGGAACGTGCATTACGCCTATGGCCAGTCGCTGGAAACCGAGGTTCGCAATGGCGGGCACACCTTCGCGGCGGCCTTGCAGGCCGGGCTCGGCCCGGCACAGGCCTGTGCGACCACCCCGGGCTGCGTGCCGCTCGATTTCTTCCACGGCTCTGGCGGCGTCACCAAGGAGATGCTTGATTACACCAATTTCCAATCCCACTTCACGAGCCAGGCGATCATCCGCGATTACAATGCCGGCTTGGGCGGTCCGTTCTTCAACGGCTGGTACGCCGGGCCCTGGCAACTTGCGGCAGGCTACGAATACGTCCAGCAGTTCGGCCTGTTCGAACCGGGCGCCGCGGTAGTCAACGGCTTGTATATCGGTTTCCCCATCCAGCCGACCAAGGGCAGCACAAATGCCAATTCGCAGTACGCGGAACTCGGTCTGCCGCTCGCCAGTGACTTGCCGTTTGCCAAGGCGATTTCGCTCAATCTCGCCATGCGCTTTACCCAGGCGGAATGGAGCGGCCAGCCCGGTGAGAAGGGGCCGACGATCGGCGGCAGCGGTCATGCCTCGAGCGGGCGAGTGGGGTTCAAGTGGCAGTTGAACGACCATGTTCTTTTTCGCGCCACTTGGTCACAGGGCTACCGCGTTCCCACCATCAGCGAGCTGTTCAGCGCGCAGTCGTTGCGCCCGCAGGTGCTGAGCGATCCCTGCGTCGCCAACCAGTTGCTGCCGCCTGCCCAGCAGCTTGATCTCCCCAATTGCCCCAACAACGGCCACAGCGGCGCCTCGCAGCCTACGCCCGACATTCCGGTGCTCTCGGGCGGCAATCCGAACCTCGATCCCGAGCGCAGCCTGACGCGCACCCTGGGCATCGTTTGGAGCCCGAGCTTCGCGCCCGGGTTGAGCGTCTCCGCGGACTACTACAAGATCGAGATCGTGAACGCGGTAAGCGACATCGGTGCGCAGGCGCTTCTCGATGGTTGTTACCTGGAAACCGTCTCCTCCTATTGTGCGCCCATCGTGCGCGAAAACGGAATCATCCAGGTGATCACCGCGACCCGTTTCAACGCCGGCTCCCTGCACACCAATGGCTGGGACGTCGGTATTCATTACGTCATGCCTGCCACCCCCATCGGCGTGTTTACGGCCGATTTTTCCGCCAACTTCACGAAGTTTCTGATCGAGTGCGATGTCCTCGAGACGCCTGCCGGCATCGCCAGCCGCTGTACCGACAGCGCGGGCGAGATCCATGTTTTCCGGCGCAGCGTGGCCGCCGTGCCGAAGCGGCGCATGGTACTCAGGCTCGGCTGGAATTACGGCAACTGGGCTGCGAACTGGAACATGTCCCTGATCGGTCCCATGTACGAGAGGTGCAGCGACTCGCTGGCCGTTACGGCCTCGACCCCGCCGTGGTCCTGGTGCTCGAACAACGCCGGCAACACCAATCGCCTCGGCACGACCGTGTACAACGATGTGCAGGCGAGCTACACGGTTGCCGCATGGGATACCACCTTTACGCTCGGTGTGAACAATGTATTGGATCGCGATCCGCCGGTAGCGATGACCTATTCACCGGGCATGTTCCTGCCGGTGTACTACCGCATTCCGGGACGTTTCGTGTACGGCCGCGTCAGCGTCCGCTTTTAGCAGGCCTCCGCGCGCGTTGTACGGCCCGCGCTCAAGCGAGTGCGGGCCAGGACGTCGCTTCGCCGGCGCGCATGACGCGTCGGTGACCCGCAAGACGGGCATTGGGCCGGACTCGGCTCAACTTGACAGCTGCCGTGTGTTTCGTACGAGCTTGATCAGCACCTCCGGGGCGCAGGCCGCGCGATGCGCCTCGGCCTCCGCCTGGGCAGCGAGGGCGTCGAGGTAGCGCTCGGCGGCCGGCAGGGCGGCTTGCAGTTTCTTCAGCAGCGCCTTTTGTGCCCCGGGAGTCGGGTTACGGAACAGCAGGGCCGTTTCTGCTTCCCGAATTGCGATCGCAGCGGGAAGCGTCAGTATCCCGTCGCGAATGTCTTCCTCGCCGCCGCCGCCGAGGGCCGTGGCGCCTTTCACGTCGGCCACGTCGTCGCAGGCGTGGTACAAGGCGCCCAGCAATCCTCCGTATGTCCGCAGCGTCTCGTCGCCCGTCCCCAGGCAGGCACAAGCCTCGAACATGCTGCCCGTATCCTCGTTGGCCAGAATGCGCCAGTCCTCGATGCCCAGCGGCTGCCGACGCAGCCGCCATTGCAGCGTTTCCGCCACGGCCAGACGGCGGAACAACCCGGAGACCTGGCGGCCGGCAAACGGGTGATGGTTGAGCAGTTCATAGGCATCGGCCGCGATGTACCCGGCGGCCATGAGTGCCGGCAGCAGGCCAAACCGGCAATGAAGCGTGAGGAGGTCGCGCCGGAAACGGGATCGATCCAGGATGTCGTCCACGATCAGCGTGACGTTATGCACCATCTCGATCGCGGCGGCCGCACGGATCTTGTCTTCGTCGATCGCATCGGTGCAAACGGCCGCATGACAGGCAAAAACGGTCAAGGGCCGGAAGTATTTGGAGCGCCCCAGGAACTGCCAGTCGAGAAGGGGTCTCATTTCGCGGCTGCTGCCCTCCACCCACGCAGCCAGGAAGGCCTTCAGCCGGTCGAGCTCACCGTCAAACCCCTCCGCCATGATGAGGTCGCACGGTGTCTCGATGGCGGAACGCGTGGCCACCTGATCCCGGCCCGATTTCTACTCCTTCGCCCTGGCAGCCCGCTTCGGCCGCGGCTTTCTCGCGCCCGACCTGCCTGTCGTGGAGTGGCCGGAAGTCTTCTTCGTACGTCCCGATTTCCCGGAGACCGGCCGTTTCCCTCCGGCCGCGTCCAGCTCCTCGAGGAAGCGGGTGGCCGCGTGCTGCGGGATCAACGTCATCGCCCGCGCGCTCGCCCGCGCCCTGTCGAGTAAGTCCAGCAAGGCATCGTCCGTATTGCGGTCTCCCGAATTGATCGCGGAAAGCGTGTCGGTCGCCGACTCGACGAACGCGGAGGCCTGCTCGACCCACTCCTCCCAGAAACTGATCCCCGCCTTGAGCGCGGCCAGTTGCACAGTGATTGCTTCCGTGAGCAGGTCGCGGAGTTCATCCTCTCGGTTTGCTTCGTTTGCGGGCATGTTCATGACCTCCTGGGCCGATGGTGGAGTGAGCGGTATGTATCATACTCCGGCACACCGGGAGGCCGGCGCCCGGGCCACGGCCGGCCCGGTACTGTATCCGGCGGCAGGCATGGAAATGCGGTGCTTCGCCGGAAAATTCCGCATGGACAGCTGCTTCTTTCCTCACAGCAAAAATTCCACCCACAGCGGGTAATGGTCGGATATCCTCCACGAGAGGCTCTGTTCGCTCAGCGACGTCATGACCGTTTTCGTGAAATCGAAGCTGCCGGCCGCGCCGTATCGCATGGACAACTTCGGTTTGCCTTCATCGTTCGCAAACCAGGCGATTTGATCGTAGAATTTTTCGTCGTCCTCGCCGCCAGGTTCGCTGAAGATGGTTCGGGGGACATTATTCAATTCGGGAGGCGTGAACAGACCCGTGGAAGTGAATGCGCGGTAAAGCGGGTCGTCAATTCTGTCGATATTGAAATCGCCGAGGGCAATCAGGTCATGATCCCAGGCGTCCTCTTCTTCGGCCCAGTCGGAAAGCCACTGCGCGATTGCTTTCAGCTCCTTGATCCTGTCTTCCGGCCCGGCCCCGTAGTAGATATGCAGGGTAACCAGGATAAACGTCTGTCCGCCAGTCTTGAACGCGACGGCATAAGGCGTTCGCGCAAACTGCCGTGCGAACGCATTCTCGCCGATATCCTGATCTTCAGGAACCACCAATTCGCAGGCCAGGCCGGACAGCCCGACTTTCCTCGTATCGAACACGAACGCCATGCGTTCATTGTTGCCGCGGTCGCCCCGGGTGACATCGGTCATGACGAAACTCCAGTGGGGACCGAGCGCCCTGAGCATGTCTCTTAGGCACTTCAGGTTGCCGCGCACCTCCTGTATGCCAATGACATCGAAGCGCGAAACGATTTCGGCGATGCACGACAATGCGTGCAGGTTGCGTTTGGGGCTTCCCGCGGTCACCTGCGTCCATTGTTCCGTCAGGTCGCCGAAAGCGCGGATGTTCCAGGTGGCGACCAGAAGGTTGTTGTCGAGCTTCTTGGCCGGGATCACCCGGTCCAAGTCCGCACTGAGAGCCTGCAATTCTTTTGCCACGAATTCGGGTGGCGCATCGGTGATGTTCGGCATTTTTCAATACTCCCGTCGCATTTTTCTGCCATGACTAAAAGGCACTTCCAAGGCTGATGCCGTAATCCCGGTCCAATTCATAATGGATGCCGTGAACCGATCCGTTTCCGTTCGCTATGGTGAGCTTTCGGATGCGTACATCCTCGATCCAGCGAGGATTGGAAGCTTCCGCCCGTCTGTTGGCAATGATGCGCAATCGCGCCACTTCGTCGGCATCATCGGCGAGGGCGTCAAAGTCTTTTCTGATTTGCCGTTTGGTCAAACCGGAAATACTGCCGTTCTGCACCTTGATATCGAACATGAGCGCCACGGCTCTTTCCGAATCGAGGCCATAGTTGCTCGCCAGACCGAGGGCCGCTTCATAAATCCCGCGGGCCGCTTCCACCTGAATCCGCTGGTATTCCCTGCAGTTGCCCAGCTGCTTGAAAAGGCCGTACCACGGCTCGTCAAGAGCCGTGTTTGCATGCCCTTGAATCGAATGCGTCCACTGCATTTGCTCATCCTGTGAAGATTGCAGTACGCTCCGCAGCCTGTCCAGATGCCCGCCGAAGACCTCCTGCATGACTTCCGGATGCCGCTCGTCCATCTTGTCGAGAAGCGGCTGCAGCGATCCCTGCCCGAAGTTCCATTGCAATACGCCGAAGCTGATGCCCTGCCCATCGAAATCGCCCGATATGCCGGAGAAACATCGGGGCGGGGGCGAACCGGTCTCGAAAGAGGCCGTCAACGCAAGGATGCGGTAATCGAGCGGCTCGTCGAGAATTGCCGACGGATTTGCCTCCTCCTCTGCAAAGAGCTGCGACCAGGAAGCCGGACCCACGATGCCATCGGCGTCCAGGCCTTCCGCACGCTGAAATGCCTCCACCGCGCGCTCCGTACCGGCGCCGTAGATGCCGTCGACAGCACCGACGTAGTGACCCAAGGCCTTGAGCCGCTGCTGTATTGCTTCCACCCTGGGTCCACGCGAGCCTTGTCGGTAAGTTGCCATGGTTGAATCAGCAAGTGGAGATGCCAATGACGCGTTGCCCGAAGTTGTCCCGAAAGTTGCTGCCTTCGGTAGAGCGATTACCCTTGTTCGGCATCTATATACCACAAATCAGGCTAACGCGGCGCCGTGCGACCGGCCGCCGCGCCATCAGGTTTTGATCCCGGCGAGCCAGTCGGTCAGCAGACGGCGGGCGGCGGACACCAGGACGGGTGCATGGCGACGGGAGGCCTCGCGCAGTGCGCGAACCGAAATCCCGGCCGTTTTGAGTCCGCGAACGTGGCCGATCAGCCAGGTTTCGAGTTCGGGCCAGCGAACTTCCGGGTGGCACTGCAAACCGAGGAGGTTGGACGAGAGCCGAAAGGCCTGGTTCGGGCAGGGCGGCGTCGCTGCGAGTCGTTCCGCGCCGGCAGGCAGTTCGAACCGGTCGCCGTGCCAGTGCAACACCGGGACGCCCTCGAGGTGGCGCAGTGGTGAATGGCGGCCCTCGTCGGTCAATTCGAGTATCGACCAACCGATCTCGGGCGCGGGCGCGGTGGCGACTTTCGCTCCGAGAGCGCACGCCAGAATCTGTGCGCCGAGGCAGATGCCGAGCGTCGGCCGGCCGGCCGCGATCCTCGAGCGCACGATGTCGAGTTCGTCGCCGAGGTACGGGTAATCGGTCTGCTGGTGTACGCCGATCGGACCGCCGAGGACGACCAGAAGATCGTTTGCGAGTGGATCGGTTGCGGCGAGATCGTCGAGCCCCGCCTCCAGGTACCGGATCGTGTAACCCTGCGCTGCGAGCGGATCGGCGAACGATCCCAGCCCCTCGAAAGGAAGATGGCGGATGACGGTGGCGGATTTCATGCGCGGTTCATGCGCGTTTGCGTTGGGTCACGGCGCTGACCGCAAACAGCACGATGATGTTCACGACCAAGGCGGCGATGCCGTCGTTCAGGCCGGTGAGTTCATCCGGCAGGAATGGCAGGAGCGCCACGATGTGATGGTGCGTGAAGGCGAGCACCGACACCAGGGCAACGCCGCAGGCGAGCCCGGCGAAAACGCCTGCGGTGGAAATGGAGCGGCGCGCGGCGAAGGATAGCACCAATCCCGGGAAAAGCTGGGTAATATAGCTGTAGCCGAGGAGCAGCAGCCCGACGATGCCGCTCGAGCCGAATACCGCGAAGGCCCCTGCGGCGATGGCGATCGGCACCACCAGGATGCGCGCGGCAAGCGTGATGCGCCGTTCCCCGGCGAAGGCGGGTGCGAGCGCCAAGCCGTTTTTGGCAAGCAAGGTTGCGATCACGATCAGAAGGAGCGAACCCGGCACCAAGGCGGCCAGCACGCCTGCGCCTCCAACGATGCCGAGCACCCAGTCGGGCAGCGTGGCAGCGGTCGCTGCCAGCAAGGCCAGGTCCGGTTCGGCAAGATCGGGCACCAGCCCGAGCGCGGCGAAGCCGACGAAAAATATGAACAGCATGAAGAGCTGATAGAGCGGCAGCACCATCGCGTTCTTGCGAAAGGCGTTTTCGTTGCGCGCCGAAAAGGTGTAGGCGAAGGCATGCGGCCACATCCAGAAGCCGAGCGCGGAAATGAGCACGGTGGACATGAACCACAGCGTGCCCTGCGGCAGGTGCAACGTGAACAGGTCTGGGTGCGTGGCGGTGAGTTCGCGGAACATCGGTTCGATGCCGCCGTAGGCCTGCCAGGGAAGATAGATGCCCAAAAAGATGGCGACGATGAGGATCAGGCCGTCCTTGACGACCGCGGTCCAGGCCGAGGCGCGGATGCCCGAGGCGATGACGTATACGACCAGGCCGGCGGTGCCGATGAGGATGGCTGTCGTCGCACCGACCGCGCCGCCCGAAGCGACCTCCACGATCAGGCCGAGCCCCTTGAGCTGCAAGGCGAGATAGGGAAGCATCGCCAGCACGCCGATCAGGCCGACCGCGATGCCGAGTTCGCGGCTGGAAAAGCGATGCGCGAAAAAATCGGCCTGGGTGATGAGGTGATGCTCTTTCGCGTAGCGCCACACCGGCGGCAGCAGCCAGTAGGCGAGGATGTAGGCGAGCGCGCCGTAGGCGAGGATGTAAAACGCCGGCGCGCCGCGCCCGTAGGCGTAACCGCTTGCGCCGAGAAAGGTAAAGGTGGTGTAGATTTCGCCGGCCATGAGCAGGAATACCAGCACGACGCCGAAGCCGCGCCGGCCGATCGTCCATTGCTCCAGGTCCATGCGCTTGCCGCGCCGCGAGAGGAGTCCCAGCGCGATGGCCAGGGCAAAGGTGAGGGCGATCAGCGAAAGCGCCATCAATCGGCGCCCGATTGACCCTCGTCGGGTTCATGCGTATGCGGATCGAGCTTGTAGACGATCGCCATGATCAGCGAGGTGGCCACCGTCCACGCGATGACCCAGAAGAAGAGAAAGGGCAGCCCCAGCACGAAGGGCTCGATGCGGTTGGCAAACAGCACGCCGGGGATCAGTGCGAGGAAGGGGAGGCTCGCCAAAGCCACGCGCAGCAATTTCATTCCTGGTTCCGCCTTGCCGACTGCTCCGCTGCGCATCATCGCACAAATCCGTGTCGTCGCCAAACCGAAGAGCCACGCCGGTATGTTGCAGGCTTCTCGCCCCGGCTACCGGCGTTCCACTTGTGGCGGCCGGATGGTTCCTCGAAGAAAGAAGGACATGGCTGCCTTCAGAACTTTTCCACGTGGGGGCGAAGGTCGAGTTCCTGGGTCCAGGCACTGCGCGGCTGGTTGTGAAGCTGCCAGTAGGCGTCGGCGATGGCTTCCGGGGCGAGGAAGGTTTCCCCGGTGCGTTCGGGCTGCAGCTCGCGATTTTTCGGCCCGCCGATCTGGCCGTCGATAACGACGTGGGCGACGTGGATGCCTTGCGGTGCAAACTCGCGCGCCGTGCTTTGTGCGAGCGCGCGAAGCCCGAATTTCCCGACCGCCAGTCCGGCGAATCCGGCCCCGCCACGAAGGGCCGCGGTCGCGCCGGTGAAAAGAATCGTTCCGGCGCCCGCTTCGATCATCGCGGGCAGGACTTCGCGCGCGGTGAGAAAGCCGCCGTAGCAATTCGCCCGCCAGGCTGCTTCGAAAACTTCCGGCGATAGCTCCAGTATCCCGCCCGCGGCAAAACTGCCGGCGTTGTAGAGCAACACCGTGGGCGCGCCCAGGCTGTCGCGAACCTTCTCGAAGGCGTCCTGCACCGAAGCGGGGTCACCGGCGTTGCATGCGAAACCTTCCACGCCCCGGTGTTGGCTTCGAAGTGTTTCGACAATGGGAGCACGACTCTGTTCGGAGCGGGACAAAAGGGCGATGGCGTGGCCCTCGCGGGCAAAACGCGCGGCAAGCGCCGCACCCAGACCGGGGCCGATTCCGGCAATGACGGTTACAGGCTTTCTCTCCGGCATGCGATCTCCAAAAGTGTCTTCCATGGCAACGATAACATTTGGGCGGTGCCCATGGTTCGAGCATGGACGTGATCAGGGCGGATGAAATTCGAGGCTGCGCGGTTCGTCATGGAACGGCGGCAAGGGGGACTCCCTGTTGTCTCAGGCCGCGCCGCGAGGATCCGCATCCTTGTCGCACAACCTGCAGTCGAGGGGATGGCCGAGCATCCGTTTGCGGCCCGCAGCGCTCTGCGTCCAGGGGCGATTCTGCCACGGCGGGCGATGACGAACGTGCTGGGTGTGCCCGCACTCGAGTTCTGCCACCCAGTGGCGCTCGTCATCGAGATGAAGGCCGCTGATTCGCCGTTTCATGCTGCACGGATTACAAGCCGCCGTGCACACCGAGAACGCCGGCAAAAACCGCCGCGAGCGCAAGAATCAGCATCACGGTATGCAGCATCTGGAAGCCGAAGGGGCTCTGGATCAGGCCGACCTTCGCCGGCAGGCCGAGGGGTTCGGCGATGAACAGGAGCAAGGCGAAAATCAGCCAGACGAGGATCATCAGGTCCAGCCACCAGGCGCCCGGCGCGGTGAGACGCGCGATGCCGCCGAGTTCCGCCAGCATCCAGAAACCGGTGATACCGACGATGAGCACGGCGATGCGCGCCTGCACGGCAAAGCGGTGTTCGAATTGCTTGATGCGCTGCAGGCGCTCCTCCGGGGGAAACCTTCGCACCATGGGCAGGATGACGCAGGTGGCGATTGCCACGCCGCCGATCCACCATACGACGCCGACGACATGCAGTGCGCGCAAAATGGCGAGCGTTGTCATGATGATCCGGGACCGGTACCAACCGGGTCAATCGTAATCCGATGCGCCGGGAAAGCTTTGACACAAATCAAGGCAAAAATCCGGGGGCTGGGTAAGCTTGAGCGTGGCTACTTGAGGCCAGTATCAATGACGCATGTCGTAACCGAAAATTGCATCAAGTGCAAATACACCGATTGCGTGGAAGTCTGCCCCGTGGACTGCTTCCACGAAGGGCCGAATTTTCTTGCCATCGATCCGGACGAGTGTATCGACTGCACCCTGTGCGTGACCGAATGCCCCGCGGACGCGATTTTTCCGGATGACGAAGTGCCCGACGATCAGGGGCACTTCCTCGATATCAATGCCGAGCTTGCGCCAAGGTGGCCGGTGATTGCGGAAAAAATCGACCCACCCCCCGATGCCGACGATTGGAACGGCCGTTCCGGGAAGCTCGATTATCTGGAGAAGGACGCGCCCGAATAATAGGCAGCGCTATCCGGGGCGGTCGGCGCACGGTCGGGCCGGTTGGCATCCTTCTGGCCGGCGGATGCAGGCTTCTGGCTGTCCGCCGCCGGTTGCTGCGTGGCGCAGGAAGCCAGGAATGCGGCAAAACTGAAGGTTAACGCCGCGGCCCACAACAATAATTTGCGCATGACTATTCCACCGGATGATTTTATGCAGAACGGTGAATTATACGGCGCCGGGCCTGGTCGTAGCGCTCCGCGGTGCCGGCGATCACCTCGGCGGGCAGGGCGGGCGCCGGCGGGCGCTTGTCCCAGCCGCTCGCTTCCACCCAGTCGCGCACGTATTGTTTGTCGAAAGAAGGCGGGCTCGCCCCCGGTTGCCAGTCCGCGACGGGCCAGAAGCGCGAGGAATCAGGCGTGAGTGCTTCGTCGATGAGAACGAGTCCGCCGCGCTCATCGACGCCGAACTCGAACTTCGTGTCGGCTATGATGATGCCGCGCATGCGCGCATGTTCGGCCGCGAAGCGGTAGAGCGCGAACGCCGTGCCGCGAACCTGCTCGGCCAGGTCGCGGCCGATGAGTTCGGCGCAGGCGGCGAAGGAAATGTTTTCGTCGTGTTCGCCTTCCTCCGCCTTGGTGGCCGGGGTGAAAATCGGCTCGGGCAGCCGGTCCGCAAGCCGCAGTCCTTGCGGCAGCGGCTGGCCGCAGACGCCGCCCTCGCGTTGGTAATCCTTCCAGCCGGAGCCGGCCAGGTAGCCGCGCACGACCGCTTCCACAGGCAGGGCGCGAAACTTGCGCACCACCATGGCGCGGGTCGCGATCAGGGCGCGCTCCGTCTGGTCGGGCACCGCTTCGTGCAGCGTCATGGCGGCGAGATGGTTGGGGACGAGGTCGCGGGTGGCCTCGAACCAGAAGCGGGACAGATCGGTCAGCACCTCGCCCTTGCCGGGAATCGGGTCGGGGAAAATGACGTCGAAGGCGGACAGGCGATCGCTGGTGACGATCAGCCAGTGCGCCTCGTCCACCGCGAAGATGTCGCGTACCTTGCCGCCGTGGACGCGCGGCAGGCTCTCGAGTTCGGCGCGGTACAGGGGTTCGGCGGTCATGATCGCGGTTCCGGCAGGTTTTGCTGCACATTATCCAGAAAGGTGTGAACCCGTCTTGCGTTGGCGCCGAGATCGGTCAGGCCGCGGCGCGATTCGGAGCGGATATTGACGATGCTGCCGCCGCCTGTGGCGGCGCCGACATCGATGGCGATGTCGGCCTTGAAGCCGAACCAGAAGGAGGTGGCCGTGGCCTCGATGTGCCGGTTTCCCCCATTCGCGGCGGCAATGTCCCAACCCATGTCGCGGGCGGCCTCCAGTGCCGCGGCATAGGCGGCATCCGGCGGGACATGCGGCAGTTCGAGGGGACGGATAGCGGGATAGTACGCAGCTTGCACGGCGGCCAGGCAATCGGGTCCCCAGCTTCGGCAGGCCTTCATGGCCATTTTGCGGCGGGGGCTCGCGCGCCCGGCGGGGCGGTTGAAAAACCCGCGCAGCGCCGAGAGTTCCGCGCCCGCCAGGTTGCCGCCCGGGTTGCCACCGTACACCAGCCCGTTGAGGCTGTTGCGGCGCACGTCGGCAAGCGCCGTGAATGGCGGCGGGTGTTCGGTGTCGGTCGAAATGCTGTGGATGGGCGGCGCGATATGTGCGTTGCGATTGATCGTGTACGGCCAGATGAACGTCACAAGCCCAATCGCGATCGCCAGTACGGCCACCCCGAGCATGCGAAAGCGCCGGGTGAGAATCGTTGCGACAACGCCGACGATGCCGGCCAGCACCGCGGCGATACCCGTCCATGCCCCGTACATCACCATGTAAAAGGCATCCGTGATCGAGATCAGGCCGTAGCGGTAGAGCGGCCCGGGCAACGCGGCAACGATGGCGGCGGCAATCGCGACGACCAGCGACAACCAGGTCCAGGTCAGGGCCATTCTGCGGTTGTGGGAGCCGATAAGCTGCGTCATGGCGCTCTGTCTCTGGATCAACCCTTTTGCAAGGCTGCCAGTTTAGAGCATTGTCGGGGCGGGAGGACTCCGGCATACTGTGCGCACTGACGAACAGGGATGCAGATGAAAGCCGACTTCGGTCTGTCCGCGTTGATGCGGCGTATCCCGCGGGAATGGGCGCTGCCGTTTTCGCTCGTGATCCTGGTCGTGGGCTGGCTATTCAAACCCGAATTGGGCGACGAGCATCTCAATGGTGCCATGCTCATCTTCGCCTTCGTCGGTTTCTTCGTTGGTGCGGTCACGGCGGCCTTTTCCGCCGTGCGCCACGCCGAACATCTTGCCCATCGCTTCGGCGAGCCCTACGGCACCCTGATTCTCACCTTGTCGGCGATCGCGATCGAAGTGGTGACGGTGATTACCGTCATGCTTCATGGTTCGGCGGATCCGCATTTTGCGCGGGACACCATGTTTTCGGTGCTGATGATTGTCCTCAACGGTGTCATCGGCGTGGGCCTCCTGCTCGGCGGTCTCAGGCATCACGAACAGTCCTACAACCTGCAGGGCACAATCACCTTTCTGAGCGTACTGATCCCCCTGACCGTGCTGGCGCTCATTTTGCCCAACTATACCCGCGGAGGAGGCGAAGGCATCCATACGTTCGGGGAAAGCATTTTTCTGATCATTATTTCGTTCATGCTGTACGGCGTCTTCATTGCCATACAGACGCGCAGGCATCGCAGCTATTTCCTGCCGCCCGAGCCGGAGGGCGCGGGCGCAGCCGATGATTCCGGGCAGCGCGGCTGGTTGTATCACGCGTTTTTCCTGCTGGTCTATCTGCTCCTGGTCGTACTGACCGCAAAGCTTTTCGCCCTGCCCCTCGATATCGGCATCGATCGTACCGGGCTGCCTTCCGCACTGGGCGCGCTGGCGGTGGCGATTCTGGTGCTCGCCCCCGAAGGCGTGGCGGCCATCGCGGCGGCCCGCGCAAATCACATGCAGCGCTCGGTCAATATCGGTCTGGGCACAGCGTTGTCGACGATCAGCCTGACGGTGCCCGCCGTGCTGATTGTCGACCTGACCCTGAATCGCAGTGCCTACCTGGGGCTGAGCGCCGCCTCGACGGTGCTTCTCGTGCTGACCTTCGGGGTCTCCATGCTGACCTTTACCGGCGGGCGCACCAACATGTTGCAGGGCCTGGTGCATATCGCCCTCTTTTTCGCCTACATCGTGCTGATCTTCTTCCCCTGACGCCGGCTCCCGTGTCGCAGGCCGCGGAAGGAGTGCGAGGGTTTGACGGTGCTAACCTGTATTATTCACGAGGCCGACTGGCACTGGCTTACAAGTTATTGAACGAATTCCGGAATGTGGCATGATGAGGCAAGTTTTGGCATCGAAGCCTGTAGATCGCGCCAGTCTATCGCGG
>JAKDMP010000151.1 GCA_030452225.1 Gammaproteobacteria bacterium
CGGCCACTATGCCGCCGGTTTCGCTGTCGGTCAGCGCCTTCAGCGTGATCAGCGAGCGCACCACCGGCTCGCGGTACTCGTCGCGCACCTTGCAGCGCCCGCTCCAGTCGCGCCACCACTGCTGTGCCTCCTCCAGCGCCGCCTCGGCATCGCGCGCCGCGGGCGCATCGCGCCAGGGCATGTACCAGGTCAGCACGCACGGCACACGCTCACCAGCCGCGACGGTGAACTCGGCTACCGTGGTCTTGTCTTGACTGCGCAGCTCCAGCGGCGTGCGCAGTTGCAGCGCATCCGGGCCCGCGATCGCCTGCAGCCCGGAATCCTGGCGCCGCACCCACGGCGTAATCTTGCCGTAGCCGAAACGGAAAATAGCCTCCATTTGCATAGCCACCCGGCCTCGCCGACCTTCGATGATGCGAACGACGTCGATGATCTCTATGCCATCGCGCGGCAAGGCCATGAAGTCGATCAGTGCTACCGTGCCGGAATCCGTCTCGAATAAGGTCTCCAGGATCAAGGTTTCGTCGCGGTAGCGGCGCGTGATCTTCTTGGTTGCTTCTTTAGGCGCGATCAGCCAGCGGCCGTTGTCACGCTCGCCGATCAGTGCGGCGAAGCAGGCTTCGGAGTCAAAGCGCGGCAGGCACAACCAGTCGATCGAGCCGTCGCGGCCAACCAGTGCGGTGCTGCGCATGTTGCCGATCAGCGCGTAGTCTTCAATACGTTGGCTCATTGGTTTTGTCCTTTCGCCCCCATAACGCGCCAAGCAATGCAAAGTATTACGTTCTGCGCCAGATATTGCCAGTGTTCATGCGCGCAACGTCATTCAAAGTGTCGTGTGCGCCGCCTGCTTCGTCTGCTCCGCCTCGTCGAGCGGCAGGAGCAAGGCCATGCCGACCAGAAAGAAAATGAGAATCGTCGCGATGCCCAGGCGCTGGCTGCCGCTCCAGTAGGTGACCGAGCCGAGCACGAATGGGCCGACGAACGCCGTGACCTTGCCGGACAAAGCGTATAGTCCGAACATCTCGGTGCGCTTTCGTGCCGGCGCGATGCGGCTCATGAGCGAGCGGCTCGCCGCCTGGGCCGGCCCGACGAAGATACCGAGCAGGCTGCCGGCGACCCAGAATCCAGCCGTGCTCTCGACCAGGACGGCGGCGGTACCGCAGGCGAGCAATCCGACCAGCGCGATCAGAATCGTGCGCTTGGCGCCCAGCAAGTCGTCGATCCAACCGAAGGCCAGCGCGCCGAGCCCGGCAGTGACGTTGAGCACGATGCCGAACTTGATCACCTCGGCCATGCCCATGTTGAAGGTGCCGGCCGCGTAGATGCCGCCGAACACGAACAGCGTGTTCAGTCCGTCGTTGTAGATCATGCGCGCGAGCAGGAAGCGGCCGATGGACCGGTCGCGGCGGATGTCGGCGAAGGTGTCGCGCAACTGGCCGAAGCCGCGCCGCACCGCCTCAACCGCCGGCAGGCGAACGCTCGATCGGTCGGGCGTGAACAGGAACAGCGGCAGGCTGAACACCGCCATCCATAGACCCACGAGCGGCCCCGAGATGCGCACGTCCTCGGCCTGCGACCGGTCGAGGCCGAACAAAGGGTGCTCGGCCTGCACGAAGGCGTAAAGCGTGATGATCAGGCAGGCAAGGCCGCCCGCGTAGCCAAGGCCCCAGGCCCAGCCGGAGAGCCGGCCCAAGTAGTCGCGGCTCACGATCTCAGGCAGCATGGCGTTGTAGAATACGCCGGCAATCTCGAAAGCGACGTTAGTAAGCGCCGCGATCACCAGCACCGCCAGCGCCATCTCGGGCGATGGCCGGCCGTACCACAAGAGCAAGCAGCCACTCACGCTCAGCGCGGTGAAGGCCGCCAGCCAGGGCTTGCGCCGGCCACCGGCATCGGCGATGGCGCCCAGCACCGGGCTCACAAGGGCGACCACGATGCCGCTCGCCGACATCGCCCAGCCCCATTCGGCGGTGCCGGTCACCGGGTCTTCCGCGATCCCCTGGCTGAAGTAGGTGGCGTAGACAAAGGTGATGATCACCGACGAGAAGGCGGAGCCGGCCCAGTCGTAGAGTGCCCACGAGAACTGCCCAAGGCGCCGGGCGCGAACATTCATTGCGCGGGTATGCCAGCTCGCGCCGTTGAGCACAAGCGGTTGCGGTTGCCCGCGTTGCCGTTGCTTGAGGGACTGGAGCCGTATTCAATGTTGCAACACACGCCACGGGGTGTGACAGCGGACAGCCCCTTCAGATCAGAGGCCCGATGATGATCGCGGTGCCCCAACCCTTGTGGCAACATTCGAGCGCCTGGCGCATGACCCATACGTTAGTCTACCGTGCCGCGTGCAGCAGGGCTTCGACGCATGGGCGCGCGGCGGCCGCGGCAGTCTCGTCGAGGAAGGCGAGGCGCAGGCGGCGGGCGAGCACGTCCTCGGCCGTCAGCGCCATCTCGTGGCGCCGTGCCCAAAGCACTTCCGCCTCGATATAGGGATAGCCCTGCGCGAGGCGGCGTTTGCCGTGCGCATGAGCTTCGGCGAGCAAGCGCGCGGCCAATCCGCCATAGGCACGGGCGAGATGCCCGGCGATATCGCGGTCGAGATCGTGCGCTTCGGCAAGCTCGTCCGCCAACTCCGCCCGGTAGCCCTCGGCGCCCACCAGCGGCAACTCGTGGGTGCGGCAGCCGTTGCGCGGATCTAACCCCGCCGTCTCGATCGCGCGATCCACCGTCTCCTCGGCCATCAGGCGGTAGGTCGTCCACTTGCCGCCGGCGATGCTGACGAGCCCCTTCGGGCCGACTTCGACGTGATGCTCGCGCACGATGCGTGCGGTGCGCTGCGCCCCTTCGCCGATCAGCGGGCGCAGCCCCGCCCAGACCGCGCGCAAGTCCGCGCGCGCCGGCGCGGGCTCGAGCCACTCGGCCAACTGGCCGAACAGGTAATCCACCTCGGCCGCACTTGGCCTCGAATCGCCCGCCGCCTCCACGCCCACGTCGGTCGTGCCGGCGATCGCGCGCCCTTCCCAGGGCAGCAGGAAAAGGACACGGCCGTCGCTCGTTTTGGGAATCAGCAGGCCGTCCTCGCCCGGTGCCCAGGCGCGCTCGAGCGCGAGATGGGTGCCGCGGCTGACCTCCAGCAACGGTTGCGCGTGGGGGTCCTCCAGCCACCGGATGGCATCGCTCCCCGGCCCCGCCGCGTTCACGACGACCCGCGCGCGCACGTCGAGCCCGCGCCCGTGCACGGTGTCGCGCACCCGCGCGCCCGCGCGCCCGCGCTACGCCCATCGGCATCGAGCAAGGCGGTGGCCTCGACGCGGTTGGCGAGCGCCGCGCCCTCCCGCGCCGCCGTCAACGCGAGCGTGGCATTCATGCGCGCGTCGTCGAACTGGCCATCGTAGTAGGCGACGCCGCCGCGCAGCCCTTTTCGGCGCAGACGCGGAAAAGAGCGCAGCATCGCGGCTCGCGACAGGAACCGGCTGCGCCCGATCGCCGCCTCGCCCGCCGCGCGATCGTAAAGCCACAAACCGATGCGGTAGAACAGCGCCGAGCCCAGCGAATACGCGGGCACCACCGTGCGCAGCGAATGCACCAGGTGCGGCGCGATTCGGAGCAGGATGGCGCGCTCGGCCAAAGCCTCGCGCACGAGATGGAATTGCGCTCGATCGAGGGGCGTCACCGCCGCTTCGAGATAGCGCACGCCGCCGTGCACGAGCTTGGTTGAATGGCTGGAAGTGCCGCCGGCGAAATCGCCACGCTCGACCAGCGCCGTGCGGAGGCCGCGCGAAGCCGCATCGAGCGCCACACCGGCCCCCGTCGCGCCACCGCCGATGACCAGCACGTCGAATTCCTCGCGCTCTAGCCGCCCGATATTGCTCGTTCGATCCATGCCTCTCATGCCTCCTGCACCTACGTCGGGGCGCGCGCATGCGAGCACCCTAAGAATCCGCGGACCAGTGCCGGTGCTTGTACTTGCTATACTTTGGGCGATAACGAAACGCAACGATGAGGGCTCGGAACCATGTTGATTCAGGCAAACGACACCGAGGCCGGGGCCATTCTTGGAGCCATGCGCGCGGTCGCGACAGAGAACGGTCGCCAACCGTTATCTGAGGCCAGCGCCTGCGGGTTGAAAGCGGCCGCCCGTTACGTTTTCCGACTGCATATGAATGATGATCTCCGAATCGAAGCATTGCCGTCCGTTACTCCATCCGAGCTTGCCACTGCATTGACCACACCCGATCAACGGGCGGCCGCCTGTCGGTTTCTAGCGGTTACGCCTTTGGTAGATGGCCTGCTGGATCATGCGAAAATCGAAATCTTCCTCGCATACGCCGAAGCACTCGCGATCCGTGAAGACTATGTGACACAGCTTGCCGAATCCCGTCTGCATCTTGATTGGGTCTTACAAGACATGACGCGGCAGAATATTAAGAGTCTATGGGATGAGCCGTGGGACGGTTCGGGTATCATGGAAGTGCTGCTCCCGTATCGCCGCAACCCGAATCCCGATCTCGCGGCGCGCTATGACGCATTGGGCACATCGGCGCCAGGCACGTTTGGGCGCGCGTATTGGGAAATCTATAAGCAGAACCTACCGCGTCACGAAACGGTTGGCGCGCGTAACGATTTGAATTCAAAGGCCAACCGCGCCGTCCCTTAACGCATACCCTAACAGTTTTCTCGGCGTTTTGAGGTGATAGATCGGCGTGCGGTGCGCCAAAACCCTATTCGGAGCGATATTTTGTTATAGTATTCGTTTACAGCGGAAGCCAAAACGAATACTATAACAATCCATGGGGACCGCGAGACGCTCCGAGACCCTCCGCCAGCTACTCGCCGAGCACACGGTGGTCGATATGCCCACGATTCGCGCCGCGCTTGGCGGGGTCTCGGCGATGACGGCGTTTCGCCATCTTCGCGCATTGCCTTATCGGCGCAGCTACAACCACAACGGCCGCTACTACGCCCTGCAC
>JAKDMP010000152.1 GCA_030452225.1 Gammaproteobacteria bacterium
CCGATTTCGCCATACTGCAGGCACCTTGGGTCGCCGCAGGTACGCGGTATCCGTTTTCCCCGAGCGCGTAGGCTCTGTAGTCGCCAAGCCTCGCCGAAATCTCTGACGTCCTCTTGCAGCAGCAAAAGCATGCGTGCGTGGTATGACTGGATCATCGCCACCGGCGAGCGCAGCATCACGATGAAGCGCGCCTGTGGATTGACTTGGACAATGCCTTCGAGGGCCTCTTTCGAGTACAAATACGATACGGAGCCCTCGCCCAGGATGGGTTTGGCGTGCCCGCAGTGGCTGAAGAAGCGCCCGATATAGTCGCGCCGAAGGCTCGCCTTGCCGGAGACGATCAGGGGCGAGGTAAAAAAGTGCGGTTCCTTGGGGCGGGCAAAGCAGATCTGGGGATGTCTGCTGAGATAGTGGCTCATCGCGGTGGTCCCGCAGCGGGGGGCGCCGACGATGAAGAACTTCGGTAGCGGTTCGGCGCCGTCGGTTGCCGGTTGACGGTCAAGTGCGCTCATTGTAACCACGGCACTCTCCAATGCTTAACAACGCAACTACCTGAGCCTTCGCTGCCGATCCGAGCGCAGGAGCATTCGGAAGCGGTGGCGATGGGCAGCTAATTCGGATCGAAAGCGGCGTGCGTCAGCCAATTGTAGCCATGGCGCCGTCCCATGATACGTATATCGAGCCCCATCATGGAGGCGGCGCGATTATGAATCGCAAGCCGCGCGCGCGGCACAAGCTCGGGATCGATCGCAACGCACGCTTTCGACGTTCGAGCGCGGCTATCCGGTGGAGTTGGCGCACGGCTGTGCGCGCCGCTCCGGGGCCGCTACCGCATTGACTACGAAGAGCAAGATCATGTCGAGCACCTGAGCTTGCTCAATCCGCTGCCGTGCTAATTGACATGTGTTTGGCGTGAAAAGTTCGTCCCTCGCGCTACTATTGTCCCCTGATCCAGCAACTGTGGTATCCGAATGAGAAGAGCCGGCGCACGGCCGGCTCAATGTAGCGGATGCCCCGAATCAGAAATTGAACTGGCCGCCGATCGTTACCATATGGGTATTCAGGTCGACGCCATCGGCATTCAACGGGTAAAAGTCCCAGTCCGCACGTAGGGCGAAATTATCAAACGCCTCGAAGCGGAAACCGCCGCCAACGTGCAAGTCGGTGCCGTCGTCCTCGTCGCTTTCCCAGTCAAGGAATCCCGCGCGAGCAACGAGGGTCAGACGCTCGGTGATGGGTGCATTACCCGTTGCGGCGAAACCCCAACCGGTGAGATCGGTATCGCTTGATCCCCCGGCGCTTTTGATCTCCGCCTCGCCGAAGCGGACATACTGGCCCTCGATGCCGATGTATTTGTTGACTATCAGGCCGCCGAACACCTTGCCGCCGATGGCACCTAACCCGTTTATCTCTACGCCGTTGTCGTAGTCCAGGTTGACGACTGAAGCGCCCACACTGCCGCCAACGTAGAAATCGAGCGGCGAACCCCCAAGTCCTTGACCGCAAGCGACCCCGGAGAGCCCAAGCATGAAAAATAAAACATACGTTATTCCATGATGATACATTGATAATCTCCTGTGCTTTATGCGGTTGCAATCGTATGCTTTTAAAAAAGGGAATCTAGCGAATTGACTCACAATTTTGGCGCGTCCCCTTGCGGCGCCTTATTGGCAACAAGCCGTTAGCGCTGCGGCCACCATGGTGTGGCGGGTGTCGCTTAGATGGGATGCTGTGAATGAAGGAAGGGGGATGCTGTTAATGAAGGGCTGCGCATCCGGGAAACCTGAAGCCCATTGCTTTCGGACCAGCGAGTTCGCTCGCTAACTCTGCCGCGCGAAGATCCTGAACAATTTTGCTGACTAGCTCGTGCCCCTGCGCCGTTGCACGGCTCAACAGGTTCTGCTGGCCCCTGGATCAACGCTGTGGTTCGAGGAAGAGTGCAGTACTACGGGGGCTATAACTGAGAGGAGCTGTTCAGCGTGCTGCCACTACGACTGCATCAGGTTCTCGTACAAAACCGCGCGCTTGTTCGGCGCTTCGAACGGATAGGTCGGGTACGGCAGCCGCGCGTCATGTTCGACCACATGTGTAGCCGTCGCCCACGGTATCCGGGACGGCTCAAACCTGCATTCGCATCGCCGAGAACGTCGGCGAAATACTGGATGACGTTCGCCGGAATATCGTCTTCAAACATCTCGACCCGCCATTTCGAAAAACAGCCCCTCATAGAGAAAGGCGCTGGCGATCGCACGGCAATCCCGATCGCTCACGCCAGCGCAGCGCATCGTGGCATGCCACGCGCCGCGCACGGTTTCGGTGATGTGCGCAAAGATCGCCTCGGCTTCGTCCTTGTCCAGCAAGAACCGCCCGGCCGCGCCGATCAGGTTCGCCTTGTTCGCGCGCCGACCGGCTGGCCCGCATTCCATGGCGAGATCGCGCCGGTCCAAGGCGACCACCGGGCTCGGCGTCAGATCGTAAGCGGGGCTCAGGCGCCAGCCCCGACCCTTGGCGAGCAGGGCGTGATTGCGCGGATGATCATCGAGATTCGATATCGCCGCGTTGAAGCACATGCGCGCGAATAGCTCGCGCAAATCTTCTTCCGGCCGCGCACTGGCACGGCGGATTTCGTCGGCGAGCAAGAGGTAAGACCACCGCCCCCGGTCGGCTTGACTGTCTTCGGACTGCAGCAGCGTGAGGGCGCTAATCATGCGGTGGCGGTGATAGCCGTTACGGCCCCAGTCTCGGTCGAAGCGCCGCACCAGCAACACGTCGCGTTCGCCGATCGTCTCGATGCGGCTGTCGGCAGCAGCGACGCCGCACGCGCCCGCCAGTAGCAGCAGCGCGTGCTCGACGCGCGGGTGATTCCAGCGGTCGTCCTGGCGGCCGAACTTGGCGAGCCAAAGCGTATGATCGTCCTGAACTACGGCTTTAGGGCGCGCACCGCCCATCGACGTGCCCACGAGCAACAATTCCTCCGCTTGGATGCGGGCCGATCCGGCGCGCTCGGGATCGTCGGCGATAATAGCGTCGGCGGCATTTTGCAGCCGCTCCAGATCGAGCGTGCGGTTGAACTGCCGGCGCGGGGCCGGGGGCTCGACCCCGAGGCCGAACCCCAGCGCGCCAGCGCGGTCATCCGCGCCTCGCATCAAGTAGTCGAATTCCTCCAGCTGGGTATGGCCGCTGTGCCTTTCGATGACGCGCCGCCCCCAGTAATCCGGCATGGAATCGCGGATCGCGCCGAAGAGCCCCTTCATGCGCACCGTTTCATAGGTACGGCGCGCAAGGCGCAGCTCGACGGGGTCGAGTTCGACGGCATCGTTACGGGCGAGGTAGCGGCGACCGTAAACGAACCGCCCGAGCGATGCGCCGTCCCGCGTTTCGGAAACGCGAAAGCGACCCGCGGTGACGAATTCCGTCTCGCCGGGTAGGACGATATAGACATAGCACTCGCCCTCAGAAGTCATTGTCGAGCCTCCTGCGGCGCGGTGCCTGCGTCGGCTGGCGGGCACTTTCGAGGGTCTTGCCTTCGTCGTCACGGTCCGGGTCCGCCAGTTCGGCGGCCTGATCGATCAGGCCGAGGGCCCAAAGCGCCCCGAAATAGGCGGCGGCCGATGTGGCGGGCTTGCCCTTTTCCAGATCGGACACCGTAAAGCGCGACGCGCCGATCCGTTCGGCGACGTCCTCAATCCGCAATCTGCGGCGCAGCCGCGCGGTCCGGATGTTGCGGCCCAGCCGCTTGAGGGCCGCTTCGACCGCGGCCGGGGGGGATTCTGTGATCTTGCTCGTGTTCGCCATGTTGGTTTGAAGCAACCTAAATACGCAATATGTTTACTCAAAGCATCATATGTGACGACGGAACTCGCTGCCAAGCGCGATGTTTATTTTCGGCGACATAAAAGCTATATAGGTTGGTCAAAGCCAACATGGAAGGGACGGAGTCCGCGCCTAGTGGCGCGAACCCGGCGAGGCCGGGTGGATATGCGGAAGGCGTTCGCCGATCCCGCGCGGGAGCCGCCGGCGGGGGGCGTGGATGTGGATGATTTCAAGCGGCGGGTGCAGGCGCGGTCCAGAGAGGTCAAGGCGCGGCTGGAGAAGGGACGCGAGGAGCGCGGGCGCGGCGGCGGGGGCCGGGATCGGGAGATGTAAGCCCTTGCAGGGCTATGACTCTTCCAGGCCGGTCAATGCGTACGCATCGCGCGATCCCTGCACCACGCGCAGGATGATGACCTCGCGCTGCGTAAAGCGGTAATAGATGGCGTAGCGCCGATGGAAATGAACGCGCAGCCCCCGTGAGAGACAATCGCGGGCCGGCCCGATCTCCGGATTCTCCAGAAGCGGCGCAAACCGCTCCTGGATTTCATGAATGAAATCGCTGGCCGCTTTGGGATTATCCTGCGCGATGAAGGCCCAGATATCCGCCAGATCGTCTTCGGCTTGTTCGGTTATTCGGAGGGTGCGGGATCGAATTGCTGCCTGCCCTTCCGAACGATGCGTCCGGCATCGAAATCGTGGACGCGCCCGGCCTCGATATCATCCAGGCCCGCCTGAATATCGGCGCGCAGGGAGTCGAGCTCCTGGGCCTGCAAGGCGCGCTTGCGCCGCCAGTCCCGCAGGGCTTCGCGGACAACCTCGCTGCTTGAGGCGTACTCGCCCGCCGCCACGGCTTCTTTGACAGCCTGGGCCATTTCGGCCGTGAGGGTAATGGTCACACGTGCAACATCACTCATAATCATACTATCACATACATAGTATGCAAATGTCACGATTTTTTGTTGACGTTCTTCCGCCGATCTAGGCAATAGGGCAGGCAATAGGGGGCAATAGGGGACAGCAGCGGCCTGGCAAGGCCGCCCAATTCGAGCGGGTGGGAATCCCGCCC
>JAKDMP010000036.1 GCA_030452225.1 Gammaproteobacteria bacterium
CATCGTCTTGTCGCGCCCATGGGGCGCTCCTACGGTATGTAGGCCGGCACGAGGTCGGAGGTCGTTGCCGGCAAGGGTGCGGGGATTCCCCCCGCGTCAAGTGCGGGATTATCCCGGCCTGCATTCGGATACGGCGGGCTTTGAGCAGCTGGATATGTCATTGGTTGTTTGCGTAAAGGGGCAGGCGTGAACGAAGCGAGCGTACAAATCGCGGGGCGGCGCAAGGCATGGCGCTTCATCGTCGCGCTCGGCGTCGTCAGCCTCTTTGCCGACATGACCTACGAAGGGGCGCGCGGCATCATCGGCGCGTACTTTTACGAACTCGGAGCGAGCGCCCTGGTGGTCGGGGTGATTGGCGGCGGCGCGGAATTCCTGGGTTATGCCGTGCGCTGGATCGCGGGACGCGGCGCGGATGCCAGCGGCCGCCACTGGCTGTTCATGTACGCGGGGTACGCGTTGAACGTGATCGCCGTGCCCTGCCTTGCGCTGACCGGAACGGTCGGCGCGGCCGCCGCACTGGTTGCGGGCGAGCGCATCGGCAAGGGCGTGCGCACGCCGCCGCGCGATGCGCTGCTTGCGCGCGCCGGCGAGCGGGTCGGCCACGGCGCCACTTTCGGCGCCCACGAGTTTTTTGACCAGGTGGGCGCGCTTGCCGGCCCCTTGGTGGTCGCCGCGCTGGTGGCGCTCGCCGGTTACCGCGCCGGCTTCGCCATCCTTGCAATTCCCGCGGTCGCCACGCTCGTTGCGCTCGCTTTCGCGCGGCGCTTCGAAGTCAAGCCGAAGACGACCACCCCCGCGCCGGGCAAATTTCCGCGCGCCTTCTGGCTGTGGGTCGTCTTTGCGATGCTTGCGACCGCCGGCTTCGCGCACTTCGCGCTGATTGCCTTCGACCTGGCGAAGATCGGCTTCGCCCCGGCCCTGATTCCGGTGCTCTTCGCCGTGGCGATGGCCGCCGAGGGCCTGGCGGGATTCGTGTTCGGGCGCATGAGCGATCGCACGGGCTCCGCTCTGCTTGCGGGGTTTCCCGTCTGCGGCCTCGTCGGCACCGTCCTTTTGTTTCTTGCGCCCGGCTGGACGCGATGGGTCGGCGCCGTCGTCTGGGGCGTCGGCCTCGGCTTGCAGGCCGCCGTGGTGCGCGCCGAGATAGCCCGCACCGTGCCGGAGGGCCGCCGCGGGGAAGCCTTCGGCATACTCGATGCGGCGATGGGCGCGGCCTGGTTTGCCGGCAGCATCGTTCTCGGCGCACTGTACGAACTCAGTCCCACCGCGCTCGTGATTGCCGCCGTCGCGATCGAGTCCGCGGCCATCGCCTGGCTGATTGCATCGTGGCCGAGGCTTCGCCACCGCGCTTGAGCAATCATGCCGGGAACGGCGGGAAGTCGGCAGGGCAAAGGTTTCCCGGGTATCCCGACCCGGCTCATTGCCCGGGGATGTCGGGAAAGTCGACGATGTTGAGGTTCAGCGGGAAGCGGTGGTCTTGCGGCCGCGGATTGGCGAAGCGCTTGCCCCAGTGGCCGGTAATGCCCGGCGATGACTCCCACTTTTCGATGTCCACCTGTCCGACCAGGTCGAACTGGTCCAGCACGTACGGCAGCCCGGAGGAGCCGAGCGCGGAGGGCTTGTTCATGATGTGAAAGTGCAGATGCGGCGCCGAGGTGTTGCCGGAATTGCCGAGGAGCCCGATCACTTGGCCGCGCTCGACATGCTCGCCGACCTGAACGGTCACCGATCCTTTCTGCAAGTGGGCATAGAAGGCGTAACGCCCGTTTCCGATGTCGAGAATGACGTGATTGCCGTCCACCGTTTCCACCGTCAGCGTCGTGGGGTCGGGCAACTGGCCCGGCGGTTGGTCGTCCAGGGTTTCGAGCATCTCGACGACGGTGCCGGATGCCACGGCGTATACCTTGGACCCGTAGCTCAAGTAGCTCCCGAGCTTGCCCGGATCGCCGTGAACGAATTCGCCCTGATCGTTCAGACGCATGTAGTCGATGGCGAAGCGCTGGGCATCGTAGAGTCTGCCGTTGATACTCTGGAAAGATCCGCGGTGAATGATGAGGCTGTTGCAGCAGCCGTTGACGGCGACCCAGTTGTCTCCGGCCAGCGGCGGACGGAAGATCGGCAGGGGGGAAGGATCGAGCAGCACCGTCGCCGCGCGGTAGTCAAGGGGAGTGGGCGGCGTCGCCGGGCCGGGATCCTTTGCACCCAAAAGCCAAAAGTGATGCGTGATCGCCCGCGGGACGTGTCCCGCCTCGAATGTCAACTCGATATAAAACAGGCGGCTCTCCCCGAGGGGGATGACCGGCGACGTGACCGGCATCGGTTGCAGGGTGCGCAGGCCACCCAGAAGCTCCCTGCCGGTGTAGGAGGCCAGAACGCGGGAAGGATGGTCTGCGTCGAGTACTTCTACCTTGCTGATTGTCGCCGGCGCGCGCTTGGTATTGGTCAGGCGCAGTTCGTACACCAGGTGATACCGGTCGTCGGTCCCGAGGACGGCGGCAGGCCGCGGACCCATGAGCGAGACGACCACCGGCGTGAACGCATCGGCTTTCCGGGCGGGTGCCTGATCGGCGGAGCAGGCGGTGAGCGCAAACAGCCCCAATACGGAAAATGCCAGGGTTCTTGCGAGTCGGGAATAATACATCGTTCGATCCTCGGTCGCGTCGATACGGGAACGCCATGAAGTTGCGGAGGCAATGTCCAGGCGGTTTATGCCATCCGGAGGCTGCCTGGTTTCATGGCCCGGGAATTGGCGGTTCGGTCGTTTGGCAATTCGGGCCGTTGGTGGAGACGTGATACGGCACGTCCTGCTTGTCGAACTTGATCCGGCGCTCGACGACGGTGTCCGTGCCGTGGAGTACCAGCTTGTTCTGGTCGGCGGGCGCCGGCGGCAGATGCTGCGGCGGCAGCACGGCCCAGGAAGGCGAGGGTCCGGGCTGGTAGTTCGAGTCGTTCATGGCGATGGTGTAGATGATGCAGCCGTTTTTGGGGCAGACGTAATAGCTTTCGCCGTTTTCCCAATCGGGGCAGGCGGGATCGGGGGTGCCGCCGTCGAAGTCCTTGTCGCAGCTTCCGATCGGCGAGGGGCCGACCGCATTCGGCTCTTCCTGGACGATGTACAGCCACAGGTAGCCGGTGGCCGGATTATAGTAGTACTTGTCGATAATGGGCTTGCCGTTGGCGTCCGTGAGCCCGTCGAAACTCGCGGCCGCGCTCAGCGTCATCACGGCGGGCAGGCCGGAATCCCCGGCGGGGCAACCCGGGCCGTTGCCCTTGGGAATGTTGGGCACGGGCGCGTTGGAGCGGTGGCCGTCGAGCCCGTGGCAATTCGGCCACAGCGTGAAGTAATCGAACAGGTCGTTGTGTTTCCCGCCCGGGAACGTCTCCCCGGTGTAGAAGACGCCGCCGAAGTAGGCCTTGTAGCCGCGCTTGATGGTGAAGTTGCCGTTCGGGATTCTGACTTGGCCGCTCTCGTCGACGCTCGCGTAGTCTATGCCCAGGAGGATGAAAAACGGGTGCTGGGCGCTGATGTTGGGATCCACCACGTCGGCGAGGCCGACATCGATCCATTTGTAGATACCCGCCTTGCCGGTGTTCTGATCCGGCGGGATGAAGTTTGCCGTGGCCGGCGCCACGGTAACCGCGTAGGCGTAGCCGTGGCTCAGCTTGGGCTCCCAGTATCCCTGGCCGGCCCGGCTGTTCAGGGTCATGGACGGATGGAACGGGCCGTTTTGGCCCGGCACCTGGTCGGTGCGGGTGAAGGTCATCTCCTGCCAGTGCGTCGTGGTGCCACCCGGCCAGACATTGCCGTTGGGATCGCCCGGCTTCCACGGATACAGGCTGGCGAATTCCAGCGTGCCCATGGCCGCCGGCGACATCAGCGAGGAGTCGCGGCCCTGCTTCGCCTGGTCCTGCGCGCCGCGCGAGAAGCATTCGTCCACCGAATTCGAGGTTGAATTGAAGGGCAGGTTGTTGAGCGAGAAGGCGTGCACGGGCTTGGCATCGGTGGCGGCATTGGCGGCGAGCTTGACGCCGAAGCCTGACAGGGTGCCGTCTTCGTCGATGATCGCCGTGTTCTTGTCGCCGTCGCCGAAGGTGGAGTCAATCGCCACGTGCTCCGTGAAAATCTGGTGGCGGAAGTTGGTGTTGACCCACATGAGTTCCCGCGTGGTCGTGGCCGTGGGGTAGGCGTTCTGGTTGGCCGGGAACCAGCCGAGGGCCGCGTCGCCTTCGTAGTGGCTGTAGGGCGTGCTGTTGGAGGTTTCCCAGGTGCCCAGGGCTTCGCGGTCGGCGTACGTGAGTTGAATGGAGAATGCGCAACGCACCGGGTCCAGGTTTCCGGGTTTGCTGCAGCTGGCCGCCGAATTCGGATCGGTGTTGTAGTTGTAGTTGACGAAGCGGTTGTGGAAGATGAGCGGCGGCCCGTCGTAGATCTGGTAGCCATAGGAGTTGCGGTCGGGGCCGGGATAGCCTTTGCCGTTCAATTCCCCGCTGTGCGCGAACGTTCCAATCGGTGGGTGCGAGTAGTCGATGCAGCCGAACTCGAATCCGGTATTCGGCCCCAGCATGTTGATCTTCGGGCAGGGGCCCCAGCGCCCGACATTGTTTTCGCTCACGCCCACGAACACGCTGTCGCGGATCATCTGCCAGATGCCGGGCGCGTTGCCGTCCACGCCGCCCGAGGTGAGCAGCGTCGCGCCGCGGTTGTTGTCGGCGAAGTGCCCGTTGCTGACCACGTACCAGGCGGCGGTGCCGCGCAGCCAGAGCGCGCGCCAGCGGGTGTGCGTGGCCGTCAGGTTATCGAAGTGGGTGATGATGTTGGGCGCGTTGAGGGCGAGCTCGTTCTCGCCGTTTTTGATCGGCGAGAGCTGCCCGGAAATGACGCCGGTTTCGCCTTCCGCGAAGTAGGCGTGGTAGCAGGCGCTGGCCCGATCGCCGCTGACCTCTCCGAGCGGCGACAGCCTCAGGTCGATCTGCTTGCCGTTCACCAGGATGAGCCCCGGCGGCGGCACCCACCAGTAGGCCACCCCGTCACCCTGGCAGCCGGCGATGGCATTGTCGACCAGCACGGTGTCGGGATTCTGGATCCAGAAGCCGCTTGCCGGTTCGAGGTAGTACTTGAGTTCCCCCTTGCAGGGCGGCGGAGTGCCGCCGATCCAGAGTCCCGTGCCGTTCTCCGACGGTTTGTAGCAGCTGCCGTGAGTGGCCTGCATCGGGTTGTCCGTGTCGGGGATGTTGAAACCGTCGTACCGGTTGCAGGTGAAGTAATCCTTGCACTCGGCGTTGGTCATGTAGTCGCCGGCCCACCAGTACGTGTCGATGAGCTTCTGGCGCGAGAGCGTCACCCCGTTGACGGTGGCGGGGTAGATGTCGAAGGAGTGGCTCATCGCACCGATGCCGAGATTGTGCTTGAAGATGATGTCGCTGTCGGCGGCCGGATTGTTGCCGCCGGGATCATCGCCGCCGGTATCATCGGGAGGCGGAGGCACGGGGCCGCGCATGAGCTCCTGGTAGAAGATGTGGCCCACGATGCGCGCGCACACGAGGTTGGAGATCGTGAGGTTCGAGGTGGAGTGGATGGTGACGCAGTGGTTGTAGCTGTGATCGATGCTGTCGGCGTCAATGAGCACTCTCTGGCCCGCCGGATTCGGCGCCTCGCCGACGGTGCCGACCATGTGAAAGTGGATCGGATAGCTTCCCGTCTGATCCTTGCCGAACTTCGACAGGCGCACGCCCTGGATCGAGACCTCCTTGAAACCGGGGTGGATGGTGATTTCTCCGCCCCAGTGCAGGCTGTCCGCGACATCGGGCACGACCGAGAAGAGTTCGATGTTGCGGCTGATGAGTCCCACCGCCGCGCGCTCGTCCACGCCCCAGTTGCGATCGGCGCCGTCGCACAGGAAGGCGGGCTGGGTCTTCGCCGGGTCGAAGGGATCCGGACAGGTTTCGCTTGCGGGCGAGGGCGGCAGGCTCCCGAAATGGTAATACTTCAACGGCTGCAGCAGCGTGACCGTGCTGCCGCCTTGCGGGTTGGAAGTCACCGTGTCGATGCGCACGAACTCGCTTTCGAAGGGGTTGTAGCTGGTGGTGGCGATGACGATCCAGTCGCCGTATCCCCAGGGATCGGGGCCCTTGGTGACGTCGTCGGTGAGTACCAGGGTTTTGGTACCCGTCGTCGCCACCTTCGCGCCGGGCACCTGCGTGCCGGCCGGCCGGGCGAGGGTCGTCCAGCTCACGCCGCCGCGCGCGGGCACGCCTTTGACGCCGTACATGCGCAGCGTGCCGCCGGCCATGACCTCGATGCCCTTCTTGAAGTCGGGACACATGTTGTTGGTCGAGGAAGAATGGCGGTCGCCGCGGAAACCCAGAACGACTTTTGTACCGCTGACCGGCTGGCTTTCGGTGCCGATTTGGAGTACCCCGCCGTCCATGACGCAAAACTCCCGCACCGGCCGGAACAGCGGTTCGAGGGGGATGGAGTCGCGGGTGGCTGCGCGTTGCGCTTGCGCCTGATCCCCGTCGCCATGCACCACCGTGAGCGTGCCGCCGCGACCGATCATGATTTCATCGAAGACGAGCGGGTTGGAGGTCGCAGTTTCCATCACCACCTCGTCGCAACCCGGTTTGGCGTCCGGGCCGCCGACGATGACGTCGTTCTCCGTGTTGACGATGCATGCCGTGGCGGGCGTCAACCCTGCCGGTGGCGGCGTGTCGACCGTGAAGCTGCTCTCGTTGCAACCGGCAAGTATGAGCGCGGCGGTCGCGCACAGGCCGGCCGCGGCAAGGATTCTGACGAGAAGTCGGCGGGACATGGAGGTCTCTGGCGGGAGAAATGACGGGGGTGATGCTATTCGCTGGAGTCGAGGGTGTCAAGGAAAACGCACGCTCGATCAACAGGAGTTCCGCCCCCTTTCCTTTCGTCGTGCCGGTACATTCGGCGGGCATGTATCGGGTCGTGACCGGCCCGAATTGGACGGCGAAAGCGAAACACCTACTCGTCTGCGGGCGGTTTGCGGAGTTGTTTTTTGGCGCCGCGGCGTCGTTTGGTTGCGACGCGTTTCTTTTTTGCGGCACGGCTCACGCGGGTTTTCTTGCGCGGCTTCGGCGGCTGCGCAGCGCGCCGAACGAGCCTGACCAACCTGTCCAGGGCATCCTCGCGGTTGCGCTCCTGCGTGCGGTAGCGCTTCGCCTCGATCACGATCATGCCTTCGCGGGTGGCGCGCCGTCCGGCCAACCTCAGCACGCGCGCGCGAATGTCCTCGGGCAGGGCGGCCGGATCAAAACGCAATTGCACCGCGGTGGCAACCTTGTTGACGTTTTGCCCGCCGGGTCCCGCAGCGCGAATGAAACGGCACTCCATCTCGCCGTCGTCCAGGAAAAGCGAGCCGGTGACTGGGATTTTCATCCGAATGGCGTGGCGCCGCCCCGGGCTTACTGCCCCTGCTGCGCTTTCTCCATGCGCTCCTCCATTTCTTCGGGCGGCACGTCCTCGACGTGCGTGGAGATATGCCAGCGATGACCGAATGGATCGGTGATGTCTCCGGCGCGATCGCCGTAAAACTGATCCTCCACCGGGCGATCGAGCGTTGCGCCGGCCGCTACGGCGCGCTCGACCACGCCATCCACATCCTCCACGTACAGCATCAGGCCGACCGGCGGCGCCCGGCCGGATTCGGGGGCGAAGTAGCCCATGTCGGGATACTCGTCGGCGACCATGACATGCGAATCGCCGATGGTGATTTCGGCGTGACCGATGCGATCGCCGTCGGCCATGCGCATGATTTCCGTCGCGCCGAAGACCTGCTTGTAAAAATCGAGCGCGCCGGCGGCGCCCTTGACGATCAGGTAGGGCGTGATGCTGTGGTAGCCCTCGGGAATGGGTTTCACCTCTGCGGACATGGCGGCCTCCGGGCAATTGGTTGTGGTGCGATTCATGGTACTCCACTTTTGACGCTGCAAGGCGGAGCCAAAGGCGGGGCCAAGGGACGCATCGGTTAAGATTGCACGGCCTGCCAGGCAGGCTTTCCCTTCGGCGCTGGAGACAGGTTTGCTGGTTGAGGCATTGGTCATCTTTCAGGTGGTGGCGATGGCCGCCCTGATCGTGATCGGCGGGCTGGTCGAGGGCTACGGCTACGGGCTTTCGCTCGGCACGCAGTGGCCCTACCACAAGAAAATGCTCACCCGCGAGGCGCTCACCGACCCCGAAATCTGGCACCGCCTTCTTGCGACCTTGCTTGGCCTGAATGCAGTCGCCCTGCTGATCCTCGCGCCGGGAGCCAATACGATCGCCGGCCTGGTCCTGATTGCCGCCACCGCGCTGCTCGGCGTCGCGACGCTGCATGTGCTGGCCGGCAAGGCACCCGCTTTTCTGCACGGCCTGCACGGGCTCGTCGCCTACACGACCTACATCACCTATCTGGTGGCGCTGCAGCCGATGGCGCCGCCGGTGTGGACCTACATCGCAGTCATCGTGCCGCTTCATCCCTTCCTGCTGATGATTTTCCTCGGCGGCATGGTGACGGGGCAGAGGGGCTACCAGCGGCCGATCGGTGCCTTCGTCCTGCCGGGAACGCTGGGGCAATGGGTGTTCATGCTGCATTACCTCGCCGGCTTGCTCTTCCTCCTCACGCTTGCCTACTACATACAGGCCTACAGCGGGGCACTGGTACTCGCGCTGGCGCAGTTCGTGATTGGTTTCCTGCTCTACCAGGCCGTAAATCACTCGCCCAAGCGCCCCGGCATCCTGGTGGCCTTCCATCAGGGGATGGCGCTGTTGATCCTGCTCGCAATCGTTTTCTATTGGCGCATTCCGCTGGGCTGGCTGTAGCGGGCCGTCCGGCAGGGGGCTTGAGTCCGGCGGCCGTTTCCCTCAGAATCTGCAAGTCATCAAAATTCGGAGCAAAGTTATGCCTCACAACATCAGAATATTCCCCGCCACCCTGGCGATCGCGCTCTGTGCGGTGCTTCTGGCCTCCTGCACCATCGCGAACCCCTACACCGGCGAAGAGCAGATGAGCAGCGCCAGCAAGGGGGCGCTGATCGGCGCCGGGGCGGGCGCCGCGCTGGGCGCGCTGGTGGCCGACAGCAACCGCGTCAAGGGCGCCCTGATCGGCGCCGGCGTGGGCGCGCTGGTGGGAACGGGCATCGGCTATTACATGGATACCCAAGCGGCCGAACTGCGCCGCGAGCTGCGCGGCACCGGCGTGCAGGTCACCCGCCAGGGCAACAACATCACGTTGGTGATGCCGGGGAACATCACCTTTGCCACCAACAGCTACCAGCTCAACCCGAGCTTCAGGGATGTACTCGACTCGGTGGCGAAAGTGGTCAATCACTACGAGAAGACGGTTCTGCTGGTGGCCGGGTATACTGACAGCAGGGGGTCGAATGAATACAATCAGTTGCTCTCGATGCAGCGCGCGCAGTCGGTGGCCAATTTTCTCGTGAGCCAGGACGTCAATCCGCGCCGCATCATCACCCGCGGCTTCGGCGAGGCCTATCCGCTTGCGACCAACGACACGCCCGCGGGCAGGCAGCAGAATCGGCGCGTCGAACTCACCCTGCAGCCGCTCACGCGCCCCGGCACCTGAACCATCGGTGCGTTGTTGTGGGGGCGAACTTGCTCGCGATCCGCGCGCATTGCGTTTATTCGCCATGAAGACCGCCGTATCTGGTGGGAGCGAGCTTGCTCGCGATCTCATCCTCCCCCTTGCGGGTAGCGGCGGGGCCCAACAGCAATCCTCCCATTTGCGCGTAGCGGAAGGGGAGTCAGAGGGGGTTTCCGGAAAAGCGCAGCGGCGAGTGCCAATAGTGCCCCGTCATGCCGGCGAAAGCCGGCATCCAGTTTTTTGCTGCATCCCGGCCGCCGGCCGGGATTCGTGTTCGCACTGGGCCCCGGCTTTCGCCGGGGCGACGGGAAAGGCGTTATGGGGGTGAATTTGCTCGCGATCCTTCCCTAATGCTTGAACTGGGGCGCGGGCGTCGCCGGACTCGCAGGCGGCCGCACCTCCAGATCCGCCACCGCCTTTTTCAAATCCTCCAGCAGCATGCTGGCAAGATCGCGCGTGAAGCCTTCGCGCACCACGACCCGAAGCACAGCCACGGACTCGGCATCGGCCGGCATGGTGTAGGCGGGCACCTGCCAGCCGCGCTCGCGCAGCCGATTGGAGACATCGAACACCGAA
The DNA here is from genome assembly GCA_030452225.1 of Gammaproteobacteria bacterium. Lineage (GTDB taxonomy): Bacteria > Pseudomonadota > Gammaproteobacteria > JAKDMP01 > JAKDMP01 > JAKDMP01. Next base: position 10,182 of record JAKDMP010000036.1, read on the forward strand.
TACTTGCCGACCTGCTTCATGCGAAAGGCAAACACCGGTATGGCGGAACCGTCGCTCACCAACTCGAACGGCCCGAGCTTCGCGATCCGCTTTGCAAGCCAGGTCGCATTGGCCCGCAAGGCCTCCATGATGCGGGTGTAACCCGCGCGCCCGAGGCGCAAAAAATTGTAGTACTGGCCGACAATCTGGTTGCCGGGGCGCGAGAAGTTGAGCGTGAAGGTCGGCATGTCGCCGCCGAGGTAATTGACGTGAAAGACCAGCTCCTCGGGCAGCTCCTGCTCGTCGCGCCACACCACCCAGCCGACACCGGGATACACGAGCCCGTACTTGTGCCCCGAGGTGTTGATGGATTTCACCTGCGGCAGGCGAAAATCCCATTTCAGCTCGGGATGCAAAAAAGGCGCGACGAAGCCGCCGCTCGCGGCATCTATATGCAGTGGCACGTCGAGGCCGTGCTTCCTGTTTTCGGCGACGATCGCATCGTGGATCGCCTCGATCGGCTCGAACTCGCCGGTGTAGGTCGTGCCGAGGATGGCGACCGCGCCGAGGGTGTTCTCGTCCATGCGCGCAACCACGTCCTCGGGCCGGATCACAAAGCGATCGGGCGCCATCGGGATGTAGCGTGGCTCGACGTCCCAGTAACGGCAGAACTTCTCCCACACCACCTGCACGTTCGCGCCCATGATGAGGTTGGGTTTGTCGGCCGGTTTGCCGGCGGCCTTTTGGCGCGCACGCCAGCGCCATTTCATCGCCATGCCGGCGAGCATCACCGCCTCGCTCGAACCGATCGCAGAGGCGCCGACCGCCTTGCCGCCCTCGGGCGCATTGAAAAGCCGCGCCACCATATTGATGCAACGCTCCTCGATCGCCGCCGTCTGCGGATACTCGTCCTTGTCGATCATGTTCTTGTCGAAGGTCTCCGCCATCAGCTTCTCCGCCTCGGGCTCCATCCAGGTGGTGACGAAGGTGGCGAGATTGAGTCGCGCGTTGCCGTCGAGCATGAGTTCATCATGAATCAGCCGGTAGGCGATCGTCGCATCCAGTTCCCCCTCGGGCAATTCAAACTTCGGAACCGGAGCCACCGCCGCGCGTCCCGCATAAGCCGGCGCCAGCGTCGCCTCACCTTTCGCGAGCTTGTCGAGTTTGACAATCTTGGTGGCCATGGGTGCGATCTCTCCTGAATGTTCCCCCATTGTCGCCGACTCGCCGTCGAACAGCAAACCGGGGAGCAGGAGCGGGCCATGCCCGCGACAAGGAGCGCCGGCATCTTGCCGGCTGTCGCGGGCACGACCCGCTCCCGCACTACAATATCGGTGCGCTCTTCTGCATCGCGGTCGCCCCGGCCGCGATGCAAAGTTGGACAATGCCTGCAATCACCGTGAGCTTCATCAGGGAGCGCAGACGGGAATGGCACATACTTTAGCGGTACAGCACCAATCGTCGCCCCGGCGAAGGCCGGGGCCCAGTATGAATACGCATCCCGCCCGCAGGGCGGGATTTCATTGTTTTTACTGGATACCGGCCTTCGCCGGTATGACGCCAATAGCATGTGATATTGGCTTATGTAAGTGCCATTCAGAGCAGACGGAATTATTCGTACCCGGAGGCTATAATTCAACGGTTGACTCCGAGGCCTTCCACGATGATTGTTTCAAGGCACCTATGATTAATTCGTCATTCCCGCGAAAGCGGGAATCTATCTTCTTGATTTTTCTGGATTCCCGCCTACGCGGGAATGACGGAAAATGAATTGTTCAGAGACTTCATAATCATCTCCATTCCGCGTACGTGCCGCCCTCTTCGGTACGTTGTAGCCACCCTGTTCGCCTTCTGTTTGTTTTTTCTTTTCGGAACCGCGCAGGCGCAAGTGCAGAGTGCGAATGGTTTCGACGTGCTTCACTATGCAGCCGGCGTTGTTCCTGCCCTGCAGGCCCGAACGGTCCGCGGCAACGAACAAATCACGGTTCAAGCCACGCAAAATGACGTAAAGGTCTTGCGCTTCGATTCGGGATCGCTCGTGATCGATGCCATCCGCCAAGGCGGGGAAAAGCTTCGGTTCAAGAAGGTGGGAAGCCGGCTTGATATACAGCTTCCCGCTGTGCTTGATTCCGGCGATCGCACTACCGTCGAGATTACCTATCATGAGGCTCCGACGCACGGCATGGAGTTCCATCCGGAAGTGAGCGAGGTTTACACAATCTTTGCAACCAGCCAGTGGCTGGTGTGCATCGACTCGCCCAGCGAGCGGGCAACACTGGACCTTCGCGTCACGTTGCCGGCCGGGTTCAAGGCGATCGGCAATGGACGGCTTGTATCGCGATCGGTACTCAAGAACAAGAAGCTTGTTTACCACTGGCGCCAAGACGTACCGGTGTCGAGTTTTGCCTACGGATTTGCGGCTGGCAAGTTCAACGAAGTACAGACGCGCCAGTCCGGCATACGGCTTCGTTTTTTGTCGCATGACCTCTCCGCGGCCCAATTGCGGAAAGTCTTCCACGACACCGGCGACATCTTGAAGTTCTTCGGCTCCAAGGCCGGCATTCCGTACCGGGGCAGTTACAGCCAGGCATTGGTCGCCAAGACGATCGGCCAGGAGTACGCAGGCTTTGCGGTGCTCTCCGAGGCGTACGGCAAGCACGTGCTCAAGCATCCCGGGGGCGTGTTCCTGATTGCGCACGAGGCCGCCCACCAATGGTGGGGAATCGGGGTGACCTGCCGCAGTTGGCGCGACTTCTGGCTCAACGAGGGCTTCGCAAATTTCATGGCGGCCGCCTACATCAAGCATCGCTACGGCGACAAGGCGTATCGGCAAATCATCGCCGACTGGAGACAAGACGTGCAGGATCTCAGGCGCTTGGGCAAGGATCATGCGCTCGTGTTCAAGTCATGGAGTCATCCGACCAAGTTCGATCGCGCCGTTGTTTACAAGAAGGGGGCGTACGTGCTGTATCTCCTGAAATCGAAACTCGGAGGCAAGGCCTTCTGGAAGGGGATCCGCTTCTATACGCACAAATACTGGGGCAAATCGGTGGCAGCGAAAGACTTCGAGAAGGCGATGGAGAAGTCCACTGGGCGCGATCTTGGCACTTTTTTCCAGAAATGGGTCTACGGTGCGACGTTGGGAGCACCTGTCACCACTTCCACGTCCATTGCGGAGGTGTTTTGATATACCTCTGAAGCGACAAGAAAGCGATCATGCCGGAGCTTGTCGTTTACGCATAAATAGTATGATATAAGCACACTTGGCGCATCTATTTATAGGGCGTCGCTATGGCGATCGTTCGCAAAACCATCACCGTGACCGATCAGCAGCAGCACTGGATCAGCGCCCAGGTGCAGGCCGGACGGTTCACGAACGACAGCGAACTAATCCGCGACCTGATCCGGCGCGAACAAGAGCGCACGGCCGAAGTGGAAGCCGTGCGCCAGGCGTTGATCGAAGGCGAGCGCAGCGGCGAGCCGGAGGCTTTCGATTTTGCGGCGTTCACGCGCCGCAAACACACGCAGCACGGCGGTTGAATAGCGCGCGGCCGGCTTGCGGCTCAGCCCTGGCGCACAGAGCGATCTGGACGGGATTTTCGAATACACCGTTCGGCAGTGGGGTCTGGAACAGGCCGTACGCTACACGAAGATGATCGGGAACATATGCACGGCGCTTGCCGAAGATCCGGCTCGGGCGCAGGGCTGTGATTACATTCGAACCGGCTATCGTCGCGGCGCCGTGGGGCGGCATGTCATCTACTTTCGCGTCGCAGACTATGGTATCGCCGTGATCCGCATTCTGCATCGGCGAATGGACGCGCCGCGCCACCTCTAGCGGCTTGCTGTTTAAAGCGAGGGGGATTCCAAAGTCGTTGGCCGAAGCCGGAAGAATCCCCCTCCGGCTCCCCCTTCCCGAAGACGGCAAAGGGGAGTGATTTCCACGACGGGGCTGCGGCTCCTGCCACAAGTGAGTTTGGGCGAATGCGAACCTGCTCCCGATCATGCCGGCAAGATGCCGGCGCTCCTATGCTGCTGCGATTTCGCGGGTGTTGTGGAAGGTGATTTGGGGCCACTTTTCGGTGGTGACGGCGAGGGCGGCGGCGCTTGGGGCGAGGAAGGTGAGGGCGCCCGAGCTGTCGGTGGCGAGGCGGTGGGCGTTGGCATCGCGGAAGGCGGCGAGTTCCTTGTCGTCGTCGCAGATTATCCAGCGTGCGGTGTGGATCGCGGCGGCCTCGAAGCTGGCGTCCACCTGATATTCGCTGGCGAGCCGGCCGGCGACGACGTCGAATTGCAGCGCGCCGACCACGCCGAGAATCGTGTCGCCGCCGCCGATCGGCGTGAACACCTGCACGAGCCCTTCTTCGCCGAGTTGTTGCAGGCCCTGGCGAAGCTGCTTGCTGCGCAGGGGATCGCGCAGGCGCACGCGGCGGAACAGCTCCGGCGCAAAGTAGGGGATGCCCGCATAGTGCAATCCCTCGCCTTCGGTCAAGACATCGCCGATGCCGAGCTGGCCGTGGTTGTGGATGCCGATGATGTCCCCGGCTACCGCCTCGTCCAGATGCTTGCGCTCCTGCGCCATGAAGGTGATCGCGTTGCCGATGCGCAAGGTTTTGCCGGAGCGTGGATGCAGGGCTTTGAGGCCGGGCGTGTAACGCCCGGAGCACACGCGCGCGAAGGCGATGCGGTCGCGGTGCTGCGGATCCATGTTGGCCTGGATCTTGAACACGATGGCGCTGAACTTCGACTCATCCGGCTTGACGATGCGGCTGCCGCCATCGCGCGGTTGCGGCGACGGCGCCCAGTCAATCAGGGCTTCGAGCACTTCGCGTACGCCGAAATTGTTGATCGCCGAGCCGAAGAACACCGGCGTTTGTGTGCCGGCAAGAAAGGCGGCCTTGTCGAAGCCGCTGCCGGCACCGCGCACCAGATCAACCTCCATGCCCGCCGTTTCGGCATCGGCGCCAAACAGCGCCCGCGCGCGTTCGCTCGTCAGCCCCGCGATGCGCTCCACATCTTTGGAGGCATGCTCCTCGCCGGGGCGAAAACGGGTAATGGCATCGCCCTCGATGTCGTACACGCCGCCGAAGTGCTTGCCCATGCCGACCGGCCAGGTCACCGGCGCGCAGTCCATCTTCAGCACCGACTCGATTTCGTCCAGCAACTCCAGCGGCTCGCGCACCTCGCGGTCGAACTTGTTGATGAAGGTGATGACGGGCGTCGCCCGCATCCGGCAGACCTCCAGCAGCTTGATCGTTTGCGCCTCCACGCCGCGGGCCGCATCAATGACCATGAGCGCCGCGTCCACCGCCGTGAGCACGCGGTAGGTATCCTCGGAGAAATCCTCGTGGCCGGGCGTATCCAGCAGGTTCACGACGTGATCGCGATACGGGAACTGCATCACCGAGCTCGCGACCGAAATGCCGCGCTGCTTTTCGATCTCGAGCCAGTCCGAGGTCGCGTGGCGCTTGCTCTTACGCGCCTTGACCGTGCCGGCGAGCTGGATCGCGCCACCGAACATCAAAAGCTTCTCGGTGAGCGTCGTCTTGCCCGCGTCCGGATGCGAGATGATCGCGAACGTCCGCCGCCGTGCCACCTTCGTGGCAAGCGAGGCGTCAGCGGAGGACAAATCGGCGGTGGCGGGCCCGGCAGCCTGCGTCATGGATACACTCTGAATGCTGGAAAAAGCCGTCCACACGACGGCCAACTCCCCATTTTAACGCCTCACTTGACCTGTATTGATGGCATTCGTAGGAGCGCCCCATGGGCGCGACCGACGGCGCCGATGGCACGGAATCGGTCGCGGGCATGGCCCGCTCCTACGCGATGGGGCGCCAACACGAAATGCAGGAGCGCCCCATGCGCGCGACCTGCCATCCTCCCCCTTGCCGTCTGCGGGAAGGGGGAGCCAGAGGGGGTTTCCCGAAAGCTGTGTGAGCCAGCTTGCTCGCGATACTTCCATGGCTTGATTGAAGGGTGGGCAGGAGCGAATGTCCCGGCCGCGATACGACGCTGGAACAGGCTTGGCCGCCCGGGAAAACGCAGCGTTCCCGACATCTTTGCCGGTAACGACCTGCAAGGATTGACAGCCGGCGTCGAACGGTAGTAAAATGCTACCGTAATGGAACCAAACAGGTAAGCTGCCATGAGTACCCTCGTCATCAAGAACATGCCCGAGCCATTGCACCACAAGCTGCGCGAGCAGGCGGCCCGCAACCATCGCTCCGTGACCAAGGAGGCGATAACGATCATCGAGTCCGGGGTGGCCGCAAAGCGTCCGAAAAGGGATCTGCCCCCTCCACTCAAACTTAAGGGCGGCCCGCTTACCATCGAGGAGATTGAGGCAGCCATCGCAGACGGCCAGGAGTAAGGCTTGGTACTGGTCGATACCAATATCCTGACGTTCCTGCTGTTGGATGGCCCGTTCAGTGCCGACGCGCACACCCTGTTCGAGCGTGATCACGAGTGGTGCTCTGAAGGCTATATCCTCGTCGAGCTTACCAACGTGTTGACAACCACAATGCGCCTGCGCGACCTCCCTCTGGCAAAAGCTCGAGCCGTCTACGCCGAGGCTGCTACATTGATACAACCCGGCCTTGTGACGTTGGATCACGTTGAGGCGATGACGATTGCCCACCAGCTGGGAATCACGGCTTATGATGCCCGATTCATTGGCGCAGCGCGCGAACTCGGCACCAGGTTGGTCACCGAAGACGCCAGATTGCGCCGTGCCGCTCCCCGGCTAACGCAATCCATCGAACATGCGTTGGCAAACTGATGCGGCCGGAAACTCGCCAAGCAAAATCCTGCCGATCCCGCACCACTATCCCGTCATCCCCGCGAAAGCGGGAATCCCGACGTCAAATTTCAACGTGTCGCCCATCCGTCCCAATGACATTTGCAGGAGCGCCCCATGGGCGCGACAGAACAACCCGCTCGCCGTCAGCGGGAAGGTGCCAACACCCATCCTCCCTCAAGCGCAAGCTGTAGGAGCGCCCCATGGGCGCGACCCGACATCCTTCCCCTTGCGCGAAGCGGAAGGGGGAGCCAGAGGGGGTTTCCCACAACTTGTGGGAGCAAGCTTGCTCGCGATTCCCGGTACCTGGCAGGCGAGGAAATCACCGAATTCCCGGCAATTTGGCCCGTATAGTAGGATAGGCGGGACAATACCAATCGAAAATCAGCGTCGGGGCAGGGCATAAGCACGAATCGCGGCAGCCACGGTTGCCACGCGGATCATTTCGACAGGGGACCGCTCTTGCCATCGACACCAGACATCCAGCGACTCGCCGACCGCCGTTGCGACGCACTTTACGAGCTTGATCGCGCGCAGAAGAGAAGGCTCAAGAGCGGCACCTTGCACGGCGTGGAGTTGGTGGACAGCGTGACGCGCCTGTGTGCCATGAATATGCTGCTGCACGGCATCGGCGATGAATCCGATGAACAGTTGCCGGTTGTAACCGCCGACGCGCTGGCGGGCAAACATGGCGAGTACGACGTGGTGTTGGCCAATCCGCCGTTCGGAAAGAAGAGCAGCGTGACCATCGTCAACGACGCGGGCGAGACCACGAAGGAATCCCTCACCATCCATCGCGACGATTTCTGGTCGAGCACCAGCAACAAGCAGCTCAACTTCGTGCAGCATATTTTCACGATTCTGAAGCAGGGCGGACGCGCGGCCCTGTGGGCGGGATTCATTACCAGACTGGATTCCCGCCTTCGCGGGAATGACGAGGAGGCATTTGTTCAGCGATGCCTTGACTCGGTGGCTGTCGGCTCACCAGTAGTATTCGTGTGGCTTGTGGTTGCCGAGCGGGAATACGACGCCGTCGGGGTCGGCACCCTTGACGATGCGGGCGCAGCAGGCGCTGTTGGCATGGCGGCGTGGGCGGGTCATGTAGAGCCGGCGCCACCACTTGGGGGTGCCCGACGGGCATCGCGGGCTATCGGCGCGGCGATACTTGCCGCGCAGCAGTTTGCCGTCCGGCCCGCGGTCGGAATGCTGGTTGAGGTTGGACATCTTTTTGCTCCAGTGAAAGACACTGGAAGATGTCCATTTGCAGGTAGTGGATGGACGGCGCGGTCATGGCTGCAATGATAGCGTACTCGCGGCATGCATGCGGTTTGGTTGGAGTTTTGCCGGGTTGTGGTGCCGCGCGAAGCCGGGTAATTTGTCGTGACAGGATTGGTGGATGCGCTGCGCTTATCCACCCTACGGTGGGTATTGGAGTTCGGGGGTAGGGTGGATAAGTCCGCGAAGCGGGTGCATCCACCCGAATGGGGGGTGGGGCGTTATGGGGTACGATTGGGATTGGTGGATGCGCTGCGCTTATCCACCCTACAG
>JAKDMP010000037.1 GCA_030452225.1 Gammaproteobacteria bacterium
CGCGGATCGTCGCCGGCGTCGGCATGCCGCAGGTGAGCGCAATTTCAGAGGTGAGCGCGGCGCTCGCCAAATCCGACGTGCCACTCATCGCCGATGGCGGCGTACGTTATTCGGGCGACTTCGCCAAGGCGATCGCCGCCGGCGCGCACACTGTCATGGTGGGAAGTCTCTTTGCCGGCACCGAGGAGGCGCCCGGCGAGGTCGAGCTGTACCAGGGCCGTTCCTACAAGTCCTACCGCGGCATGGGTTCGCTGGGTGCGATGGGCGGCGAGCACGGTTCGCGCGATCGTTACTTCCAGGACGACGTCGAGCAGGGCAAGCTGGTGCCTGAAGGCATCGAGGGGCGCGTTCCCTACAAGGGCTCGGTGACGGCGATCATCCATCAACTGCTCGGCGGTCTGCGCGCCAGCATGGGCTACACCGGCTCGCAGGACATCGAGGCCATGCGCACGCGCACCGAATTCGTGCGCGTCACCCTGGCCGGGATGCGCGAAAGCCACGTTCACGACGTCACCATCACCAAGGAGGCGCCCAATTACCGCCTCTGACGATTCGGCCCGTCACCGGAGCGACCCGGCCGGCGAACGGATTCTGATCCTCGACTTCGGCTCCCAGTACACGCGCCTGATCGCCCGGCGGGTACGCGAAGCGGGCGTGTACGCCGAAATCTGGTCGCCCGCCGCCGCGGCGGAAAAGGTTGCCGACTTTGCCCCGCTCGGTGTCATTCTTTCCGGCGGGCCGGCTTCCGCCGCCGGTCAAGCGCCGCCCGCCGCCCCCGCCATCGTGTTCGAGCTGGGCATTCCGGTGCTGGGCATTTGTTACGGCATGCATACCATGGCCGCGCAGCTCGGCGGGCGTGTCGAGTCGAGCGACGAGCGCGAGTTCGGCCATGCGCGCCTCGCCCTGGGCGAACCGGGGCGCCTGCTGTCCGGGATTGCGCAAGACGGCGAACTCGACGTGTGGATGTCGCACGGCGATCGCGTGCTCGCACCGCCGGCGGGTTTTTCGACGCTGGCCTCGACCGATTCCGCCCCGGTGGCCGCGATGGCCGACGAGGCGCGCCACTATTACGGCCTGCAGTTTCATCCCGAAGTCACGCACACCCCCGCGGGCGCGCGCATCCTCGCGCGCTTTGTGCGCGATATCTGCGGCGCGTCCGGCGTCTGGACGCCGGCGAACATCATCCGGGATCATGTCGCCGGGATTCGCGAACAGGTGGGCGATGAACGCGTCGTAGTGGCGCTCTCGGGAGGCGTGGATTCGGCCGTGGCGGCGGCGCTGATCCACGCCGCGATCGGCGATCGGCTCACGGCCGTGTTCGTGGATCACGGCTTGCTCCGCGAAGGCGAATCGGACGAGGTCATGGCGGCTTTTTCCGAGCACCTGGGCGTGCGGGTGGATCGCGTCGAGGCCGCGGCGCAGTTCATGGCGGCGCTCGAAGGCGAAAGCGATCCCGAAGCCAAGCGCAAATGCATCGGGCGCACCTTCATCGAGGTTTTCGAGGCCGAGGCGGCGCATCTCCCCGAAGTGCGCTGGCTTGCCCAAGGCACCATCTACCCCGACGTAATCGAGTCGGCGGCGGCCGCCACCGGCGGCGCCGAAGTCATCAAGTCGCACCACAATGTCGGCGGCCTGCCCGAGCGCATGAACCTGAAGCTCCTCGAGCCGCTGCGCGATCTCTTCAAGGACGAGGTGCGCAGGATCGGGCGCGAGCTGGGGTTGCCGCAGAGCCTCATCGGCCGCCATCCCTTTCCCGGCCCGGGCCTGGCCGTGAGAATCCTGGGCGAGATCAGCCCGGAGCGGGTGGCGCTGGTGCGCGCCGCCGATGCGATTTTCATCGCCGCGCTGCGCGAGACGGGCCTGTACGAGCGGGTGAGCCAGGCGTTCGCGGTGTTCCTGCCGGTGCGCACGGTGGGCGTGATGGGCGACCAGCGCCGTTATGAATACGTCATCGCCCTGCGCGCGGTGAAAACCACGGACTTCATGACCGCGCACTGGGCGCGCCTGCCCTGGGAATTTCTCGACGAGGTGTCGCGCCGCATCATCAATCGCGTGGACGGCATCGCCCGCGTCGTCTACGACATTTCCGGCAAGCCGCCCGCCACGATCGAGTGGGAATAAGACGAGGAGTGAGAAGTGAGGGTGTAGGAGCGCGCCATGCGCGCGAAACAAAATGTGCCCGGGCGGTTGGCATCGGCGCGCAATCGTCGTGTTGGGGTGGGTCAGGGAAGAGCAGAGGCCAGTGACAAGGTGGGAGCGAGTTTGCTCGCGATGAAAGCCGGCTCGGGGCCTGCATTGTTGCGAGGCCGAGGTATTGCGAGGAGCAGGGGAAGCGAAGTGAGCAGTGAGAGGCAAGATGTGAAACACGAGCGGAAAGACCAGCCTCTTCTCAGACCTCGCTCCTCTTCACTCGCTTCTTCCGATAGCCGCTGGATGCGCCGCGCATTGCGCTTGGCGCGTCGCGCCGCCGCCGCCGGCGAGGTGCCGATCGGCGCCCTGGTGATGCGCGACGGGCGATTGCTGGGCGCGGCGGCCAATGCGCCAATTGCAAGCGCGGATCCGAGCGCGCACGCCGAAATTCTGGCGCTCAGGCGCGCCGCGAGACGCGCCGGCAATTATCGCCTGCCGGGGGCGACACTGTACGTCACGCTCGAGCCTTGCGCGATGTGCGCGGGTGCCATCGTGCAGGCACGGCTTGCGCGGGTCGTGTATGGCGCGGCGGATCCGCGCGCCGGCGCGGCGGGCAGCGTCTTCGATATTCCGGGCGACGGCCGGCTCAATCACCGCGCGCAGATCACGGCCGGGATCGAAGCCGAAGCCTCTGCCGAATTGCTGCAGACCTTCTTTCGTCAACGCCGCTAGCACAGGCAGGCCGGCACAAGAGCTGCGGCCGTTGCCGGGCAAGGAAGCCGGGAACCCCCGCATCTGGCGCGGGGTTATTCCGGCCTGCATTCGATGCATGTGAGCCAGGGCGCTATTTTGCGGTGGTGACGGCGGTGGCGAGTCCGGGCTGGATGATCCGCGCGGGCAGGGTGTTCTGCGCCGTGCGCCAGGAAAGAATGTTGTAGTAGCTGCGAATATTGGCGACGTAGTGGACCGCCGTGCGGCCGTCGGCATAACCATAGCGTGCGTGCTGGTAGTAGCGGCTTTCGGTAAGCATGACGAGCCGCTTTTTGACGTCTTTCCAGCTGTCGGGATTGCCGCCCTGTCGCCGGGTCAGGGCGCGCGCATCCATGACGTGGCCGATGCCGACGTTGTAGGAGGCCAGGGCCATCCACGAACGATCCGGCTGCGGAATGGAGGACGGCAGGCGCTCCAGCAGCAGGGCAAGGTAGCGGGCCGCCCCGATGATGCTCAGGTGCGGGTCGGTACGGTTGTGAATGCCCAGGGAGCGCGCCGTGGGGATGGTCAGCATCATCAGGCCGCGCACCCCGGTCGGCGAGACAGCGTTCGGGTTCCAGTGCGACTCCTGGTAACCGACCGCGGCCAGCAGTTGCCAGGACAGGCCGGTCGCCGCGGCGACGCGCTGAAAATTGCCGGCATAACGATCGAGACGGTCATTGACGTCATCGAGGAACAGCAGCGTTTCCACCCGGCTGTAGGCGACATTCGTGCCGTAGTAACGGTCCATCACGTTGGCCAGGGTCTGGTTGGACTTGGCACGTGCGAAGAAGGCGACCGCCGCCTGATACAGGCTGTCGTCTCCCTGTTTGCGCACGGCCCAGGCGAGCGGCTGCGGCGAGCCGAGCGTGAACGCAACGCGCAGGCGCGGATAAAAGCGCTTGTTGAGATTGAACTCGTTCTCGTTGACGACCGTGTACGCGATTTTCCCTTGCGCGACGGCGACCAGCAATTCGTCGCTGTCCCGACCCGTGAGGGTTTCCCAGGCGATGCCGGGATGGGTCTTCGAGAGCCGCTGCATGAGCGGCGCGAAACCCGGTGCGACCGTCACCGCGAACGAGGATTGGGTGAGTTCAGCGATGCCCGAGGGCACGGCGCTGCCGGTGCGGTAAATCAGCAGGCTCGCCACGTTCTGGTAGGCGGGGGTGAAACGCAGGCCGGGGTAACGATCCGCGGCCGCGATGCCGGGCGCCGCGATGTCGGCGCGTCCGCCGGCCACGGCCTCCAGCGCCTCGTGGCCGTTGGCAACTTCGAGTATTTTGAGACGCACACCCAGCTCATCGGCAAAGCGCCGGGCCAGGTCGTAGACGGGGCCGGCGGCCCCGTAACCGCTGAGATAATACGTCGTGGGGCTGTTCGGCGTCGCCAACACCAGCGTATTCGTACGCTGGATGCGGCCGAGTTCGGCGGGCTTGGCCGCAAACGTGGCCAGCAGGGCGACGGCGGCAATCGCCGCCACGCCTTGCAGCACGTAGCCCGCAAAGCGTGCAGTTGCAGGATATCCTCCCCGGCGATGTAGTGAGAATTGGAAGCGCAAGCCGATCCCCCACAGATGGCCGTTCAGGGGTTATTTTACCCCTTTTCCGGCCGCCATGCAGTGGCGCTGGAAGCCCGCGTTACGGGAATCGCCGAAAATGGTAACCTAGGCGCCCCAAAGCCCCTTGGCTGGGGCGCTTGCGGAGAGGTGCCAGAGAGGCCGAATGGGCTCGACTCGAAATCGAGAGACCCCTCGCGGGGTCCGTGGGTTCGACTCCCACCCTCTCCGCCAAATTGGCCTCTGCGGCGGCCGCGCTCGCCGGCCTGGATGCCGGCGGCGCCCGGCGCTCTCCCATGTACCGAGTGCCGACCCGTACACTGCGGCGTCTGCGCGCCGGGGGATTCAACCCGACTTCGCTCGCTATGTTTCGGCGCTCAATGGCAAGTGCCGATCGAGGTTGGTATCGGGCTCGAGAGAATCGCGGAGCGATTCGCAGCCTGCGGCGGGACGCGGGACGCGGCTTCTGTCCCGGTATGGGTCGCGGGCATGGCCCGCTCCTATTGATCTGGCATGTAAATAGTAGTAACCCGTTCGCACTGAGCGTAGCGTAGCGAAGTCGAAGTGCGGGCCTTCGACTCCGGCCTACGGCCTGCGCTCAGGCCGAACGGAGGGTGAGGAATCACTCCAGGGTTGTTCCCAGTTGCTACTGTTTAGTTGCCGGATCAATAGGGCTCGAGCGCCTCTCGGAGGGCGCGCTCCAGGTCGCTCTGCCGGAAGGGTTTTTGCAGGATGGGAGCGTTGTGAAACGGCTCGGGCAGGGCCTCGAAGTCGTAGCCGGTCGCGAACACCAGAGCGATGCCGCGCGCGGCGAGCGACTCGGCGATCGGGTAGGTCCTCTCCCCGTCGAGATTGATGTCGAGTATGGCCACGTCGAAGGCGAGCGTTTCGGCCTTTTCGGCGGCTTCCTTGTAGCGCGTGGCCGACCCCGCCACCTCGCAGCCGATGGCGACCAGCGTGTCGCGCAGCAGTATCGAAACCAGCCATTCGTCTTCGACGACGAATACGCGCCGTCCTGTCAATTCGCTCGACTTGCCGCTCATGGTTCACGCTCCCCGATGCGGGCCTCCGGCTGAGACCCGCCCACGCCCCCGGCGGCGATTGCGTCGAGGGGGGCGGCGATTTCGCACAGCAGGCCCGAGGAGCGGAAGTGCAGCCTGGCCGTGCCGCCCAGATCGTGGGCCAGCCCCTGCTCGATCAGGCAGGAGCCGAACCCGCGCCGGCCCGGCGGCGCCACCGGGGGGCCGCCCGTTTCCGTCCAGCGCAGACGCAGCAGCGTGCGCCCGGCTTCGCCGTCTTTCTCCGGCCGCCAATGGATTGCCACCCGCCCGTCATCGCCCGAGAGCGCGCCGTACTTGACCGCGTTGGTGGCGAGTTCGTGCAGCGCCATCGCCAGGGCGAGACCGGCACGCGGTTGCAGCCGCAACCCGGGGCCTTGCACGTCGAAGCGCGAAGCGCGGTACGGCGCCGAGTAGGGGGCGATGGCTCCCGCCACGATGTTCTTCAACCCGGCGTATTCCCAGTTCTCCCGGGTGAGTACGTCGTGCGCCCTGGAGAGCGCGAGCAGGCGCGACTCGAAGGCGGCCTGCCCCGCCTCGGCCGATTCCGCATTGCGCAGGCTTTGCATCGCAAGTGACTGCACGGTCGCAAGGGTGTTCTTGACGCGGTGGTTGAGTTCGTGGATGAGGAGTTCGCGGAGCGCTTCGGCGCGTTTGCGCTCGGAGATGTCGCGGGCGATTTTGGAAGCGCCGATGACGCGGCCCTGCCGCTTGAGCGGCGAGATCGTCACCGAAACGTCGAGCGTGGAGCCGTCCTTGCGCCGGCGCACCGTCTCGAAATGATCGATGCTCTCGCCGCGCGTGAGCCGGCGCAAAATCTCCTCTTCTTCCTCGAGGCGGTCCGCGGGGATGATGAGCGCGGTGATCGGCCGGCCGATCGCTTCCTTGTCGCCGTAGCCGAACATGCGCTCGGCGCTTTTGTTCCAGCTCGTGATGACGCCGTCCAGGTCCTTGCTGATGATGGCGTCATCACAGGAGCTGACGATGCTCGCCAGCCACAAGGCCGCGCGTTCCGTCTGCTTGCGCCCGGTGATGTCGGCGAAGATGGCCGCGACTCTGTGTCGTTCGGGCCCTTCCACGCGGAAGGCATAGACGTCGAACCAGCGGTGCAGGCCCTCGCCGCGCTGCTCGAAGCGTACCGACTCGCCCGTCGCGGCGACCTTGCCGTAGATATCGAACCAGTATTGTTCGTGCGCCGGTACCAACCCTCTTATGGTCTTGCCGGTCGCTTCCGGCAGCCCGGTGTGGCGGTAGAAAGCGGGATTGACCTCGAGAAAGCGGTAGTCCGACGGCTCGCCCGCCTCGTCGTAGAGCATTTCGAAGATGCAAAAGCCCTCGTCAATCGACTCGAAGAGCGTGCTGTATTTTTCCTCCGATGCGCGCAGCGCCGCCTCGACGCGGGCGCGCTCGACCGCCGCCCAGGTGCGCTCGGCGACTTCTGCGGCGATTGCAATGGCCCCGGACGCCCAGTTTCTCGGCCCGGCCTGCGTGGCTGCGATGCCCCCGACGAAGCGCCCCTGCTTGACCAGGGGGATGACGAGGTAGGCTCGAATGCCCAGTTGCTCGAAGGCGAGGCGCTCGGCGCCGGACAACAGAGGAGTCGTGGCGACATCGGGCACGACCATCGGCTCGCCGCGCTGAAATCCTTCGTCCACCAGGGGCCAGTCCGCCGGAGCGTAGCGCCCCGCCACACTGGGCTGTCCCGTGCGCCGGAAATCGCGGCGGATGACCCAGTCGCCGGCTTGCGCGTCGGCCTCGAAGAAATAGCACCGGTCCAACTGCAGATGTTCGCCCAGCAGCCGTGTCGCCTCGCTCTGAACCTCGACCGCATCGGCGAGCGGCCGCAGCGCATCGCTGAGTTGGAGCAGGAACGCATGGCGCTCCTCGCTCTCCTTCAGCGCCGCCTCGATCTGGTCGCGCCTGGCAGTGGCTTCGATGCGCGCGGTGGTCTCGAACACCGTGACCAGTACGCCGGCAATCGAGCCGGCCTCCTCGCGCAGCGGGCTGTAGCAGAGCGTGAACCAAGCGTCTTCCAGCGGGCCGCGGCGCGCGAGCGGGATCAACTGGTTTTTCAGCGTCACGGTTTCGCCGGCGCGCACGCGCTCGTAAATCGGTTCGTTGAAGCCCCACGCCTCCGGCCAGCACTCGCAAGTGGGCTGGCCGAGGCCGGCCGGATGCTTGTTTCCCATGAGCTCGCGGTAGCCGTCGTTGTAGATCTGGATGAGTTTCGGCCCCCACAGCACGATCATCGGGAAGTGCGAGCCAAGGGCGACGTCCACCGCCGACTTCAGGCTCTGCGGCCAGTTTTCCCGCGGGCCGAGCGGCGTTTGCGACCAGGCGTGGGCGCGAACGAGTGCGCCCATCTCGCCGCCGTCTTGCGGCCAGACCGCGGGCTTGCGGGAGCCCTCGAAAGCCGAATTCTCGGGTGCGCGCTGCATGCGCAAAAGTGTACACCGAATTCGATTTTTCGCAACGCTCCGCAGACCGGGGATCGGAAAGCATTGCCGCGGGGCGCGCTCCCTCCCCTGCAGTAGCGCGGACAAGCGCAGCGCATCCGGCGGCGTGGATTCGGTGGATGCGCCTGCTGCGCAGGCTTGTCCACCCTGCTGATTTTTTTGAGTGGGCTTGACTTTGAACAGAGTATCTGCGGCGGGCCCCCTATTCGTCCGGCAGGGTCATGCCCACGGCGTGGTAGCCGGCATCGACGTAGAGCGTCTCGCCGGTGATCCCGCGGGCGAGGTCCGAGCACAGGAAGGCGGCCGCATCGCCGACTTCCTCGGCGCTCACGCTGCGCGCGAGCGGGGCCGTTCTGGAAACGTGATCGAGCATGCGGCGAAAACCGCTGATGCCGGCGGCGGCCAGCGTCTTGATCGGGCCGGCGGAAATGGCGTTGACGCGAATGCCCTCGGGGCCGAGATCCTGGGCGAGAAAGCGCACGGCGGCTTCAAGGCTGGCCTTGGCCGGCCCCATGACGTTGTAGTGGGGCAGGGCGCGCACCGCACCGAGATAACTCAGGGTGAGGATGCTGCCGCCGTTTTCGGCCAGTGCCGGGCGCGCGGCCCGCGCCAGGCCCACCAGGCTGTAGGCGCTGATGTCCTGGGCGATGCGCCAGGCATCGCGGGTGGTGGCTTCGGTGAACCCGCCGGCCAGCGCCTCGCGCGGCGCGAATCCGATCGAGTGAACGAGAACGTCGAGGCCGCCGAGCGCTTCGCGGGCGCCGGCGACGAGCCGCTCGATATCCTCGTCCTTGCCGACGTCGCATTCGAATACGGCGTCGGAGTCGAGTTCGGCTGCCATTTTCTGCGCCCGCCCGGCGAGCTTTTCGCCTTGGTAACCGAATGCGAGGCGCGCCCCTTCGCGATGCATGGCGCAGGCGATGCCCCAGGCGATGGAGCGCTGGCTGGCCAGCCCGGCTATGAGCACGCGCTTCTCGGAGAGGAACCCGCCGGCCATGCGTTTGGTGCTCAACGCGAGCCGTCGACGAACAGCGTCAGGTGTTGCCCGGGGTGAATGATGCTGGAGAGCGAGATCGAGTTCCAGTCCGCCAGCTTGTTCAACGACACGTTGAAGTCGTTGGCGATGGACCACAGCGAATCGCCGTTGCGCACGGTATAGCTGATGCGGTGATTGCCGGAGCCGTGTGCGCCGGGCCAGACCTTGAGCCGGTCGCCGATGTGCAGGACGGCGCGCGTGGAAATGTCGTTCCAGCCGGCGAGTTCGGTTACCGAAACGTCGTAGCGCCGTGAGAGTTTCCACAACGAGTCGCCGCGATGCACGCGCACGACGATCGGACCGGAACGCCCGCGGCCGGAGTAGGCGGGTGCGCCTTCGCCCGCCCAGACCTTGAGGCGCTGTCCGATGTGAAGGGTGCTGTTTCTGGAGATGCGGTTCCAGCTTGCCAGCTGCGCCACGGAGACGCCGTAGTTCTGCGCGATTTCCCACAGGGTATCGCCCCCGCGAACGCGCACCGTCGTCGGGCGGCCGCGGCGTTCCTGATACTGCGTCGCCCCCGGCGGAACGTAGCGCGTGACGTGCGCGCTCGGCGAGGGGATCATGAGCCTGTGGCCGGCGCGAATCAGACTGCCGTGAATGTCGTTGCGATGCCGCAGCACGGTAACGCTGGTGTGGTAACGATCGGCGATCTCCGAGAGCGTTTCGCCGCGGCGGATGCGGTGGGAAATCCACTTGGCCATGACCTGTTTTTTCATCTTGTCGAGGCCGGCGAGGAAGTCCTGCTTCTCGTCGCGCGGAATGAGCAGGTAGGAGGGGCCGTCGGGCGGGGTCGCCCAGCGGCTGTAGCCGGCGTTCAGCAAATACATCTGCTTGACGCTCAGGCCGGCCATCTTGGCGGCGATGGCGATATCGATCTGGCCGTCGAGATTGATGCGCGCCAGGTAGGGCGCATTCGCCACGAACGGCAACTGGATGCCGTACTTGTCCGGCTGCGCGACCAGGTCGCGAACGGCGATCAGCCGCGGGACGTAGGCGCGGGTCTGGCGGGGCAGGTCGAGATGCCAGAAGTCGGTGGGCTCACCGCGGCGCTTGTTCCTGGCGATGGCGCGCTCCACGGTGACGCCTCCCGAATTGTAGGCGGCCAGGGCCAGCAGCCAGTTGCCGTCGAAGCGCTTGTGCAAATCCTGCAGCAGGTCGAGCGCCGCGTCGGTGGCGGCCACCAGGTCGCGCCGCCCGTCATACCACCAGTTCTGTTTCAGGCCGTAGTTTCTCCCCGTGGATGGGATGAATTGCCATAGTCCGGACGCATCCGCGTAGGAATAGCCGTAGGGGTTGAATGCCGATTCGACGACGGGCAACAGGGCCAGGTCCATCGGCATGCCGCGTTTGGCCAGTTGCTCGACGATGTAATACAGGTACGGCTTGGCCCGCTTGCCGGTGCGCATCATGTAGCCGGGGTGGTCCTGATACCATTGGCGTTGCTGCGTAACACGCCTTTCGTTGCCGTCGGGCAGCGAAAAATTCTGCCGGATGCGTTTCCAGAGGTTGGCGACGGGCGCCGCACCCTTGACCGTGATGTCTTTCCAGGTGGTCACGGGGCCCGCGTCCGGATCCGGGGCAAGCTGGCCGTCCCGGTCGGCGGCGATCGAAACGTCCGCCGCCGCAATCGTGCCGGCGACCGGCGCGGAGCCTGCCTGCGGCGCGGGTGCATGGGCGACTGGCGGCGGCGTCTTCTTTACCAGGGTGCAACCGGCCAATGCGGCGATCAGCAGGGCGCAGGCAAGCAGTTTCAATGTCGGCATCAGGGCTTAATCTCCACGAAAATGATCCTTCCAGTTGCGAAGTGCGGCGAACACCTCCACGGGGGTGCCTGGACTGTCGCCCGTCTCCTGCTCGACGGCGGCTTTCACCGCCTTCTCGCCGGTGCGGAAAAACACGTTGATTTCCTGTTCCCGCGCCACACTGGAAGGCAATGTTACTTTACCATTATTCCTTGTTTCAAGTGCATTTGCCAGCGCTTCTTCAAGCCGCGCGTCAGCGGGCAGCACGCGCCGGGCGAATTCCAGGTTGGCCACGGTGTACTCGTGCCCCGCGTACACGGCCGTCTCGCCGGGCAACGAGCCGAGTTTCCAGAGCGACGCGAACAATTGTTCGGGCGGTCCTTCAAAGGCACGCCCGCAGCCGGCCGAAAACAACGTGTCGCCGCAAAACAACAGATTTTCGCCGTGATAGGCGATGTGCCCGCGGGTGTGGCCGGGAATATCGAGGATCCGGAACGACGCGCCGCCGGCCAGGGGCGTGACCACATCGCCTTCGCGCAACGCCTCATCCCTGGCGGGGATCGGCTCGCCGGCCGGCCCGTACACGGTTGCTCCATGACGCCGCTTGAGCGCGGCGACCCCGCCGGTATGATCGGGGTGATGGTGGGTGACGAGAATCGCGTCCAGCCGATGTGAAGTCGCTTCGAGCCAGCGTTCGACCGGGCCCGCCTCGCCCGGATCGACGACGGCGGCCCGGCCGCCTTTCGCCAGTGCCCAGATGTAGTTGTCGCGCAGCGCGGGGAGCGCTTCGATTTCCAGTCCGGCCGGCATGGTTTGCAGTCACGAAACAAGCCTGCAAGCCAGTCTAACCCGGTGTGCCGGCTGTTTGGAAGAGCCGGATAAACGTGCAGGTTAAAATTCTTTCGGATATGCATAACAGTTTGCCCGCCAGTCCGGTTTCGCGGCAGCCCGAGGTTGCCGCCGCGGAGAAACTGCGCCGCGCGATTCGTGCATGGCGCGGCGAGCTGGCGGTGCAGTTGGGCGGGGGCGGCGCGGCGTGGTGCGATGCGGTGCAGTACGGGAGTTTTGTGTGCATCGGGAGCGGGCCGGACTTCCATTCGGTCGCTGCGCGCGACGCGGCCTTGCCGTTGCCCGAAGCATCGGCCGAACTGGTGTTGCTGATTCACCGCCTGGGAGGCAGTGACGATGCACAAAGCGTCATCGCGGAAGCCGCACGCGTGCTGCGCGCCGAGGGTCGACTGGTGGTTGTCGAGCGGCGCTTCTCCGTGGCCGCCGCAGGCTGGATCGAGGCTTTCCGGGGGCGGACGTTGGGCCGCCTGCGCCTGCGCCGCATGATCGGCGCCGCGGGCCTGGAATGGCGCGCAGGCCGCGACTTCGCCGGCTCCCGGCCCCACGCCCGCGCCTGCCTGAATCTGGGGGCCGGCGCCTACGGCGCATCGGCGGTGAAGCGGGTTCCCTGCCCGCGGTTGCTGCGGCCGAGCTGGAAGGCGCCGCGTTCGGGCCGCCAAACCGTACTCCGGGAGCATGGTCATGCCGGTTGAAATTTACACCGATGGCGCCTGCCTGGGTAATCCCGGTCCGGGCGGTTGGGCCGCCATTCTGTCGAGCGGCAAGCGCAGCCGCGAGATCAGCGGCGGGGAGCCCGAGACCACCAACAACCGCATGGAACTTCGCGCCGCCATCGAGGGGCTCAAGGCGCTCAGGCGCCCCTGCGAAGTGGTGCTCTATACCGATTCGCGCTATGTCATGCAGGGCATGACCGAGTGGGTGGCGCGCTGGCGCCGCAACGGCTGGCGCACGGCGGCCCGCAAGCCGGTGGAAAACCAGGCTTTGTGGCAGGAGCTCAGCGCGGCGGCCGAGGGGCATCGGGTGCGCTGGGAATGGGTGCGCGGGCACTGCGGCGTGGCCGGCAACGAGCGCGCCGACGCGCTGGCCAGGGCCGAGGCCGAGGAGGCGGCAAAATGAGGCAGGTGGTACTGGATACCGAGACGACGGGGCTCAACGCGGCCGATCACCGCATCATCGAGGTGGGCTGCATCGAGCTGGTCGAACGCCGCTACAGCGAGCGCAAACTGCATCACTACATCAATCCCGAGCGCCAGATCGAGGCGGGGGCCGAGGCGGTGCACGGTATCCGCAATGCCGACCTGGCCGACAAGCCCAAATTTGCCGACATCGCCGATGAATTGCGCGCCTTCATTTCCGGCGCGGAACTGATCATCCACAACGCCCCCTTCGATGTCGGTTTTCTCGACAAGGAGTACCGGCGGCTCGATCCTGCACACGGTTCGATCGGCGAATGGGCGCACATATGCGACAGCCTCGTCATGGCGCGCAAACGCTACCCGGGGCAGGCCAACAGCCTCGACGCCCTGTGCAAACGTCTTGGCGTGGACAACCGCGGCCGCGAACTGCACGGAGCCCTGCTCGATGCGAGGCTGCTCGCCGATGTCTGGTTGGCGTTGACGGGGGGGCAGGTGGCGCTCGGCCTGGAGACGGCGACGAGCGTTCGCGATCTCTCCGGCATGAAGGATCTGCGGGCGTATGCCGGGCAGTTGCCGGACGTCGAGATCAGCGAAACCGAGCGCGAGGCGCATCGTGAGCGTTTGGCGACGATCCGCGAACTTGCCGGATTTTGTGTATGGGATACAATCGGCACCAACTCGTCCGCCTGAAAACCCTCATGCTCGTCCTCTTCGGCGCCCACCCTGTCCTTTGTCGCTCCTGTGCATGGGACCGGGGACCCGGGGCCGGAACGATAATCGTGGCGCGCGCCAGGTGAGCTCCTGTTGCCGCACCCACGTTGTATCTGCGTGGCCGCTATTCCCTCCCCGACTACCGGCCCCCGGTTCGCGGTCCCAGGTCCCCGAGTAAGCCATGGAAACCGCCGGTGCCCTGAACGCTCAACACATCCTGCTTGCCGTCGCCATCATTCTTGCCGTGGGTTCGGTGCTCGGGTTCGTCGCCAAGCGCCTGCGGGTTCCGGATATCGTCCTGTTCCTCATCGCGGGTATCATATTGGGACCGCAGGTCGCCGGGGTGCTGGACATTCCGGCCGCCTCGACCTTGTCCTGGGCAATCATCATCTTTACCGCGAGTTACATTCTTTTCGATGGCGGCGCCGAACTCGAACTGAAGATACTCGGCAAGATGTGGATTTCGCTTGCGATCATCGTCACCATCGGCGTTCTGATCACCGCCTTTATCACCGGCTTCGCCGCCCAGTGGATACTGGGTATCCCGGTGATGGTGGCGTTGCTCATGGGGGCCGCCATGGCGGCCACCGACCCGGCGACCCTGGTGCCGGTTTTTCGTCAGGTGCACGTGCGCGACCGCGTGGCGCAGTTCGTGGTGAGCGAGTCGGGCTTCAACGATGCCACCGGCGCGGTGATTACCTTCGTGTTCCTGGGGATCGTGCTTGGCGGCGCGGCGGGCGCGGGCCACATCTCGGTCGGCGGGGCCGTGATTGACCTCGTCAAGGATGCCGGCATCGGTATCGGCGTCGGCCTCGTGATCGGCTGGCTGGGTTCTCTTTTCGTAGCGCACTACCGCTTCGGCATCCTCGTGGAGTATCTGCCGCTGCTGACGCTGATTGCGGTCATCGGCGGCTACATCGCCGCCACCGCTCTGGGCGGCAGCGGCTTCATGGCCGCCTTTGTCGCCGGTATCGTCATGGGCAACATGCATTACTTTCGATTCGAGATGGAGCGCGAGGAAAAGGAACGTTTCCAGGAGTTCGTCGGCACGACGTCGCTCATTGCACGCATGTTCATCTTCATTCTCCTGGGCTCGCAGGTGAAGCTCGGGCTGATTGCCGAGTACTGGTGGCAGGGGCTCGCGGTGGTGGCCGTGTTCATGTTCATAGCGCGCCCGGTGACGGTGTTTCTTTGCGCCCTGCCCGACCGGGGCGCGCGCTGGCGGTTTCGCGAACTGCTGTTCATCTCCTGGTGCCGTGAGACCGGGGTGATCCCGGGTGCGATGGCGAGCATTCTCGTCGCCTCGGGCGCGCCGTATGCGGACGTGCTCGCGGCGATCATCTTCATGGCGATCCTGATCACGATCATCCTGCAGGCGACGACCGCCAAATGGGTGGCGGGGCGCCTGGGCCTGCTGGTGGACGACGCGGCGCAAAAAACCGGCTGACACGGACTTTCACCGCGAAGGTTGCGTTACCATGTGCGCCACCTTCGCTTCCGGGCCGGATCGGTCCGTACGGCCCGCGCGGGCCGGGGGATGGATGATGAAACACAGGATCGTGTCGAAAGCCCTGCTGTTCGCCGGGTTGGCGTTGCTGGCATTGCCGGCCGCGCCCCGCCTGTTGGCGGCCGAACCCGCGGCGGCGCCGGCCAGCGTGGCGCCGGCGGGGATCGCCGATTACAGCTATATCGAGGTGCGGCGCCTGTATCAGGGCAGTTCCGTTTACCTGGGAGACTCCGCCAAGGGCAACGGCGCAAAGTTCTCCTTCCAGTTCGGCGAGCACACCTATTTCTACGCCAGCTACGCCCGGCTGCAGTTCGATGACCTGCCTGGATACCTGTACCGCACCGGCGTGGGAGTGGGGTACCAACAGACGGTAGGCCGCGTGTCCGCCTTCGTGCGCATCGGCTATTATCGCGAAATGCTCTCTGCCTCGCTGGGCGGCGCGCGCAGCTACTACTATGAGCCCGCCTACGGGTTGCGGGCCGCGTTCGGCGATCACTTCTATCTGCAGGGTGAAATCTACACCGACTTTCACCCCGATTTCGGCTCGCGTCCCTGGGGTGTCAAATTCGGGGCGGCGGGCGTTTTCGGCCCCGTGTCCCTGCATCTGGTCCTCGACCACAATCGGGATGCCAACAGCCTCATGGCCGCGCTGCGCTTTGCTTTCTGACGCCGTTTGCCGTCCGGAGCCCTGAGCCTTGAAGGTAGCGATCTTTGGTACCGGTTACGTCGGCCTGGTCACTGGCACTTGCCTGGCCAATGTCGGCAATCATGTCCTGTGCGTGGATGTCGACGCGCGCAAGGTCGAGCGGCTGAACGCCGGTGAAGTTCCAATCTTCGAGCCCGGCCTGGACGAGATGGTGGCCTACAACCGCGGCGAGGGCCGCCTGCGATTTACCTGCGACACGGCCGAGGCCCTTGCCCATGGCGGGCTGATTTTTATCGCCGTCGGTACCCCGCCCGAAGAGGACGGTTCGGCCGATCTCAGTCATGTGCTCAGCGTGGCGCGTACGATCGGACGGCAGCTCGAACGCCCGGCCGTCGTGGTGAACAAATCCACCGTGCCCGTGGGCACGGCGGTCCAGGTGCGCGCGACGATTCAGGCTGAGCTCGATGCCCGCGGGGCGGATATCGACTTCGACGTGGCCTCCAATCCCGAATTCCTCAAGGAAGGCGCGGCAATCGAGGACTTCAACCGCCCCGACCGCATCATTGTCGGGGCCGAACGCGAAGACACGATCGCGACGCTGCGGGCCCTGTATGCGCCTTTCAACCGTTTCCGCGACCGCCTGCTGGTGTTCGACACGCGCTCGGCGGAGCTGGCCAAGTACGCGGCCAATGCGCTTCTGGCCACCAAAATCAGTTTCATGAACGAGGTGGCGGGGATCGCCGAACGGCTGGGCGCCGATGTCGAGGCGGTACGCCACGGCATCGGTTCGGATCCGCGCATCGGCTGGCAGTTCATCTACGCCGGCGCGGGCTACGGCGGCTCCTGCTTTCCCAAGGACGTGCGCGCGCTGGCCGCGATGGGTCGCGAGGGCGAGCGAACGCCGCAGCTCCTGGGCGCCGTGGAGGAGGTCAACAACCGTCAAAAACGGCTGTTGTTCGAGAAAATCCGGGCGCACTACGGGGGCGATCTGGCCGGCAGGCGCTTCGCGCTCTGGGGGCTGGCGTTCAAGCCGGGTACCGACGACATGCGCGAGGCGCCGAGTCGCGTACTGATGGAGGCCTTGTGGGAGGCAGGCGCCACGGTGCGCGCCTACGACCCGGCTGCCATGGACATGACGCGCTCGCTGTATGGGGAGCGCAGCGATCTGCAGTTGGCCGCGCAGGCCAATGAAGTGTTCGAGGGCGCCGATGCGCTCGTCATCCAGACCGAGTGGCATATATTCCGCAGCCCCGACTTCGAGTTGATCCGCGAGCGGCTCAAGGCTCCGGTCATATTCGACGGGCGAAATCTGTACGATCCCGCCTGGCTGGCCCGCCAGGGCTTCACGTATTACGGCATCGGGCGGGGTACGCGCACACCGTGAGCGTTGCGCTTCGCCGCATGAAAACCCGGGCGAAGCTGTAACCTGACTGCAACATTCGGGTGGTAGCATACGCCCACCATCCCATGATCCCAGGAGGAGTTTGCCGTGTTCTCACTGCAAATCATGTTGGGCGGAAAGGACAAGTCCTTCGAGTTGCTCCGGGCCAGCGCCGACGCCGCTTTGGAAGCCGCGAAAGCGGTCGACCGGTTGGCTCGCGACGGCGCCTCGGCAACATCCATGGCGACCTTTGCCGCCGTACGCAAGCGTGAAAAGGAGTTGGCGAACGAGATCAGCGAGGAGTTGATCAACACGTTTGTCACCGCGCTCGATCGTGAAGACATCGAGGAGATGAACGCCGCGTTGTACAAGATTCCCAAGACGGTGGAAAAATTCGCGGAACGCTACGCGCTGGTGGCGGACCGCCTGGACGGAGTGGACTTCGGACTGCGCACCGAGATTCTGGTGGCCTGCACGGAAACCGTCGCCAAAATGGTCGCCGAACTCAAGCACAGCCTGCGCATCGGGCCTATCCGCAAATGGCAGGATCGCCTGCAGGCGTTGGAGGCCGAGGCGGACAAGCTGCTGCTCGAGCCGTACAGCGACTTCTACGTGAACGCGACCGATCCGATACAGGCGATGTTGACCAAGGATCTGCTGGAGCTTCTGGAAAGAGCCATCGACCGGTGCCGCGACGTGGGCAACGTCATCTATTTCATCGTGCTGAAGAATTCCTAGGGGCGTCGAGTGAGTGTCACTCTGCTGGTTCTGGTTATCCTGGTTGCGCTGACCTTCACCTACATCAACGGCTTTCACGATACCGCCAACTCCATTGCCACAGTCGTTGCCACCAAGGTGTTGACCCCCGGGCAGGCGGTGATCCTGGCCGCCATCACCAACCTGGTCGGCGCCCTGCTGGGTACGGCGGTGGCCGCAACCATCGCCGAAGGCCTGGTCAATACCGGCATGATCCAGGCCGGCGGGCTGTTCCTGTTGAGCGCCTTGCTGGGGGCCAGCATCTGGAATATCTTCACCTGGTTGCTGGGCCTGCCGTCCAGCTCCAGCCATGCGC
The DNA here is from genome assembly GCA_030452225.1 of Gammaproteobacteria bacterium. Classification (GTDB taxonomy): domain Bacteria; phylum Pseudomonadota; class Gammaproteobacteria; order JAKDMP01; family JAKDMP01; genus JAKDMP01. Next base: position 18,030 of record JAKDMP010000037.1, read on the forward strand.
TGGTCGGCGGGCTGGTGGGCGCCGCGATTGCGGCCAGCGGCAACGCATTCGGTTCGGTCATCTGGTGGGCGCCGGGCGGCGACAGCTGGTGGCTGGCGCAGGGGGTGGTGCCCAAGGTCATCATTCCCATGGTGATCTCGCCCATTCTGGGCTTTATTCTCGCCATGGTGTTGATGTTGCTGCTCTACCTTTTCCTGGTGTGGGTGTCGCGGCGCCGCGGCATTACCCGACGTCTGGGGCGCACACCTTTCGTCAACGCGTTTTTCGGCAAGGCGCAGCTTGTGTCGGCATCGGCCATGGGGCTGTCGCACGGCATGAACGACGCCCAGAAGACCATGGGCGTGGTGGCGCTGGCCCTGGCCGGCGCCACGGCCGCCGGCACGCTGAACGGCTT
>JAKDMP010000153.1 GCA_030452225.1 Gammaproteobacteria bacterium
GGGGTCGAGGTTGGGGTCGGCCAGTTCGCCGTGAATGGCAAGGACGAGGCCGGCCTTCTGCATGGCCGCGAAAAGGGGATCGATCGCGCCGACGTCCCGGACACCGGCCGAGGAGTTGGTCGTGGCGCCGGCCGGGTAAAGCTTTGCGGCGTGGATCAATCCGCTGCCGGCGGCTTGCTCGATTTCGGCGGCCGGCATCGTCTCGGTGAGGTAAAGCGTCATCAGCGGCGTGAAGTCCGCTCCTTCCGGGACTGCGGCGAGGATGCGGTCGCGGTAGTTTTCGGCCGCCGCAACCGTGGTGACGGGCGGAGTCAGGTTGGGCATCACCAGCGCACGGGCAAAACGCTTCGCGACCGGCGGCACCAGATCGGCCAGTGCGTCGCCATCCCTCAGGTGGAGATGAAAGTCGTCGGGACGGGCGATGCTGAGGGTCATTGGCCGTTCGCTTTTGTCGTCAGATCAGTCCTATAATGGGCATCTTACAGGGTCAGCGAAGGTCGGCGCCCGAAATGGCTGTTCGGGCGGGGGCTGCGCGCGCCCGAAGCCGGCCATGCTGGCGGACGCGCTTCATGTTCTTGAATAGCAGGATGGTGTCATGCTGGATTACACGCGAAACGAGGACCTGGATCCGGAAGAAACCCGGGAATGGCTCGACTCGCTGCGCTCGGTCATTGCGGCCGAAGGGCTGCCGCGCGCGCATTACCTGATTGAGCACCTGATCGACCAGGCGCGCCGTTCGGGCGCCTATTTGCCCTACACGCCCAACACGGCCTATCTCAATACCATCCAGCCGAGCCGGCAGCCGCAGTATCCGGGCGACCTCGAGCTGGAACGCCGCATCGAGTCCTACCTGCGTTGGAATGCCATGGCGATGGTGGTACGCGCCAACCGCGCCCACTCCGGTATCGGCGGGCACATCGCGACCTACGCATCGGCGGCGACGATTTACGAGGTGGGGTACAACCATTTCTGGCGCGGCCCGAACGAGGAGCATCGCGGCGACATGGTGTATTTCCAGGGTCACGCATCGCCGGGCATGTACGCGCGCTCCTACCTGGAAGGGCGCTTGAGCGAAGAACAACTCGACCTCTTCCGGCGCGACGCACTCCAGCCGGGCCTGACGTCCTATCCGCATCCGCGCGTCATGAAGGATTACTGGCAGTACCCGACCGTGTCGATGGGCCTCGGGCCGATCCAGGCGCTGTACCAGGCGCGTTTCATGCGTTACATGGAAAACCGCGGTCTGGTCGAACCGAGCGATCGCAAGGTCTGGGCGATGCTCGGCGACGGCGAAATGGACGAGCCCGAATCGAAGGCCGCCATCGATCTGGCGGTGCGCGAAAAGCTCGACAACCTGATTTACCTGGTCGACTGCAACCTGCAGCGTCTGGACGGGCCCGTGCGCGGCAACGGCAAAATCATCCAGGAGCTGGAAGCCTCGTTCCGCGGCGCCGGGTGGAACGTCATCAAGGTGGTCTGGGGTTCGCGCTGGGATCCGCTGCTGGCACAGGACGACGAAGGATTGCTCCGAAAGCGCATGGAAGAATGTGTGGACGGAGACTACCAGCGCTTCAAGTCGCGCGACGGCGCCTACGTGCGCGAAGCATTCTTCAACTCGCCCGAACTCAAACAGATGGTGGCGCATCTCAGTGACAAGCAGGTCTGGGCGCTCAATCGGGGCGGCAACGATGCCGTCAAGCTCTACGCCGCCTACAAGGAAGCGGTCGAACACAAGGACCGGCCGACGCTCATCCTCGTCAAGTCGGTCAAGGGCTACGGCATGGGCAAGGCCGGCGAGGGCAAGAACACGGCTCACCAGCAGAAAAAGATGGACGACGAGGCCGTTCGGGCCTATCGGGACCGGCTGAACGTCCCGGTTCCGGATGAAAAGCTCTCCGAGCTGCCTTTCATTCGTCCCGGCGAGAACAGCCCCGAGATGCAGTACCTGAAAAAGCATCGCGAGGCGCTGGGAAGTTCCCTGCCCGCGCGTATCCATGAGTCGCCGCCGCTGGAAATGCCCGAATGGAAGCATTTTGAGACACTGACCACGGGCACGGGGGACCGCGAAATTTCCACCATGATGGCGGTTATGCGGCTGATGACCGCGCTCACTCGCGACAAAAGGTTCGGCCCGCGGATCGTGCCGATCGTGCCCGACGAGGCGCGTACCTTCGGCATGGAAGGCCTGTTTCGCCAGGTCGGCATCTACTCGCCGATGGGCCAGCTTTACGAGCCCGAGGATGTCGATCAGCTCATGCATTACAAGGAAGACGAGAAGGGCCAGATCCTGCAGGAAGGCATTACCGAGGAGGGCTGCATGGCCTCCTGGATCGCGGCGGCGACGGCCTACGCCAACCATGGCGTACAAATGGTGCCGTTCTATTTCTTCTACTCCATGTTCGGCTTCCAGCGCTTCGGCGACCTCGCCTGGGCCGCAGGCGACATGCATGCGCGCGGCTTTCTCATCGCCGGCACGGCGGGGCGCACCACGATGGAGGGCGAAGGGCTGCAGCACGACGACGGCAACAGCCACATTTACGCCAGCGTGTATCCGAGTTGCATTTCCTACGATCCGACCTACAACTACGAAGTCGCGGTCATCGTCCGCGAAGGCATTCGGCGCATGTTCGTCGAGCAGGAGGATGTTTTCTACTACATCACCTGCATGAACGAAAACTACTACAACCCGCCGATGCCGAAAGGTGCCGAAGAAGGCATCATCCGCGGCATGTACAAATTGAAGAGCGTCGGCAAGAAGCACAAGCTGCATGCCCAGCTCCTGGGAAGCGGCACGATTCTGCGCGAGGCCGAGGCGGCCGCCGAGATGCTCGACAAGGACTGGAAGGTGGCGAGTGACGTGTGGAGCGTGACGAGCTTCGAGGAACTGCGCCGCGAAGGATTGCGTCTGCGCCGCGCGGATACGCTGCACGCCTCTGCCGAACCGCAGAAGTCCTGGGTGGCGCGCTGCCTCGAAGAGACCAAGGGGCCCGTCATCGCCGCCACCGACTACACCCGGTACAACGCCGACAAGATTCGCGAATTCGTGCCGTGCCGTTACGTCACGCTGGGCACCGACGGCTACGGTCGCAGCGACATCCACAAGGATTTGCGGCGCTTTTTCGAAGTGGATCGCGAGCACATCGTCGTGAATGCGCTCAAGGCGCTTGCCGACGAGGGCGAGCTGCCGTACGGCAAGGTCGCCGAAGCCGTGGAAAAATACGACATCGATGCCGACGCGCCGCCGCGCGAAGAAATTTGAGCGCCGGGAGACGCTTGTGGCCAAGGAAGTAAGGATTCCCGATATCGGCGACGCCGAGGGCGTCGAGGTCATCGACGTGCTGGTGAGCGAGGGCGACGAGGTCGAGAAGGAAGATTCGCTCATCACACTCGAGTCCGACAAGGCGGCGATGGATGTGCCGGCCCCCTTTGCCGGCAAGGTCGCGGAGGTGAAGGTCAAGACCGGCGACAAGGTGTCCGAGGGCGATGTGATTCTGACCGTCGAGGAAAGCGGCAAATCCGATGACGGTGGCAAGAAAGACAGGGAAGAGCAACCCGAAGCGAAGGAAAAGGGCGGCGACGACCCGGAAGCGAAGGAAGAGAAATCCGGCGAGTCGGGAAATGGCGAGGAGGACGCGCAGGGCGGGCAAGCGGATGGCCGGGACGAAGGCAAAGGGGAGTCTTCGCGGGGAGAAGACGAGGAAAACGGCGAAGCCGACAAGGGCGAAAACCGGCAAGGAAAGCAAGACGATGCCGGGCCGAAGCGTCCGGCCCCCGGCGCCGAACCGATCAAGGAAAAGCCTCCAACCGTGGACCGGGCATCGCAGGTTTCGGCTCATGCCGGCCCGTCCGTGCGCAAGTTCGCGCGCGAGTTGGGTGTGGATTTGTCGAAGGTCAAGGGCTCGGGCCACAAGGAGCGCATCACCCACAACGATGTCAAGTTGTACGTCAAATCCGCGCTGCGCGGCGGCGCGGCGGGCGACGCGGCGTTGCCGGCCGTGCGAGAGGTGGATTATTCGCGCTTCGGCGAAGTCGAAACCAAGCCCCTTTCGCGCATCAAGCGTCTATCCGGCCCGTACCTGCAGGCTTCCTGGATCAATGTCCCGCATGTCACGCAACAGGACGAGGCGGATATGACGACGCTCGAGGCCGTGCGCAAGGCGATGAATGCCGGCGCCGGAGGAGACCATGCCAAAGTTACGCTGCTGGCCTTCCTCGTGCACGCATCGGTACTTGCCCTGAAGGCGTATCCGACCGCCAACTCGGCGCTGGATGCGGCGGGCGAGAATCTGATCGAGCGCCGCTATTTTCATATCGGCTTTGCCGTGGATACCGAGCAGGGGCTGGTGGTGCCCGTCATCCACGACGCGGACAAAAAGGGCATCCGGGACATCGCGGCGGAACTGTCGTCGCTCGCGGAAAAGGCCCGCGACGGCAAGCTCAAGCGCGACGAGATCGAGGGCGCCTGTTTTTCCATCACGAGCCTTGGCGGGATCGGCGGCACGGCCTTCACGCCGATCGTCAACGCGCCCGAGGTGGCGATCCTCGGCGTCTCGCGCGCCGAGATGAAGCCCAAATGGAATGGCCGGGATTTCGAGCCGCGGCTCATGCTGCCGTTGTCGCTCTCCTACGACCACCGCGTCATCGACGGCGCAATGGCGGTGCGCATCACCCGCCACCTCGCCGAAACCGTCGAGACCCTGCGCGGCCTCGTCGGCTAGCGGCAAAGGGTGGGAGCGAGCGTGCTCGCGATTGTGAACAAGCCCCCTCTTCCCCTTGGGGGAGAGGGTTAGAGCCTGCCCCGGCCATGATCCGGGGGTGAGGGGGTATCGCCGCGAAGCGGCGAAGGCATGGTGCCTA
>JAKDMP010000154.1 GCA_030452225.1 Gammaproteobacteria bacterium
ACGACCAACACCCCCAAGTGCGTTCCTTGCGCGGGGGCGGGTTGGGCTGCGAAGGCAGCCGCGCCCGGGCCGAACGACACGCTCGCGAAGAGGGCTGCCGCGAGCGCGGCGGTGCGTACTGAAAAAATGGTTTCCGGAGTGCGTGGAGCCGACTTCACAACGCCTTTCCTCACTGCGGCCAAGCGCAAATTCGTGCTGCTGCCGTATTTTAGCGCGTAAAGCGCAAAAAATTCTATTTTTCGAGCCTGCGGCCGGATTGATCAGGAGGGCGGCCAGAGGCCGAGCACGATGGCGATCGTGACCAGGACGAGAAGTCGGTGCCCCATGTCAAGCCACCAATCAGGGGCGAAGCGGCGGCGGAATACGCCGTCCATGAGCGAAGCGGAGACGACGAATCCTAGCCACACCAGGCCGGCCAGGCCGAGAGCGAAACCGAGGCCCGCGCCTCCCGAGAAAACCAGCAATGCAGCGAGCGCGAAGGACTGCACGAAGCTTGCCAGCAGGGCGACTGCGTACTGGCGCAGCCGGCGCGGCGAGGGGTGTTCGATGCGCTCGATCGCCTCGGGGGCAAAACGCAACCAAAGCGGCCCGAAAGTGAACGGTGCGTACCATACCGCGCCGGCAACGAACCCCGCCAGTCCCGCGACGGCGGCTCCGAGTACTTCGAATGCATTCATGATTTCAACCCCGTGCCGCGTCTGAGCAGCCACAATGCCAAGGCAAACAGCAGAACCAGAAACCCCACCATGATCGCATAGGCTTCGGTCAGCGCGATGTCGGATACGCCCAGAAAACCGTAACGCAGCGTGTCGATCATGTAAAGCAGCGGATCCACGCGCGTCACATGTTGCCAGATGGGCGGGAGCAGCGCGATCGAATAGAATACGCCCCCAAGGTAGACAAGCGGCGTCAAAACGAATGTCGGAATGATCGTGACGTCATCGAACTTCTTGGCAAAGAGTGCATTCAGAAAGCCGCCGACGGAGAACATCGCCGAGGTCAGGAGCGCGGTCGTGACGATCACCCAGGGGTGGGCAATCGGCAGGTTGGTAAACAAAGCGGCAACCAGAGTGACAATCGCTCCGACCAGAAGCCCGCGAAACATGCCGCCCGCCATGTAGCCCAGGAGAATACTGGCGTTGGCCAGCGGCGAAATCATCAACTCCTCGACGTAGCGCGAAAATTTGGCTCCGAAAAAGGAAGACACCACATTGGTGTAGGAGTTGGTGATCACCGACATCATGATCAGGCCGGGCGCAATGTAAGTCATGTAGTCGTAGCCGTTCATCTTGCCCACGCGGCTGCCGATGACCGAACCGAAAATCAGGAAGTAGAGGGTCATCTGGATCACCGGCGGCACCACCGTCTGCACCCAGATGCGCAGAATCCGGCGAATCTCCTTCACCACGATGGTGCTGAAGCCGACCCAGTTAGCTCGCGTGCGTTCGAGATGCATTCCGTTCCTCTTCCACCAGTCGCATGAAGATTTCCTCCAGCCGATTGGACTTGTTGCGAAGGCTGCGCACCTGCACTCCGGCCGCCGACAGCTGGGCAAAGGCGTCGTTGATGTTCTGTCCGCGACACATGTCCAGTTCCAGTGTGGCGTCATCGATCCGGCGCAGCGCGAAATCCTCGAGCGGCGGAGTTTCGCTCAGCGGTCGCGCAAGGTCGAGCACGAAGGTCTCCATCCTCAGGCTTTCGAGCAGTTCGTGCATGTCGCCCTGTTCGGAAATCCTGCCGTGCTGAATAATGGCGATCTTGCGGCACAGGCTTTCCGCCTCCTCCAGGTAATGGGTGGTGAGAATGATGGTCACGCCCTCGGCGTTGAGCTGCTGCAGGAACACCCACATCGAGCGGCGCAACTCGATGTCGACGCCTGCTGTCGGTTCGTCGAGGATCAGCAGCGGCGGGTTGTGGACCAGGGCGCGCGCCACCATCAGCCTGCGCTTGAAGCCGCCCGAAAGCGCACGCGCGTTGGTGTTGCGGTACTTCCACAAATCGAGCTGGTGCAAGTAGCGCTCGGAGCGCTCGAGCGCCTCGCGGCGCGGAATGCCGTAGTAGCCCGCCTGGTTGACGATGATGTCGATCACCCGCTCCCACAGGTTGAAGTTCACTTCCTGGGGGACGAGCCCGATCTGTGAGCGTACCCCGGCCGGATCCTCGTCGGCATTCTTGCCAAATACGTGAATGCTGCCTGCGGATTTGTTGACGAGCGACGCGACAATCCCGATGAGGGTGGTTTTCCCTGCGCCATTGGGGCCCAGCAGGGCAAAGAACTCGCCGCGGGCCACCTCGATGCTGACGCCTCGCAACGCTTCGATTCCACCGCGATAGGTCTTGCGCAGGTTCTCGATCCGCAGGGCGGGCTGTGCGTTCGTATTGGCCATAAGCCCCGCATTCTAGCAAGGGGGCGGCACCCGGCGGCCGGGGGCGAATGGGCGCGGCTGGTAAAATCCTGCAAGGTTCAGTTGGGCAGACAAATGTTTTCAATCCGTGACAAGCGCATTGTGGTATTCGGAGGCACCGGGTTTATCGGCCGCGAACTGATAACCCGCCTGGCGCGATCTGGCGCCTACGTGACGCTATTTGCCCGCCACCCCCAACGTTGCCAGGAGCTGGGGGTGCTGCAGCGCGTCCGTGCCGTGACCGGCGACGTCCGCGATCCGCTGGCAGTGGCCCGTGCGCTTGCCGGTCAGCATGTCGCCGTGAACCTGGTGGGGGTGCTGGCGGCGCCGCCGAAACCGATGCGGGCATTGCATGTCGACTGGCCGGCGCGGCTGGCCGAAGGCGGGAGCGCACTGGAGCACATCGTGCATGTCAGCGCCGCCGGAGCAAATTCCTCCGGCCCCAGCCGGTATCTCGCGACCAAGCACGAAGGCGAGGCGCGGCTGCGCGAGACGGCCGCGCCATGGACCATTCTTGCGCCGAGCGTGGTCTTCGGGCCCGGCGATACGCTTTTCAACCGCTTTGCATCCCTGCTCAGAATGGCCCCGGGCGTGATGCCCGTCGTCCGCGCGCAGGCACGCTTCTCCCCCGTGTACGTGGGCGATGTGGCCGAGGCGGTTATCGCGGTGTTGACTCGTCCGGACTACGCGGGTCAACGCATCGAGCTGGGCGGGCCCGAGGCCTGGACGATGCGCGGGATTCTCGCGTACACCTGCCGCCAACTCGGCCTCAAACGCCTGCTGGTGGATGTCCCCGATCCCCTGGCCAGGCTCCAGGGGGCGGTCATGGGATTGCTGCCGGGGCAGCCGTTTTCGACCGATCAGTATCGCAGCCTGACCGTCGATACGGATGTCGGCGATGCCGCGTTGAGCGCATTGGGAATCGAACCGGCGGCAGTGGAGGCGCATGTCCCGTTCTACCTTGGCGCGGTCTCGCGTCAGGCGCAGTTCGATCGTTTCCGCCGGGAAGGGGGCGGTCCGACCACGACGCCGTGATTGTTCCGACCTTGTGGCGCTTGCTATGAAGATATACCTGGTTGGCGGTGCGGTGCGGGACCGGTTGCTGGGCCGCGAGGCGGCGGAACGCGACTGGGTGGTGGTCGGCGCCTCCCCCGAGGCGTTGCTGGAACACGGGTACAAACCAGTCGGCAAGGACTTTCCGGTTTTCCTGCATCCCGAAACCGGCGAGGAATATGCGCTGGCACGCACCGAGCGCAAGACGGCGCCCGGCTATCACGGTTTCGAGTTTTACACCGACACGGATGTCACGCTCGAGGACGACCTCGTGCGCCGCGACTTGACCATCAATGCGATGGCCGAGGACGAGGCGGGGAACCTCATCGATCCTCACGGCGGGCAAAACGATCTCGCGGCGCGCCGGCTTCGCCACGTCTCCCCGGCCTTTCGCGAGGATCCCGTTCGTATCCTCAGGGTGGCGCGTTTCGCGGCGCGCCTGGCGCCGCTGGGCTTCGCGGTGGCGGGGGAGACGCAGACGCTCATGCGCGAAATGGTGACGGCAGGCGAGGCGGATCATCTCGTCGCCGAACGCGTCTGGAAAGAGCTGGCGCGCGCGCTCGCCGAGCCGCGGCCCGATGTCTTCGTGCGGGTACTGCGCGACTGCGGGGCGCTGGCCCGCGTGTTACCCGAGGTGGACCGCTTGTTCGGCGTGCCCCAACCCGCCAAGTACCACCCGGAAATAGACACCGGAGAACACGTGCTTCTCGCGCTCCGCGCCGCGGCGGCGAAGAAGGCGGCGCCCGAAGCGATCTTCGCGGTGCTGATGCACGATCTGGGCAAGGCCGCGACGCCCGCCGACGAACTGCCGCGCCACATCGCCCACGACGCACGCGGCGTGCCGCTCGTGCGCGCCGCCTGCGAGCGACTCGGCGCGCCGCGCGACTGGCGCGAACTCGCACTCGTCGTGACACGCGAACATTTGAAGATTCACCGTGCGCTCGAACTCAGGCCAAAAACCCTGATCGAGCTTCTCACGGCACTCGATGCGTGGCGCAGGCCGGAACGCTTTGCCCATGTGCTGGCGGCCTGCGCGGCCGACACGCGCGGACGCAAGGGAAATGAGGATGCCAATTATTCGCCGGCGGACTATCTCGAGCGCGTACGCACGGCCGCCGCCGCGGTGCGTGTGGAGACGGAAGGCCGTGAAGGACCCGAGATCGGGCGGGCGCTATACGCCGCCCGCGTTGCCGCCGCCGGCGAAGTCAGGAAGCAATGGAATTGCCGTATACCCCGAGGCCTGGCATACTAAGCCGAACGCTGGCAAGGCGACATTCAGAGGCCCGGAGCGGTTCGCCGGCGAGGCACGTTCGCGCCGCCGTAGCAACTACCTCGGCAA
>JAKDMP010000038.1 GCA_030452225.1 Gammaproteobacteria bacterium
AACCCGCCCTGGCGCGCCGGGAGTACGACGCCGCACTCGTCACCCTGGCCGCCCTGCGTGAGCCGGTGGACCGGTTTTTTGACAAGGTGCTGGTCATGGCGCCGGATCCGGCCGTGCGCGCGCGGCGCCTTGGATTGCTGGCGGCCTTGCGCCAGGCCTTCCTGAAAGTTGCGGACATCGGCGAATTGCAGGGAAACAACGCAAAATGAAGCTTATCGTCCTCGATCGCGATGGGGTCATCAACCGTGACCGGATAGATTATGTCAAATGCATTGGAGAATGGGAACCGATACCGGGCAGCCTCGAGGCGATGGCCCGCTTGACCCGCGCCGGGTATGACATCGTGATCGCCACCAACCAGTCCGGGGTCGGTCGCGGGCTCTACAACCGCGCGGCCGTCAATGCCATTCATGCGCGACTGCGGCGGGAAGCGGGGCTTCACGGTGCCCGCATCCTGGGCTTCTACGTCTGCCCACACGCGCCACTGGCCGGTTGCGATTGCCGCAAACCGGCCGCCGGCATGCTGCAACGCATCGCACGGGATGCCGATTGCAAACCGGAACGACTGATCTTCATCGGCGACAGCTGGAAGGATCTCGCCGCGGCGCGCAAGGTCGGCGCCCGTCCCATTCTCGTGCGCACCGGGCAAGGCGAGTCCACCCTGGAACGGGAGCGCGCCCGCGGGCGCGAACCCGAATGCTACGCCGATCTTGCCGCGGCGGCCGATCGCCTTGTCGCTGCCGCACCGGGACCGGTTCGTCGAGTACTCGGTTCGATCGCGTTCAACGTTGGCTATGTCGCCGCCATTACCGTCTTTGCCATCGCCACGCTCGCCGCCGGGCTGATGGCGGGCCAGCGCGGCTTGCAGTTCGTCGCCCATGGTTACGCAGCCACGTTTTACGGCTTGTTGCGCCTGTTCACCGGCTTGGACTATCGCATGCAGGGGCTGGAGAACATTCCCGACGCGCCTTGCGTCTTCTACTGGAAGCACCAATCCACTTGGGAGACGCTCATGCCGTTTTTGTTCATTCGCCGCCCCGCCTTCGTCCTGAAACGAGAGCTGCTATGGATCCCCTTGGTGGGTTGGGCTCTCGCCTGTACCGGTGCGATCGGCATTGACCGCAATGCCCATCGCGAAGCGCTGTCGCAAATCCGGGACAAGGGCACGCACCGGCTTGCCCGGGGGTTTTCGGTGGTGATTTTTCCCGAAGGCCACCGCATGCCGCCCGGCGTCACCAGACGCTACGGCCGCTCCGGCGCGCTGCTGGCAAGCGCCGCGGGCGTGCCGATCGTGCCGGTCGCGCACAATGCCGGCGACTTCTGGCCCCGCCGCGGTTTCATCAAGCGCCCGGGTACCGTACAGGTACGGATCGGCACGGCCCTCGCGACGGCAAACCGTCCGGTCGACGCGATCAATCTCGAAGCGAGGGAGTGGATCGAGGGGGAAATGCGGACAATCAGCGTCGGCTACCTGATCCAGGGGGATCGGCCATCCGGGTCGGCATGAGCGCCGTTTCTGCGGGCCGCGCAGCCGCATCGCAGGCGGCGCCGCAAAGCATCAGACGTCGAGGTTGGCGACGGCGAGGGCGTTCTCCTCGATGAAGGCGCGGCGCGGCTCGACATGCTCTCCCATCAGGGTCGTGAATACATCGTCGGCAGCAGCCGCGTCCTCGATACGCACTTGGACCAGCCGGCGGGTTTCCGGGTTCATGGTGGTCTCCCAGAGCTGTTCCGGGTTCATCTCGCCGAGGCCCTTGTAGCGTTGCACGCTGATGCCGCGTTGTGCCACGCTCAACAACCAATCCACCACTTCGGGGAAGCGTTCCACCTTCTGCTCGCGATCGCCGCGGCGGATCCTCGCACCTTCCGCCACCAACCCCTCGAGACGAGTCACATGCCTTGCCATCGCCTGGTACTCGGGGCTGATGAAAAACTCCGGCTTGTAGCGATCTTCGCTGGCCAAGCCATCGCGCATCCTTGCGATGGTGATGCCCGGCTGTCCCTCGCCCCGCGCCAGGGCGTAACTGGCTCCGTCGCCGGCACGCCGGTTGATGGCGGACTGCCATTGCTCCAACCATCCCGCGGGCACGCCCCGCTGTTGCACTTCTTCCTGTGCCAGCGGCGCAAGATCCAGCAGCGCTTCCAGCGCAAGCCGATCGTGACGGCGCGCGAGTCGATCGATTACCCGCCGGACGGCCAGGTGTTCGCGGCAAAGGCCGGCGAGCGTTTCTTCATCCAGCGGTCCGGATTCGGCGCCGGGGAAAAATTCCGCGCCCTCGAGTGCCACGGCCAGCAAATGCTGGGACAGCGCCGCCTCGTCCTTCAGGTAGGTTTCCTTTTTCCCGGCCTTGATCTTGTAGAGCGGCGGCTGGGCGATGTAAATGTGACCGCGCTTGACAAGCTCTTCCATGTGGCGATAGAAAAGCGTCAGCATGAGCGTACGGATATGTGCGCCGTCGACGTCCGCATCGGTCATGATGATCAGGCGATGGTAGCGCAGCTTGTCGGCATCGAAATCCTCCGCGCCGATGCCGCAACCCAGCGCGGTAATCAGCGTCCCCACCTCCACCGATGAAAGCATCTTGTCGAAACGCGCCTTTTCCACGTTGAGAATCTTGCCCTTGAGGGGTAGGATCGCCTGATTGCGCCGATCGCGCGCCTGCTTGGCCGAGCCGCCGGCGGAATCGCCCTCGACCATGAACAGTTCGCATTGCGCGGGGTCGCGCTCTTGACAGTCGGCGAGCTTCCCGGGCAGGCCGGCGACGTCCATGGCGCCCTTGCGGCGGGTCATCTCCCGCGCCTTGCGGGCCGCCTCGCGCGCATGCGCCGCCTCGATCACCTTGCCGACGATCGACTTGGCTTCGGCAGGATTCTCGAGCAAAAAGTCATTCAGCGAAGCCGCGGTCAGGCTCTCGACGATGGGCTTGGCCTCCGAGGACACCAACTTGTCCTTGGTTTGCGACGAGAATTTCGGATCGGGCATTTTCAGGGACAACACCGCGGTCAGTCCTTCGCGGGCATCGTCTCCGGAGGGCGACACCTTGGCACGCTTTGCCAGCCCTTCGCGCTCGATGTATTGATTAACCGTACGCGTCAGGGCCGCACGCAGCCCGGCAAGGTGCGAACCGCCGTCAAGCTGGGGGATGTTGTTGGTGAAGCAGAATACGCTTTCCTGGTAGCTATCATTCCATTGCATCGCCAGCTCCACCGTGACGCCGTCGCGCTCGGCGGTGTAGTAAAACACCGTCGGGTGGAGGTTGGTGCGATTGCGGTTGAGGTGCTTGACGAAGGCGCGGATGCCGCCGTCGTACAGAAATACCTCTTGGCGATCGTCGCGTTTGTCGCGCAGCTCGATGCGTACACCGGAGTTGAGGAAAGCGAGCTCGCGCAGCCGGTAGGCCAGGGTCTCGAAGCGAAACTCGATATCCGAAAACACCGTCGCACTGGGGAGAAAATTGACCTCGGTGCCGGAATGCTCCGCCGTACCGACCTCGCCCAACGGCTTCTCCGGCACGCCTTGGCGATAGACCTGTTCAAACTGTTTCCCGTTACGGGCCACGCGCAGGGTCAGCACGTCGGACAGTGCGTTCACCACCGAGACGCCCACGCCGTGCAGGCCGCCCGATACCTTGTAGGCATTGTCATCGAATTTTCCGCCGGCATGCAGGGTCGTCATGATGACTTCGGCGGCCGAGCGTCCCTCCTCGGGGTGGATGTCCACGGGGATTCCGCGCCCGTCATCGCTGACCGTGGCGGAACCGTCCGCCTCCAGGGTGACCTGTACCGCCTTGCAGTACCCCGCCAACGCCTCGTCAATGGCATTGTCCACAACCTCATAGACCATGTGATGCAGCCCGGTGCCGTCATCGGTGTCGCCGATGTACATACCCGGACGCTTTCGGACAGCATCCAACCCCTTGAGAACCTTGATATTTTTGGATGTATACGTAGCAGCTTCAGGCATCTCTTCCTACCCGTGCACAAAGACGATCCATTTTACTATGAACAGGCTTCGGAAGCGAATCGCAACCCGGGGATGGAAACGGTGAATCCGGGAATTTCAGTACCGCACCACCTGCCCGGGTTCCACGTGGAACCTTACGGCTTCCCCGGGAAGAACCATCCGCGCAGACTCCTCTCGCACCGCGAGCCACACCTGCCCCGCGTTGCCCCGCAGTGCACGGAGCGCCAATCGCGAGGCCTCCTCATCCAGGTCGGCCAGAAAATCATCGGCCAACAGAATTGCCGAACGGCCCGCCTTGCGCATGATTTGCGCACGCGCGTTCCACAAGTAGAAGCTCGCCAGTTTGGTTTGACCACGCGACAACTGTCCTGCCTGCATCCCTCCACAGCTCAGGGTCCAATCGTCCTGATGGGGGCCTGCCACGGCGCGTCCGGCCCTCCGCTCGCGGTCGGCGGTCGCCCTCAACGCCTCCCTCAGCCCGCCTTCCTGCCATCCCTGCCTGAACTTCAGCGTTGGCCTGTCGTTTCCGATGGCCGCCCAATCCATTTCCTGCAGCCTGGCATCCAGATTGCAGACCAGCGCGGCCCGCATCTCGCTGACCTTCTCACCGTACTTGACGACTTCTTCCGACCAGCCCGTGGAGGCTGGATAATCGCCCTGGCGCAACCATGCATTCCGCTGGCGGTGGGCATGGTGCCAGTTTCGCCACAAATCCAGAAAGCGAGGTTCCACGTGGAACAAACACCAATCCAGGTATCTGCGCCGCGCCCCCGGGGATCCGTCTACCAGACGATGCGCCTGCGCTCCCATGTAATCGACCGGAATGGCGGCATTGATTTCCGCCAGGCCGCGAGCCCTCGCCCCGTCCAGGTGAAAAATCCGGTCATTGCGCCCGTAGCGTGCACCCAATCGGTGTGCTCTGTCGCCCACGCTATCCAGTACCACGGTGGCCTGGTCACGGCCGGCGCGTATGATTTCCGCGATCGTCGCCCGGCGAAAGGAATGACCCCGCGTGGTCGTGTAAATAGCCTCCAGCAGGCTGGTTTTACCCGTCCCATTGCGGCCGGCCAGCACGACCCACGGGCTGTGCTCCAGCCGCAGATGCAGCGCTTCGTGACAGCGAAAATCCTCGAGATGCAGCTGTTCAAACCACATTGGGGCCCCCGACCACGGCCGAGGCCGGATGTGCCTCACCGCGGACCGTCAACCGCGCCAACGCGCCTTTTCCTGCCGGAAGAGCCTGTTGCTCCTGCGGTTCAAAGACGAATCGGCATCACGACGTAACGGAGCCGTTCCGTGTCCGGCTGTTGAATCAGGGTGCTCGAATCGGAGGCGGTGAAGCAGAAATTCACGGTTTCCGCATCCAGTGCCCCCAACGCCTCCTGCAGATAGGTTGCATTGAAGGCGGTAACAAAAGATTCGCCTGCATAGCGCGCGCTGACCGTCTCTTCCGCCTCCTCGCTTTCGGGATTGTGCGTGGTGAGCTTGAGCATGTTGGTGCCGGCTTCCAGGCGGACCCCGCGAAATTTCTCGTTCGCCAGGATGGCGACACGCGTGACCGCTTCGCGTAGCGGGCCCCGGTCCACCAGGATATTGAATCGGGTATCGCTCGGTACCACGCGATTGTAATCCGGAAATTGTGCATCGATCAATTTAGTGGTGATGCCGAGTGTACCCAGTGCGAAACGTGCATAGCGCGCGCTGAGCGTAACTTCGACGGTTTCTTCCGCCTGCGACAACAAGCGTTCGAGTTCCAGCACCGCCTTGCGCGGCACGATTACGGAACGCTCGCCGTCCACCTCCGGTGGCTGCGCGGCGTCGCACAGTGCGAGACGATGGCCATCGGTACATACGGCACGCAGCTTTTCGGGGCCGACCTCCAGCAACAGACCGGTCAGGTAATGGCGGACGTCCTGCTGCGCCATGGCAAAGGAGGTGCGTTTCAGCAGTTCTTCCAGCACTTCGCGCCTCAATGAGAATCGCAGCCCATCCTCGATGCTCCCCACCTGGGGAAATTCCTGCGCATCGAGGGTGCCGAGCGTGAACAGGCTGCTTCCCGCCCGCAGTTGCAGGCGGCCCTGCTGTTCGGAGACATGAATCTCGCTCCCGTCCGGCAGCGCGCGGCAAATATCGAGAAGTTTGCGCGCCGATACCGTGGTGGTGCCGGCTTCACGGGCGCCATCGCCGATATCGGCTGTCATTTCCACTTCCATGTCGGTCGTCGTGAGACGAATTGCCCCGCTGTTCTCCGCCTCGATACGAACGTTTCCCAGGATGGGCAAAGTCTGGCGGCGTTCCACCACACCCGCCACACCCTGCAGGGGACGCAAAAGTTCTTCTCTGAGTAATTGTATTTCCATTATTCATACTCCTTAACAATAGTCATCAAGGCACGAGAAACCGTTGACAAGTCTATTTTTTTATTGTAAATCAAAGCCTTGCATGTCCTCTGCGGTTGCGGACTGCTGGCTCGGGGTTTGTGTGTAACCTGTGTATGAAATCCACCTGGCCTCGGGCTCCAAACTTGTCCACAGCATATCCTCAGTTTGACAACAAACGTAGCAGGTTTTTGTAATCGTCGTCGATGACGGCGTCATTGGCGCGCAGTTCGGCGATCTTGCGGCAGGCGTGAAGAACCGTGCTGTGATCCCGACCGCCGAAAGCATCGCCGATTTCGGGCAGGCTGTGGCGGGTGAGTTCCTTGGCCAGGGCCATCGCGATCTGTCGCGGGCGGGTGATCGAGCGGCTGCGGCTTTTGGATGACAGGTCGGCAGGGCGAATACGGAAGTAGTTCGCGACCATTCGTTGAATGTTTTCGATGGTGATCAGCTTCTGCTGCACCGCCAGCAGATCCTTCAGGGCCGTGCGCGCCAAGTCGACGCTGATTGGCCGCGAGGTGAAGCGCGCCATGGCCAGGACACGCCGCAGGGCTCCCTCGAGTTCTCGCACGTTGGAGCTGATGCGCTGCGCGAGGAAGAAGGCGACCGGCTCGGGCAACCGAACATCCTGTTGCTGTGCCTTGTTCATGAGGATGGCCACGCGCGTTTCCAGTTCGGGCGGCTCGACGGCGGCAATCAGTCCCCACCCGAACCGGGACTTGAGGCGCTCCTCCAAGCCATTGATTTCCTTTGGATAACGGTCGCTCGTCAGGACGATTTGATGGTGGCCCTCCATGAGGGTGTTGAAGGTATGAAAAAATTCTTCCTGCGAGCGTTCCTTGCCGGCGAAAAACTGGATGTCGTCGATCAATAGCACATTGAGCGAGCGGTACTGGTCCTTGAAGGCGTCGATGCGTCCGCGCTGCAAGGCATGAATCATGTCGTTCACGAAGCGCTCGGACTGCAGGTACGCCACGCGAAATTCGGGTTTTTCGCTGAGGATGTGATTGGCAAGCCCGTGCATCAGGTGCGTTTTGCCCAGGCCCACCCCGCCGTAGATAAAAAGCGGATTGTATTGGCCTCCAGGCTGTTCGGCGACGAGCAGGGCCGCGGCGCGAGCCATCTGGTTGGAAGGGCCCTCGATGAAATTGTCGAAACGATAATTGGGATCGATCGGGTTGCCGGGAACCAAGCGTACCGGCAACGTCCTGTCCGCCACGGGAAAGTTCTGGGCGGGGGGCGTGTAGCCCGAGCCCACACTCAGGCTGACGCGGCCGCTGTAATCCCTCGTCTTGAATCCGGAGGCAAGTTCGCGAATGCGGGCGAGGAAGCGCTGCTCCACCTCCCGGCGTACAAACTGGTTGGGTGCCAACAGCATCAGTTCATCCCCCCGTTTTTCGGCGTGCAGGGGGCGCAACCACAAATTGAGATCGCGCTCCTCGCACTCCTGTTCCAAACGGGCTATGCAGCGCTGCCAGGGGCTCGCGATCATCGGAATACGAGGCAACAGGGGAAGGGGCATACAGTCTAACTCTACCGATCATGATCTGCTTTGGAGGCCGGTCAGCTTGACACTGATTACATATATTGATTTAATAACCTGTTCAATCTTTTACAAACAGGGATTCGCATTCGGGTTTTCCCGGAGGCAAGGCAGCCATGAAACGAACGTACCAACCCAGCCGCTTGCATCGCAAGCGCACCCACGGTTTTCGCGCGCGCATGGCCACCAAGGCCGGGCGCCGTATTTTGAATGCACGCCGCGCCAAGGGGCGCGTCCGGCTGACACCGTAAAACCGATTACGCCGTGCGCCCGCCTCGCGTCACGCGGCTTTCCACGGGCTGCGCGTTTGACTCGCAAAACGGAGTTCGATCGCGTGTTTGCGGGGGGGCGGCGGATCCGGACTCGATATTTCACCCTGATTGCGGCGCCGGGCGACAGAGCGCCTAGATTGGGCATGGCCATAGGACGCCGCTGCGCTTCGCGCGCCGTGGTGCGCAACCGCATGAAACGCATGATTCGTGAAACCTTTCGCCAAGCGGAGCTGCCGGCCTGCGACGTGGTCGTGACGGCCCGCCCCGGCGTTGGGGACATTTCCCGCCAGGCGCTTCGCGACGATCTGCGCTGCGGCCTCGGAAAGCTGCGCTGATGCTGCGCGTACCGTTGGTACTCCTCATCCGGGCTTACCGCGTTCTTTTGAGCCCCTGGCTCGGCGCGCATTGTCGCTATCAGCCAACCTGTTCGGCCTACGCCATCGCAGCGATCGAAACCCACGGCGTCGCGCGTGGCACGCTCCTTGCCATCGCCCGTATCACCCGCTGTCACCCCTTCCATGCCGGCGGCTACGATCCTGTCCCGCCCGGCAAGGCCCGCTGACATGGAAGCGCGCCGGATTTTCCTGTATCTCGCCCTGGGTTTGATCCTCATCATGATCTGGACGAACTGGCAGAGCGAGCACGCCCCCGAGCCCGCGCGCAAGGGGGCGACCACGCCGGTGGCAGCCACGCGACAAGAGGCCGCGTCGCCGACATCCGCGGCGCAGACGGCCCAAGTCGGCGGCACGAATGCCGCCCCCGCAGTTTCACCCGTGCCAATGCCCGGCCAATTGGCGAATGTTGCGCGCCTGCAGGCGCCGCCGGGGCCGCGCATCACGGTGCGCACGGATGTCATGGCGGTGAAACTGGCGCTCGATGGCGCCACGCTTGTCAGCGCGAAGCTGCTCGAGTACGAGCAGAAGCTGGGTTCGCAGAAGCCCGTGGCCCTGCTCGACACGCAGAAGAACGAGTTTCTGACTGTCTCGCCGCTGCTGGTCTCCGCGCAACTGCCGCAGAGACTGACGTATCAGGCCGGTGCAAAAGACTATCAGCTTGCGCCCGGCGCGCAAACGCTGATGGTGCCGGTGAGCTGGTCCGGGCAGGGGTTGCGCGTCACGCGCAGGTTCGTGTTTACGCGCGGCAGCTACGAAGTCAGGGTCGAAACGGAAATCAGCAACCGTAGCGGCGAAACCATCCATTTGCAGCCGGGCATACGCATCGTGGGCGACAACCCGGAGACGGCCGCGCATTTCTGGGAAATGTTTCTGCCCGAACACTGGACCTACCGCGGACCGTCCTGGTACAACGAGGAATACAACAAGCTCGAGGCGGCTTCGCTGGCATCCGAGCCGTTCGAGAAGACTTTCAGCGGCGGCTGGATCGCCTCGGTCAACCAGTATTTCGTTGCCGCGGCCATCCCGGACGCCGATCGCAAGGCGCATTACTTCGGCCGGCCCGTCAGCGGCGTCGGCTACGCCATTGGCTATCTTTTGCCGCCCGTGGCCGTGACCGGGGGCCAGAGCCGAACCATCGGCATGAAGCTCTACCTCGGGCCCAAGCTCCAGGGGCACCTGGACGCCGTGGCGCCCGGCTTGTCGCGCACAGTGGACTACGGGCATGCGACGATCATTTCGCAGCCGCTGTTCTGGATTCTCGGGTTTATCAATGATTTCCTCGGCAACTGGGGCTGGTCGATCGTCGTTCTGGTGCTTTTGATCAAAGCGGTGTTCTACTTTCCGCAGCGCATGAGCGCACGCTCGATGGCGAAGATGCGCAAGCTTCAACCACGCTTGAAGCTCCTCAAGGAACGTTACAAGGACGACAAGAAAAAACTTTCCGAAGCCACCATGAAGCTGTATCGCGAGGAGGGCGCTAACCCGGTGTCGGGCTGCCTGCCGATGCTGATCCAGGTGCCGATCTTCATCGGCCTGTTCTACGTGTTGATCTACAGTGTGGAGTTGCGCCATGCACCCTGGGTGCTGTGGATTCAGGACCTCTCCGCGCCCGATCCCTACTACATTCTGCCGATCATCTTCGCGGTGCTCATGCTCGTGCAGTTTCGCCTGCAGCCCCAGGCGGTGGACAACGCGCAGGCAAAGATGATGATGGTGATGCCCCTGGGCATGGCATTCCTGTACGCCATCTTCCCCTCGGGGCTCGTACTCTATTACCTGTTGAACACGCTCCTGAACATCGCGATCCAATGGCAGGTCAACCGCGAACTCGGCATTCCGCTGGATCTGATACCCAAAGGCTGGAAACAGAAGCTGAAGGGCAGCTGAGCCGGGCAGTCCGGATCGTCGCTGCGCGCCGTCCGGAACGACGATTTTTGAAGTGCTCAGAGGCTCCCTAAACAATTCTCTTCAGATTGAATGCCTCAAAGCGCAGCCGGGGGAATCCCGTAGCCATGGTCAGGGCGCGGGCGGCAAAAAAGACGACCAGCGCGAGCCACAGGCCGTCGTTCCCCAGCGATCGGCTGAGGTACCAGGCCGGCAGGAAACAGGCAAAAGCGGAAACGAGCATGCTGTTGCGCATCGCTGCGGCACGGGTGGCGCCGATGTAAATGCCGTCGAGAAGAAACGCCCAGACGGCCACCAGCGGAAGGAGAACCACCCAGGGGAGGTATCGCTTCGCGGCCTCGCGAACCTCCGGGAGATCCGTCAATAACCGGATGATCGCTTCGCCTGCCCCCGCCCAGATCCCGGTGAAAATCACCGCCAGGGCCAGCGACCAGACCAACGCGGCCTTGAGCACTCGATCGAAGTCCTCGCGCTCGCCCGCCCCGATCGCCCGGCCGCTCAGCGCTTCGGCCGCATGGGCAAAGCCGTCCAGGGCGTAACTGAGCACGTTCTGGAAATTCAAAAGCAGGGCGTTGGCGGCCAGAATCACGGTGCCGAGCCGTGCGCCCGCGGCGGTGAAGAAACCGAAGACGAACATCAGCGCGAGCGAGCGCACCAGGATGTTGCCGTTGATGGAAAGCAGGTGCCCGAAGGCCTTGCGGTTGCCGAGATCCGCCTCGCGCCAACCGCCGGGGTAGCGCGACAACAATCCTGCGGCCAGGGCGATGGAGAGGAAAGCACCGGCATAAGCCGCGATGAGGGTCCCGGCGGCCACCCCCGCAACTTTCCAGCCGAATCCCCACACGAAAGCGATGTCGAGCGCCATGTTGAGGATACCGGTCAGCGCCATGACGAGAAGCGGTGCGCGGGCATTCTGCATACCCAGAAACCAGCCGATCAGCGCATAGTTCACGAGTACCGCTGGGGCCGACCAAATGCGAATCAGGAAGTATGTCGAAGCGGATTCGCGCACCGCGGGATCGGGACCGAGAAGCGCGAGAGCGATTTGTTCCAGCGGCCATTGCAAAATGAGCAGGGCCGCGGCGAGGCCCAATGCGATCAGCACACTTTGCCCCAGCGCGCGGCGCACGCCGGACACATCGTCGCGGCCCAGGGCTTGGGCGGTGACGCCGGTGGTTGCCATGCGCAGGAAGTTGAGGCCCAGAAAGAGGAAGCTGAAAATGGTCGCGCCGACGGCGACCGCCGCGAGGTACGCCGGGCTGGCCAGATGTCCGATCACGGCGGTATCGACGAGACCCAGCAGGGGCACCGTCAGGTTGGAAGCGATCATTGGCAGTGCGATGGCGAAGATGCGCCGGTGCGCGCCGTCCGGTCCACCGAAGCGCATTATGCGGCCCTGCGCATTTCAGTCCGCTGCCGCCGGGAGCGAGTCTGCTCGCGAAAGAATCCCGCCTTGTTCCCTCTTCCCGCCTGTGGGCGGCAAGGGGGAGAAGCAAGGATCGCGAGCAAGCTCGCTCCCACCCTGATTACACCTTGAGGCGTCCGTTCAGCGTCCTGCGCCGAGCTTGCCGAGGTCTGAGCTTCCCGGCGTGATGATCGAGGAAGAAGATTCGCGGCGCAGCTCCTGCAATTCTTCCATGGTGCGCTCCAGCGCTTCCTTCGCCGCTGCGGGAAAATGCTCCAGCGCGCTGGAGAAATTGTCCGCCTCGATCTCGAAGTTCAGGGGCAGCGTGCCCGCCGGGGTCAGCAGGCTGGTAGAGCCTTCCCAGAGCACATCGCGCGAAGGGTCGTCCGAGCCGTCGGCATGCACGGGAGAGAGTTTCCTGAGTGTTCCCATGCGCCGATCGGTGTAGGATTCTTCGCGGTACAAGCGGCTTGAATCGAGCCGTATTTCCTGCATTTCCGTGTCCGTAGCCATCAGTCGCAATCGAGCAAAAACAACGGACAGAATAGCAGGGTTGGCTACACTAGTGTGACCTCGATTCGTGTATCGACATGACCGCATCCAGCGCAGCGCCACGGGCCGGTTACGAGATCGCCGCACAGGCTGACCTGGGTCCGCTGAACACTTTTCGCGTGCCGGTGCGCACCGCCTGCCTGGCGACGCTGCATGATGCCCAGGCGCTTGCCGCGCTGTTCGCCGAACCGCTGCTCGCCGAGGCTTCGAAACTTTTCGTACTGGGCGGCGGGAGCAATGTGCTCTTTACCCGGGATTTCGACGGCGCCGTTCTGCGCGTCGCGAGCCGCGGCATTGAGGTCATCGAAGAGACAGCGGCAGCGGTAGGGCTGCGGGTGGCCGCGGGAGAAAACTGGGACGGTCTCGTGCGCTGGACGCTGCGTCGGGGCCTTGCGGGACTCGAAAACCTCATCCTCATCCCCGGCACCGTTGGCGCCGCGCCGATACAGAACATCGGTGCCTACGGCGTGGAACTGGATGAATTCGTGACGCGGGTCGAGGCCTGGGATTTCGCCCGCAGGGCGATGGTGCGGCTCGAGGCCAAGGCGTGCGGCTTTGGCTATCGCGATTCCCGTTTCAAGCGCGAAGCGGGCCGCTATCTCGTCGCGGCGGTCGAATTGGAACTGCCGCGCGAACGCGAACTTCGGCTGGACTACGCCGGCGTGCGCGACGAACTGGCAGCGATGGCGGTGGGCAAACCCGCCCACGCCGATGTCGCGCGCGCCGTCGAGCGCCTGCGCCGCAGAAAGCTCCCCGACCCGGCCGAGATCGGCAACGCCGGGAGTTTTTTCAAGAACCCGATCCTGGGCGCCGCAGAGGCCACTGCGCTGCAATCGGAACATCCCGACTTGCGCATGTACCGGTTCCCCGATGGCAGAACCAAGCTGTCTGCGGCCGCCATGATCGAAGCCTGTGGTTTCAAGGGCAGGCGCGATGGCCGTGTCGGCGTGTCGCACCGGCACGCGCTGGTTCTGGTCAACCACGGCGGCGCCAGCGGCGCCGAAGTGTGGGTACTGGCCGAGCGCATCCGTGCAGCCGTTCAGTCTCGTTTCGGTATCATGCTCGAGCCCGAACCGCGCATCTTGTAGGGAAGGGCGTGAAAGCCGATACAGGAGGAGTAGCCAGAGGATGGACCAGGTCGACGAGTTGATTCGGGTCGGTTACCGGGTTCGCGCGGATCGGGCAAATGCGCAGGACCTTGCGCGGGCCATCGCCCTGGAGCAGACGGTCGAATTGCCGGAAAACCAGCTGGACGAGGCCATCCGCGAAGAGGTGATGGGCGAAGTCCAGACGATCGAAAACGACCCCGTCTTTCCGGGATGCCAACGCGTACGGATTGCCTATCGAGCCGGTCTCGCGGGCGGAGGCCTGGGCGTGTTGTTCAACCTGCTGTACGGCAATGTTTCGATGTACCCGGGCGTGCGTCTCCTCGATGTCGATTTGCCGGATTCGTTGCTGGCGGAGTATCCCGGTCCGCGTTACGGGATCGCGGGCGTGCGCGGCCTGCTGGGCGTGCATGGCCGCCCGCTTCTGGCCACGGCACTCAAGCCGCGCGGCAGCCCGATCGAGCGGCTTGCTTCGATGGCCGAGGCCTTTGCGCTCGGCGGCGGCGATATCGTCAAGGATGACCAGAATCTCGCCGACGCCGACCTCGATGCCTTTCGACGCCGGGTCGATGCTTGTGCCGTGGCGGTGGAACGCGCCAACGAGCGCACGGGAAGGCGCTGCCTGTATCTGCCCCACCTCGCCGGACCGGATGGGTCGCTGGAGAAGCGTGCGGAGTTCATTCGCGCCCGCGGTTTGGCCGGCGCACTCGTCTGTCCGCTGCTTGTCGGACTCGACCGGGCCCGTTCGCTGGCGCGGGATTACGATCTGTTGTTCATGGCGCACCCGGCACTATCCGGCGTGTATACACAGGACGGGGAGCAAGGCGTCGCGCATCACCTGCTGCTGGGTACGCTGTTCCGCCTGGCGGGCGTCGATATTTCGGTCTTTCCCGCCCCCGGCGGCCGCTTCGACGTGGACGCCGAACAGTGCGGGGCCATCGCGAAGGCATTGACAAGGCCCTTGGGAAAGCTCAGCCCGGCTTTTCCGGCTCCCGCGGGCGGGATGCGCCTCGATACGGTGGAAGCGCTTGTTCGCGCCTACGGCAGGGATTCCGTGTGGCTCGTCGGCGGCGCACTGCACGGTCACGCGGGTGGTGTGGCGGGTGGAACGCGAGCCTTTCTCGAGGCCCTGCGTGAACGATTCGATGAACGCGTGAAGCCACCGGCCGAAGATTTTGCATCGGCCTGCGAGCTGCCCTCTTCGGGCCGGCAGGCGATACAAACACTGATCGCCGCACGGGACGATTTCCGCTGGCAGGGCCGGGACGATCAGGTTTATAAAACGACGCAGGAACTCGGTTTTCGCGGCGTGCGCCGGGTGGAACTGGTCGGCAGGCACGGCGAGGAGGCGGGTTTCGAGCTGCGCTACTTCGAACTCGAACCGGACGGCTATACCAGCCTGGAGAAACACGTTCACACCCATGTGCTGATCGGCGCGCGCGGCGAAGGTGTGCTGGTTGCGGGCGAGGCGCGGCAAATCCTGGAGCCGAACGACGTCGCCTATGTGGCGCCGCTCGAAGTGCATCAACTCAGAAACGAAAGCGGTGAGCCTTTCGGTTTTTACTGCATCGTGGATCGGGAACGCGATCGCCCCATGCCGCCCTGAGCCGCTTGCAAGCCGCGTTGGTCGCGGGTGGTCTGCGCTAATGTGCCGAGACGGGAGTCGGCGCCGAGGCGGGCGCAGGGATGCGATACCAGATGTCGGCGATGTAGCCGCGCTCGTCCACTTCGCTGAGCTGCTTGCCGGCGACCGCCTTTGCCCCCTCGCAACGCCAGTCGTACACCGTATTGTGCCCGGTGACGGACATCGGAATGAACCCCGCATCCGGGTTCGCGGCGCAATATTCGTTCTCGGCTTCGGTGGGCGTGCGGCGGGTGTTGGCCTGCGCCTGGCAAGGCAAATTGGCGCCGACGGTACAGGCGTACACATGGCCGTCCATGCAACGCCAGGAGGTGCTGAGGGTGAAAACCTGCGTGCGGCTTGCGCTCGGCGGTGCATGAAAGGCCTCGATGAGCCCCGCGATCACGGCCGGCGGCGGGTTCGCGCCGGTATAGCGTGCATCGGGCCGATCGATCGTACCGACAGCCCGGCAATAGGCAAAGACATTGTCGTAGCTTGCCTCGCTCTGGACGGCCGTGGCCGGTACCACGGCGCCGGCGGTGGTGGCCCGAGGTCCGGTCGTGGATGGATTCGTGGGCGAGCAGGCCGCCAGCACGGCAACGCCCATGACCAGGATCAGGATAAAAGCGATTTGCAAACAACGCACGGTGGCCTCCTCGTTCTGAACCGTGAGCTTGCCGCAGCGCCGGGCGCTCGGAAAAGGAGCAGCAGCTTGGCAATTGTACCGTGCCCGTGGCAGGGCTGCAGCGCTCAAGGTCCGGCGGCCGGGAGCGCGGCTCGCTCGCAGCGCGCCCGGTGGTACACTTTCGGCATGAAAAGCCGTATCCGCGCCAAGCTGCAGACGACCCGCAAACGGCGTTCCCGTCCGCATTACCATGCGCCCGGCGAAGCACCGGGCGTGTTTCAGCCGCATCCGGAGGATGAGGTCGCGTCGGTTCCCGCGCTTGTCGGGGTGATCCGCTACAGCGAGGGCGAGATCGAGGAGTACCAGCCGAAAGCCTTGTCGGAACTCGAGCCAGCCGGAGGCGAGGGGCAAATTACCTGGCTGCACCTGCAGGGTTCGCCGACCGCGGTACAACTGCAGGCACTGGAAAAGAACTTCAACCTGCACCCGCTTGCCCTCGAGGACGTTTTTCACCGCGAATACCGTCCAAAATTCGAAAATTACGATGCGCACTACTTTATAGTTCTCGATCATCTGCGCCGCGAACAGGGCGGCACCCTGCATACCGATCAGGTCAACTTTTTCCTTGGCAAGGGTTTCGTTGTCAGCATCGACGAGGGGCCGGAAGATCGTTTCGATCCGGTGCGCCGGCGGTTGCGCGCGAAACGCAGCCGTTTTGCAATCGGGCCCGACTACCTTTTGTACGCCCTGATGGATGTGGTGATAGACGGCGGGTTCCCGGTGCTCGAACAATTCGGCAATCGTATCGAAGCACTCGAGGAAGCGATTCTGGACAATCCGACCCGCGAGTCGCGCAACGGCCTGCATTACCTCAAGCGCGAGCTGGTGACGATGCGCCGCTGCCTGTGGCCGCAGCGCGAGGTCATCTCCACGCTGCTGCGGGACGATGGACAGTTTCTGTCCGATACGACCCGCCTGTACATGCGCGACTGTTACGACCATAGCGTCATCATGATGGACCTGGTGGAAAGCTACCGGGAGATGACGACAAGCCTGCTCGATACCTATCTTTCGAGCGTAAGCCAACGCATGAACGATGTCATGAAGGCGCTGACCATCATCGCCACGATTTTTCTGCCGCTCTCGTTCGTGGCCAGCCTCTATGGCATGAATTTCAACACCGACAGCCCCTGGAACATGCCGGAACTCAATTGGCGCTTCGGCTATTTTTACATCCTCGGCGTTATGCTCGCGGTCGTCCTCGGTATGATCGCGTGGTTTCGGCACAAACGCTGGCTATGATCCCATGTTGTCAACGAAATTGCGCCTGATTTACGAACGCGCCGTGTACGAGGCGGAACTGGAGGAGGGTCGGGTTCGCTTCCAGGTGGCGCAAGCGCCCGTGGGTAGGGCGCCGTCACAAGCTCTGGCAATCGTCACGGCCTGGAACCCGGCCGAGCTGCGGCCCGAGCGCGCCGTGAACGAACGGGCCAACGTACGGCTCGCCGAGGAGATCGAGCGGTGCGGCTGGCGCGCCTACGCCGCGCGGGGCGGAAGCGGGGACGGCAGCCACGTCGAACCGTCCTTTGCCGTGGCGAATATCTCCCGTGCCGAAGCGCTTGCGCTCGGCAGGCGTTACGCCCAGGCCGCCGTGTTTTACTGGGACGGCAGCGATGCCACAATCCTGTATTGCAGCGATTGAGCCAGGGCGGCAACTGCCGTGAGTGCGGCTTGGGATTGGAACAGGCGATGACGCGCCGGATGTTCAAACTGCTGACGGTTCTGTTGCCGCTATTGCTGCTGTCGGCCTGCGGAGGGATCCGGCAGTCCGATAAGCCAGGCGGCGCAGAGCGTACCTTCACCAGCGATGCGTACGGTTTTGCAATCGCCTATCCATCGGATTTTGCCCTGCAGCCCGATTTCTCGCAAAGCTATCTGCAAAACGGCAGCTGGAAGACCTATGCCGGGCCGGGCAGCCGGGGCCAACCGGTCGCGGCGCTCGTACTCGAAGGCTCGAACGAGGTCACCGATGCCGAACTTCGCATCGGAGTGAGCCGCAACGCCGAGGCCGTATCCGAATGCACGCAACCCCCGCAGGCCTTTCGCAAGGGAAGCCTTGAACTCGGCACCGTTCGCCTGGCCGGCGAGCGGTTCGCTGCCTGGAAGGCGGCGGACGCGGCCATGAGCCACTACCTCCAGGTACACAGCTACCGCGCCGTGCATGACGGGGCCTGCTACGCGATCGACCTCCTGGTCTACGGCACCAACCCAAAAGTCTACGACCCGCCGCGCCGGCCGCCCTTCACCCAACAACAAGCCTTCGCGCGGCTTGAAGCCGCATTGAAGGGCTTTCGGTTTATCCGGAAGTGAACCGGTACAGGATGAGCCCGACAACGGCGTGGGGGCGCGCAATGTGGCGGAAAAAACCCCCCCACCCCCGGGGAAAAGCGGGGGGGGGGATGGCACCCCCCCCCGGCCCCCCCGGGGGGGGGGGGGGGGCGGGGGGGGGGGGGGGGCGGGGGGGGGGGGGGGGGGGGGTGGGGGGGGGGGGGTGGGGGGGCGGAGGGGGGGCGGGGGGGCCCCCGGCCCCCCGGGGGG
>JAKDMP010000039.1 GCA_030452225.1 Gammaproteobacteria bacterium
CCTAAATAACGCGGTTTCTGTGCTATTCGGGGGGGGGGGGGGGGGGGTGGGGTCGAGAGAAATTCGGGCGGACGACCTCCGCCGGCCTGCGACATGTCCTTCCACAATTGAATCGCCGCCCGCGGGTCGAAGCCCGCCTTCGCCATGAGCCTCAGCCCGATGAGGTCGGCCTGGCTTTCCTGTTCGCGGCTGAAGGGCAGCATCAGGCCGACCTTGGCGCCAACGCCCAGCAGTGCCATGACCGTTTGATGCTCCGAGCCGCTTCCGCCGATCGCCGCGCCGACTGCCTGCAGCCCCAGCTGGGTGATGGTCGCGCGTGACATGCGCTCGTTGATGTGGTTGGCCAGCACGTGCCCCATCTCGTGACCGACGACGGCGGCCAACTCGGCCTGCGTATTCGCGTACTTCAGGATGCCGGTATAAATGCCGATCTTGCCTCCGGGCAGGGCAAAGGCATTCGCTTCCTCGCTCTTGAACACCGTGACGTCCCAGTCCTTGCGCGGCGTTTGCGCGGCGAGATGCGACACCACGCATTGCACATAACTATTGAGCGCGGCGTTGTGCGAAGCGGGAGTCTGCTGCTTGATCCGGCTGTAGGCCTGGGCGCCGAGCTGAACCATTTGCTGATGGGAATACAAGGTCGGCGTTGCCGCGCAGCCGCCCAGTGCCAGCAGCCCGAGCGCCGCTGCCAGCGAAACGCCGTGGAGAAGTTTTGGAATCGGTATGCGCATGACCATGTCCGGTGAAGGCAGAATTCCAGCATAACCCAGCCGGCTTGCCGGTTTCATCTCCCCCTGGTCTCGCGCTACTTCGCGCTATGCTACGCTTTTCACTGGCGAGCAGCACGGCAATCATGCAGGCGAACGTTCCCGATTTTTCCGCGCGGCGCATCCTGGTGGTTGGCGACGTCATGCTCGATCGCTACTGGTCGGGCGCAGCCGAACGCATTTCGCCCGAAGCGCCCGTACCGATCGTTCATGTCGGCGATACCGAAGAGCGTCCCGGCGGCGCCGCCAACGTGGCCGTCAACCTCGCCGCCCTCGGCTCACAAGTTACATTGTTGGGGCTCACGGGCAGGGATGCGGAATCCGAACGGCTGAGCGCACTGCTCGCGCAACTCGCCATCGACAACGCCTTGATCGCCCGCGACGACGCGCCCACGGTTGCCAAACTCCGGGTGCTGGCACGCCACCAGCAACTGGTGCGGCTCGACTTCGAACGCGGCTTCGGCCCCGAGGCGGCCGGCGCATTATCGGATCGTTTCGCCGCGTTGCTTGGCGGGCACGACGTAGTGATCGCCTCGGACTACGCCAAGGGCGCCCTGCTTGAAATCCAGCAACTGATTGCCGCGGCCCGTAAAGCCGACGTACCCATGCTCGTCGACCCCAAGGGAATCGACTTCGAGCGCTACCGGGGAGCCTGGGCCTTGACGCCCAATCGCGGTGAATTCGAAGCCGTGGTCGGCGTTTGCAAGGGCGAGGCCGAACTGGCCGAGCGCGGCGAGCGGCTGCGCCGCGAGCTGGGCCTCACCGCACTGCTCGTGACCCGCGGCCCCGAGGGCATGACGTTGCTCACCAACGCCCACGAACCCCTGCATCTGCCGACCCATGCACAGGAAGTCGCGGATGTCACCGGCGCGGGCGATACCGTGATCGCAGTGTTCGGCGCCGGTATCGCCTGTGCATTGCCGAGCGCCGAAGCAGCCGCTCTCGCCAACATGGCTGCGGGCATCGTCGTCGGCCAGGTGGGCGCCGCGAGCGTGTCGCCGGTGACATTGAAGCTCGCCGCACACGCGCACGGCCGCGGGCTGGTGGACGAAGCGACACTGTTGGGCTTGATCGCACACGCGCGTACGCGCGCCGAACGCATCGTGATGACCAACGGCTGCTTCGATCTGCTCCACGCCGGCCATGTCCGCTATCTTTCCGAGGCGCGCGCGCTCGGCGACCGGCTGGTGGTGGCCGTCAACGACGATGCCTCGGTGCGCCGTCTCAAGGGTTCCGCGCGGCCGGTTATGCCGCTCGAGGATCGCGCCGCCGTACTCGGCGCACTCGCCGATGTGGACTGGGTCGTCGCTTTCGGCGAAGACACGCCGGCACGCCTGATCGGCGCAGTCCTTCCCGATGTACTCGTCAAGGGCGGCGACTATCGGCCCGACGAGATCGCCGGGGGCGAGGCCGTCCGCGGCGCCGGTGGCGAGGTGCGCATTCTCCCCCTGCTCGAAGGGCGTTCGACCTCCGCGCTGATTGATCAAATTCTCGAAACACATTGAATTTCGCACGCGCGACATACACGACGACACTGCGGCTGGCCACGCCAGTGCTGCTCGCACATCTCGCCCGGCGCACGCGCCGCCAGACCGACATGCGCGACGACTGGCGCGCTCGCCTGGGGTACGCGACCGCGGACGCACGCCGGCCGATCTGGATCCACGCGGCCTCCGCGGGAGAGATGCAAGCCGCATTGGCGCTTGCCGGAAAACTGGCCGAACAGTACCCCCTGCGCCTGAGCGCCTTCAGTGCGAGCGGCTTGGCGCGCGCACACGCATGCCTGCCGGAGACCACGGCAAGCCTTGCTCCGCTCGATCTCCCCGGCGCCTGGCGGCGTTTTCTCACGCGCACACGGCCGCGCTTGCTGATCCTGACCGAAACCGAACTCTGGCCCAACCTGTTGGCGGCGGCGGACGCGCACGGCGTTCCTGCCGTGCTCGCGAGCGCCCGCCTGACACCTGCCGCCGCAGGGCGTCTGGCACGCTTCCCGAAGACGTCACGACAAATGATGCGGCAACTCGCCGCCGTACTGGCGCAAACCGGGGCGGATCTCGCACGCTACCAGGCACTCGGACTGCCAGCGGATCGCGGGAGGGTCACCGGCAATCTGAAGACTTCGCTTTCCATTCCGGCCTCAGTCCTCGAACATGCGCAAGGCCTGCGGGCCGGACCACTCGCCGGCCGCAAGGCCTGGGTGGCGGGCTCGGCGCGCGAAGGCGAGGAGGCCTTCATCGCCGAGGCCACGGCGCGGCTTCATCGATTGAACGCCGGCGTCGTCAGCCTGATCGTGCCGCGTCATCCCGAAAAGGCTCGCGACTTCGACGCCGCGCTGCGCGCCAGGGGCGTGGCCACCACGGGGGCGGAAGCGCTCGATCACGACCGGCCGATCGCGGCGGGAACGGCTGTCGTCGTCGATCGGCTGGGCATTTTGCTTGAACTCTATGCCGCCTGCGACGCCACATTCGTGGGAGGCAGCATCGCACCGCTCGGCGGGCACAATCTACTCGAACCGGCCTTGCTTGCTCGTCCGATATTGGCCGGCCCGCATCTGGAGAACGTCCGCGAGGACGCCGCGCGCCTCGAGAAGGCGGGGGCGCTCGTCATTGTCAGCGATGCGGCACCAATGGCCGAGGCCCTGCATGCCCTGTTGGCAGACCCCGAACTGTGCAAAAGAAAAGGCGAGGCGGCCCGACGCGCCGTCTCAACCGCCGATGCGCTGGCCGCCACCCTGGCCGCGCTCGCGGCCTACCTCGGAAAACCCGATTCCGGTCAACCTTCCGCGGGCGCGGGGTAAGCGCCCGTGGCGGACGCCGGTGTTTGTGTCCCGCCGGACGAACCGAGCCATTCGTTCAACCGCTTGAGATCCTCGGGACTGAGCGTGCCTGCCGCGGCCTCGAGCTGCAATACGGAGATCAGATAGTCGTAGCGTGCATTGAAGTAGGACTTTTGCGCACTCAACATGTTCTTGCGCGCGGTGAGCACATCCAGAGTCGTCTGCGTGCCCACCTCCAGCCCTGCCTCGGTGGCTTCCAGCGAGAGCCGGGAAGCTTCGACCGCCTGCCGGGTCGCCTTCACCTGGGCAATGCCGGAAAGTACCGCGAGATAGGCATTGCGTACATTTTGTGTAACGGTACGCTGCTCGGCAATTTGCGCGGCCATGGCCGCGTCGGCCTGGTACATCTCCTGTTTGACGGCGGCTCGGGTGCCCCCGCCGTTGAAGATGTTCCAGGAAAGCTGCAAGCCGATCGTGTTGGTAACGCCGCTCGAGGGGTTGGGCCGCGCCGGAAAGCAAGTTCCCCCGAAACAGGCCGAGGCGTTTCCTTCCGCACTCGAATGCAGCCGCTGGAGCACCAGATTCAAGGTCGGCATGTAACCGGAGCGCTGCTGGCTGACCTGGGTCTCGGCAAGCTTCTGGGCAAAGCGCGACGAGGCCAGTCCGGGGTTTTCCTGCAGCGCCGTGCTGACCCACGCCTGCACGTTCGAAGGCTGCGGGGGTTGCAGCGGGAGATCCTGCCCCGGCGTCTGCAGATGCGAGAGGAAGCGGCCGGTGATGGCGCGCAAGGCTTCGCGGGCCTGCGCCAGCAATTGGCGGTCGCGGATTACCTGTGCGCGGGCCTGCTCATAGCCCGCCTGCGCCTGGCGCACACCGGTTACGGCGATCAGGCCGACGTCGTATTGTTGTTGGGTCTGCTGGTACTGGCGCTGGAGTGCCTTCAGGTTGGCGGCATCCGCGGCAAGTACATCCTCGCGGTTGAGCACATTGAAGTAGGTTTGCGCCACCTGCAGCATGAGCTGCTGCAGGGCCACCTGGTAATCCGCCTGGGCCTTGGCCACGGTGTAGTCGGCGCCCTGCACGGCCATGAACTGTTCCCAGTTGAACAGCGTTTGCGTGAGCGTGGCGCCCCACTGATCCTGGCGGCCATTGCTTGCGGTTCGCAAGTTGACGAGGTTGCCGCTGCTCAGGTCCGTCTGGCTTCTTTCGCCGGTGCTGTTGGTCCAGGTTCTCGAAGCGCTGAGGTCGATCGAGGGAAACAGGCGCGACCAGGCCAGCGGCTCGGCCTGCATCGAGGCATTGCGTGTGGCCCGCGCCTGGAGGAAGGCCGGATCGTTTTGCGTCGCCAGCTGCCACACCTCCCAGAGGTCGGCCGCCCGGGCCGCCGGCGCAAGCAAGCCCGCTGCACACACGACAATGAGTAGTCTTTTGAGCATGGAAACTCCGAACGGTGTTTTACAGCAGTATAACAGCTAAAATGCGACTGCGCAATCCGGCGAAATTCAAAACTCGAAGCGGCGCGGTCTCTCGGTGCCTCGCAAGGCCGGCACGACGGTTTCGAACTGGCCTTCCTGCTGCCATTCCTCCTCGCCGACCCGGGTCACGAGTTCAACAAGCATCGCCGGCGGCTCGCCGACAATCCAGAGCAGGCGCCCGCCCCCGGCAAGCCGGCGCGGGAAACTCTCCTCGCGCAGGGGGAGCGATCCGGTGACCACGATGACGTCCCACGTCGTATCGCCATCCTCGAGAACGTGCGCATCCTCACAGGCCAGTTCCACGCCGCCGAAGCCGCCTTTCTCGAGACGCGCGCCGGCTTCGCGGATGAAATCCTCGTGGATATCCACGCTGCGCACCCGGCCGCCGAGGGCGGCCAGGCAGGCGGTCAGGTAGCCCGAACCGGTGCCGATTTCGAGTACCCGTTCGCCTTCCTTGAGTTCGATCGCCTGAAGAAAACGCCCGTGCATGCCGGGCGCCAGCATGACTTCCCCATGACCGATGGGAATGGTGGAATCCGCGTAAACGAGGTTGCGATAACGCTCCGGCGCGTAATCGTGGCGGGGCACGGTTTCCATCACGCGAATGACGTCGGGATCCAGCACCTGGAACCCGTGTACCTGCTGGTCCACCATCTGGCGGCGCGCTTCTTCGAGATTGATTTCCAACATGAGCCTTGAGAGGGTAATCGGGAACGACGCCCATTATCTCAGATCGGTATCGGCCGCGAGCCGTCGCAGGCGCTCGAAATAGACGGCGTCGTCGGGTGGGCGATTCTCCCGCTGGGCTTCCCACAGGGTTTCGGCGAGACATTCGATCATGGCGTGCTCGGCCTCGAGCCCGCCCCGCTTTGCGGCGAGCCGCTCGAAAATGTCCCTGATGCCCGGCGGACGATCGATCGCCACCTGCTCGCGAATCGCGATGTGAAAGCCCATGTGCAGGAACGGATTGGCCGCGCCCGCTTCGGGCGGAAACTCCGCTTCCACGGCCGCCTCACCGCTCTCGACGATGCGCTGGTACTCGGGATGGTCGCGCACCACCTCCGCGATACGCTGCTCGTCCGCGGCAAGCGGCTTGCCTGCGCGGGCTTTCGCCCAGGCCGCGGCATAGGCACGCCGAATCTCGTCGCGATTACTGAACATGGCTGACATACCTGCAAGGCAGCGGCTGTTCGAGCCATGCTATCACCCGTTCATGTTTCTTCCGGCGGCGATTCGGCTGTCTTGTGGCGATACTCGCACAGGTCGCGGATGAGGCAGTGCGGGCAATCAGGGCGGCGCGCCTTGCACACGTAACGGCCGTGAAGGATGAGCCAGTGATGCGCATCGCGCTTGAATTCGGTCGGCGTGAAGCGCAAGAGCTTGTCTTCCACCGCGCGCGGTGTCTTCCCGCGTGCCAGGCCGGTGCGGTTAGCGACGCGCAAGATGTGCGTGTCCACGGCGATGGTCGGCTCGTCGAAGGCGGTGTTGAGAATCACGTTGGCGGTCTTGCGCCCGACGCCCGGCAGCGCTTCGAGCGCCGCCCGCTCGCGCGGCACTTCACCGCCATGTTCCTCGATCAGCGCCTTCGCCGTGGCGATAATGTTCTTCGCCTTGTTGTTGTAGAGCCCGATGGTGCGGATGTAGGGCTTCAGCCCTTCCGCGCCCAGCGCCGCCACCCTGGAGGGCGTGCCGGCATCGCGGAACAGTTTGGCCGTCGCCGCGTTGACGCCCTTGTCGGTCGCCTGGGCCGAGAGAATCACCGCCACCAGCAATTCGAAGGGTGAGCGGTAAACCAGTTCGGTCGTGGGCTTCGGGTTCGCGGCGGCCAGGCGCGTGAAAATCTCTCGCCGCTTCTTCGCGTTCACCGCTGCCGGGCGCGCTCGGCACGCCGTGCACGAACGCGCTCGACGGCGGCGGCAATTTCCGCGCGTCGCGCGTCGAGATCGTCGGCATCGCCGGTATCGAGTTCGCGTTTGCGCCGCCGTTGGCTCGTTGCCCGCCGTGCCTCGTGCCGCCGGTAACGTTCGCGCAATTCCCCGCCGCGATGCATCAGCCGTGCACGTTCGAGACCCGTTCTTGCCGTCGGCGGATTCATGCGCCGCGCCGCCGCCGCTTCGTCTTCTACCGCGACGAGGCTGATGCAATCCACCGGGCAGGCCGGAATGCACAGTCCGCACCCGGTGCAGGCCACCTCCATGACTTCGTGCAAGTATTTTGGTGCGCCGACGATGGCATCCACCGGGCAGGGCGGCAAGCACTTGGTGCAGCCGATGCAGGTGGCCGGATCGATGCGTGCCACCTGGTCCATCGGGAACGGCTCCACATCGGCCGCCAGCGGTCGCAAGGCCCGCCCGGCGAGTTCTGCCAACGATTCGATCACCAACTCACCACCCGGCGAACAGCGATTGATATCGGCCTTGCCCGCGGCAATCGCTTCGGCATACGAGCGGCAATCGTCGTATCCGCAGCGTTGGCATTGATGTTGCGGCAGCGCCGCATCCAGCCGCGTTGCCAGAGTTTCCGTCACGGCTTGGGGGCCTGGCGTGCGTTCTTTCCCACACGGCGGCGCCAACGGTTGCATTCGGCGCGCAGCCAGTCCATCGCTTCCGGCGTCTTCGCCCAAACGTCGCGCATCTCCTCGCGGTACAACCAGGCCTCGTCGTCGCCCCCCGGGGTAACGCCAAATGTCGACAGCTTCGGTTGACGCGGGCTTTTGCGTATGAGGTAGTCGGCAACCTTGGGCCGCTCTTCTACGGCCTCGCGCAAGAGGCGGGTGGCTTCGGTCTTTTTCCCCAGGCCAAACAGGGCAAGCGCGCGGCCGTAAAGCACGTCCACCATGATATCGTCGGGATAGTCTTCGGCAATCTCCAGCGCCCGCTGGTGCTCACCGTTCGCAAGAAGATCGTTGATGACCACGCAACGAAACCCGTGGTTGTCATGGGGGTTGAGCTCGAGTACTTGAGCCGCCAGCGCGCCGGCTTCTTGCGGCCGGGCCTCGCGCTGAAACGAGGCCAGGCGCACGAGGCTTCGCAGCGCCGGGCGGTTGCGCGACTCGATCCAGGCGAGGCGCACGTCGCCGTGCTCTCCCACGGCGTGCGTAACGATGGCCCGGACGCGTTCGAGAACAGGCTGGAGCATGGCCTGATCCAGCGCCGGCAGCCCGCTTTGCGGATGCTGCATGGCGGCCGAGGCCAAATCGTCGAGAATGTCGAGGCTGTCGAAGCACTCGGGATGCTTGCCGAGAAAAGCCGTCCAGCGGCGCTCTTCCGAGGGATTCCAGACATCGGTGTCGGCGAAGGGCTCGTTGCCGATGGAAAACGGCTTGCCGAGCGGGAAGCAATCATGCCACGCGCGCTCGGTGACGGCCAGCGTCTCGGGCCCGAGCAGGAGGCTCAGGGGCTCGGGCGGAGAAAAATCCGGCTCGTCCTCTTCTTCCGCAGGCGGCTCGGGCATTTCGGCCACCGCCCGCTCCGCCTCAGTGCGCTCGATGCCCATTTGCATGAGCCGCTCGACCAGATCGTCCTCCTCTTCGGGCAACTCCTCAATGCCGGCAACCCGGTATTCGGGCAGCGCGCGGCCCACCACCGTGCCCAGCCAGTCGAGCAAGCCACGACCGGCCTCGCCGACTTGTTCCAACGCCAAATCGGCAACGCCGGCAAGCGGATCACGAGCCATATTTACCAGGAAACTGAGAGGCGGTTCATCCTCCGGGTAACCGAGCCGCCGGAACTTGCGCACATGAAAGCCGGCGCGTTCGCGCGCCTTCCCGGGTTGATGCTCGGAAAGCAGCAATTCCACCTCGAGGATCGGTATCATGGGCGCCTCGGGATCGTCGCGCTGGGCAGCCTTGAAAGCCTCGCGAGCTTCGTCGAGATCGTGGCGATCCATGGCCATCAGGCAACGACGCTGCCAGGCGTCCGAGCGCAAGGGCGAACGCGGACTGTGCTCAATGACGCCGTCGATGAGCGCGGCCTTCTTCTTGTGCCAGCCCAGTTCACCGTAGGCGTCGCAGAGCAAGTCGAAGCCGATCCCCATCGGCTCGTCGTGCACCGTCGGCCGTGGCATGAAAAGAGGCTCGACCAGCTTGACCGCTGCCTTGATCTTGCCCGCTTCAAGCCGCTTTTGCGCAAGCGCGATCAGCGCTCTGCGCGGCAACGCGCCGCCGCGCAGGGCCGCCTCGCGCTGCTCCTCGCTCATCGCATCGAGCAGTATTGGCCACAGATCTTCCGTCTCCAGCGGCAGCGTCGGCATGCGCCGGCAGCATTGCTTGTACTTCAAACCCGAACCGCAGGGGCAGCGTTCGTTGCGCCCCGGCTCGGGAATGGGTTCGGGGCGGAAGCGATTGCGCGGCAGGGGAAGTGCATTCCACAATGCCCGCCCAAAACCGAAAGCCAGGCCCCGTACCATCTCGGGCGTGGCTTGGGCGTGCATTTCCCCGGACAGATACTGCGCCATGTGCTCGCGCATCCAGGCAAAAAACCGATCGGCATCCTGATGGGCGAGTACTTCCGGGAGCACGTCGGCGATCAGCGCTTCAACGCGAAAACCCTTTTCACTGCTGGCGTATTCGTCCCTCACGTCATTTCACCTTCATGCCGGGTTCGGCGCCGTCATCGGGAGCAATGACGAAGATGTCCTTGCCGCCGGGGCCGGCCGCGAGCACCATGCCCTCGGAAAGGCCGAAGCGCATCTTGCGCGGCTTGAGATTGGCGACCATTACGACCTGTTTCCCCACCAGCGTGTCCGGGTCGTAGGCCGCCTTGATGCCGGCGAAGACCTGGCGCGTCTCGCCGCCGAGGTCGAGTTCGAGGCGCAGCAGCTTGTCGGCGCCTTCGACATGCTCGGCCACGGCGATGCGAGCCACGCGCAAATCGATTTTGGCGAAATCGTCAATGGTGATTTCATCGGCGATGGGATCCATGTTCGTCTCCTTGTTTGATTCGGCTGCGCTCTTTCCGGCAGGTGCCGACTCTTGCGCCGGCCGCGTTGCCCGCGAAGCCTCCAGAAGCCCGGTCACGGCTTCGGGCTCGACGCGGCGCATGAGATGTTCGTAGCGGTTGATGCGGTGACCGGCGGGTAGCGGCTTGCCCAGATCATCCCACGTAAACGGCTCCACGTCGAGAAAGGCCTCGACACGCTGCGCCGTCTCCGGCAAGACCGGCTTCAACAGGATCGTGAGCTGACGAAAAGCGTCAACGGCGGTGCTGCAGTAACGATGCAGCTTCCCCCCGCTTTTGGTTTTACCCTTGCGCGCCAATACCCACGGGCTTTTATCGTTCCACCAGGCATTGATCTCGTCGGCGAGTTCCATGATGCGGATCATGGCGGCGGAGAACCCGCGCTTTTCATAAAGCGCCGCCACTTCCGTGCCCACCGCTTCGCCGTCAAACAGCGGTTTTTCAACCGCGGCCAATTCACTGTCAAAATACTTGTGCAAAAAACCGGCACTGCGGCTGGCAATGTTGACGTACTTGCCGACGAGATCGGAATTCACCCGTGCGAGGAAATCGTCGAGATTCAGATCGATGTCTTCCACGCCGCGCCCCAGCTTGGCCGCGAAGTAGTAACGCAGGTATTCGGCATCCAGGAATTCAAGCCAACTGCGCGCGGTGATGAAGGTACCGCGCGACTTGGACATCTTCTTGCCGTTCATGGTGAGATAACCGTGCGCGTAAACGCCGTCCGGGGTGCGGTGCCCCGAGCCCATCAGCATCGCCGGCCAGAACAGGGTGTGGAAATAGGCGATGTCCTTGCCGATGAAGTGGTTCAGCTCGGTGCCCGCCTCCGCCGCCCGTTCGCGATCCCAGAATTCGTCGAACTCGAGTCCGACGTTGCGATTGCAGTAGTCCCGGAAACTCGCCATGTAGCCGATGGGCGCGTCCAGCCAGACGTAGAAATATTTCCCCGGCGCGCCCGGGATCTCGAAACCGAAGTACGGCTCGTCGCGGGAGATGTCCCAGTCGCGCAGGCCGGCCTCGAACCACTCCTTGAGCTTGTTGGCGATCGCCGATTGCACATGGCCGCCCCCAACCCACTCCCGGAGCTGCGCCTCGAAGTTGGAGAGCCTGAAGAAGAAATGCTCGCTCTCGCGCAGGACCGGGCGCGTGCCGGAGACCACCGAGACGGCGTTTCCGAGGTCGGCGGGCGTGTAGGTGGCGCCGCAGTTCTCGCAGGCATCGCCGTACTGGTCCGGCGTGCCGCAGTTGGGGCACTCGCCCTTGACGAAGCGGTCGGGCAGGAACATGCCGGCCTCCTCGTCGTAGGCCTGCTTGACGCTGCGACGCTCGATGTGCCCGGCCGCGTCGAGGGCACGATAAATGGCCTCGGCGTACTCGCGGTTCTCCGGCGAATGCGTGGTGTAGTAGTTGTCGAAATGCACATGGAACGCCTCGAGATCGGCGCGATGCGATGCGCCCATTCGTTCGATCAATTCCTCGGCCTCGACGCCTTCCGCCCGCGCCCGGAGCATAACCGGCGTGCCGTGGGCATCCTCGCCGCCGATGTAATGACACTCGTGGCCGCACAGTTTCTGGAAACGCGTCCACACGTCACTCTGGATCGCCTCGATCATGTGACCCAGGTGGAGCGGCCCGTTGGCGTAAAACAGGGCGTTGGTCGCGAGGATGCGGCGCCTGGACATTCGAAGAAGCCGTATAAAACGGCTATTTTGCCACAGCCCCCTCTTGCACATCGCGCAACGGAAAATGCTACGCTTGATCCGGTAATTTCAGCAGGAACGAGCTCATGCGCTATGGAATTCCTTGCCTGGCATTGGCGCTCCTCGCGCTGTCCGCCTGTCAACCTCACGACGCGTCCACTCCCTCAGCTTCGGCATCCACCCACGCCACTGCCGCCACGGCTCCGGCTGCCGTGTCCCGTGCGCCCGCCGCCACGGTAATCAGGAGGAACGGGGCCACGACCGTCATTAATCCCTTCCATGCCGTCTCTCGAGTTTCCGCTTCGCCGCCCGGCGTATTCAAGTTCAGCCGACAGGCGACCTACAAATCCATGGGCGCCATCCCGGCCACGGTCCTGGCACTGTACCCCGTCAAGCTGGAGGACGGCTCGCCGGGCCATCTCATTGTCGTGAAGGGAGAGGAACACGGCCAGTTATGGAGCGTGGTGCAACCCGACGTCGAGGAGTTCACCCTGCATGCGGGCGAACGGGTGATTTCCGTGCGCTACGCGCAGTACAACCGGATATTGCCCTTCAACGCGCCCGCGCCGGCCACGGGAGGCTGATGGCCACTGCGCAGGAAACACTTTCCTTCGACGCCGGCGGGCGCGGCACGCGCGAGATTACGGACGAAGTCACGCACGTCGTGACAGCGGCCGGCATTGAAACCGGCCTGTGCCATGTCTTTTCGCGCCACACCAGCGCCGGCGTGATCATCACCGAGAACGCCGACCCCACGGTGCGCGCGGACCTCGAACGCCTGCTTTCGGAATGGGTGCCCGACGGCTGGCGCGAATTCCGCCATACGGCCGAGGGCAATGATGACATGAGCGCCCACGCGCGCACGCTTCTCGCCGGCGATAGCGTGCTGATCCCCATTCAAAATGGTCGGCTCGCGCTCGGCACCTGGCAGGGTATCTTCCTGTGGGAGCATCGTACCGGAGGTCACCGCCGCGAGGTCGTCGTCACCCTCCTCGGCGATTAGCGGATACGGAATCCGTCATGCCGGCGCCCGCCCACTGCTGTCCGGGGGAAAGGCGGGCAAAGCCTTCAAGTCATTACAGCCAGTCATTTTCAATGCTATTTCCATGTCCTGGACTCGAAATTCAATTCTGCCGTCGTCCCGGCGAAGGCCGGGACCCAGTATGAAGAAGCATCCCGCCCGCAGGGCGGGATTCATTGTTTGCACTGGATGCCGGCTTTCGCCGGCATGACGGGGAATTGTTCTTTTCCTGTTTTCCCGGACAGCAATGGGCTTGCGCCGGGGTGACGACGGAATAAATTCATTTCGAGTAGTCCTGCCTCAGGCGGTGGCAAGGACGATCACCGCCACGACGGCCAAGACGAGTCCGGCGCGATTCCAGTGGTTCAGACGTTCGTGAAACAGCCCCACGCCCACCAGCGTCGCCACCA
The DNA here is from genome assembly GCA_030452225.1 of Gammaproteobacteria bacterium. Taxonomy (GTDB): domain Bacteria; phylum Pseudomonadota; class Gammaproteobacteria; order JAKDMP01; family JAKDMP01; genus JAKDMP01. The sequence goes on from JAKDMP010000039.1 coordinate 13,108, forward strand.
CGATGACGCCGATGTTCATGGCGGAAAACACCAGCGCCGGATTCTCGGGCAGGGCGCGGTGCGCCTCGACGTAGGAAACGATGTTGCCGAAGTTCAGCACCCCGAGCAAAACCCCTCCAAGCAAATACCTCCAATGTAATCGGGCGCGTCCGGCGACGGCCAGCCCGCCGATCGCCAAAACGGACAAAACGAACGCCAGCACGAAGGCTGCGAGCAGCACGGCCGGGAAGGGCACGCCCGTGAGGCGCGCCACCTCCTTGAACAGGATATCAATGGCGCCCATGCCGACAAAAAGCAGCAGCAGCCACAGCCAGGCGCCGCCGCGCCAATCCTGCCGGCCGGCGTTCCTCCGCGCCACCAGCCCCGCGATCGCCAACAGACCAAGCGCCGCGCCCAGGCCTTCGAGCCAGTTGAAGGGTTGGCCGAATAAGGTGAAGGCAGCGACGAGCGGCAATAGCAGGGAAAGACGCTGCGATGCATCCGCACGCACCACCCCGCCGTGGCGCACGGCGAGCGCCCAGACCACGAAAATCGACGGCAAGAGTATGCCCAGGGCAATCAGGATCGGCCAGGCGCCCACCGCCTCGGGCTGCAGCAATGCCTGCGGGCGGGGATCGAACCACAGCAGCGTCGCCACGGCGGCCACCAGGTAATTCACCATGATCGCTTGGCGGACATCGATCCGGTAGCGTTTGGCGAGCTTGAGCAGCACCGACACCGCGACGCTGCAAAGCACGCTTATGACCAGATAGTGCATGGCCTCTTCGGCCTATCCGAACGGCTTTGACGGCATGTGCGTGTCCCGGATGCTAATCGCTATCGGTGAGCGTGACGGTGAAGGGAAGCGCGTAGTTCGCATCCTTGGGCGGCGGCGCAGCGAGACAGGTCGAATCGGGAGACAGGCCCATCGTCTTGGCAAGTGCTTCGAGCGCCGGCGGCGCGACCTTGGCGACGCCGAAATACAACCCGATATGTGGGTAACGCGGAATTTTTACGAACCGCGCATTGGGAGTCTTTGACGCAAGCCTCTTCACATCGTCCGCCGGTGCAATCTCGTCCTTGCCGCCCGCAATATACAGCACGGGCGCCTGAATCCGGCTGACCCGCGTGATCGGGTTCGCGTCGGCAAGGTTCATGCCGACCCGGTGGCCGGCAATCACAACCGCATGCGAGAGTTCTTCCTCGCTCACGGCTTTCGAAATATGCGGCATGAACTGGTTGGCCGTGGCACGAATCGCGGTTTTCAGTTTCACGAAAGGCGCAATGGCCACCACCGCATCGATGCGATCATCTGCCGCTGCGGCGTCGAGGGCGATTGTCGCGCCTTCCGAAACGCCCACCAGTGCGAGCTTGCCCACTACGACACCGCGCTGGTACAAAGCGGTAATGACCTGCGAAATATCGCGGTGCTCGATCAATCCGTAGGTCACGTAATCGCCGCTTGATTGCCCCTGCCCGCGAAGGTCCACCAGCACGACTCGATAGCCGTGATTGGCAAAATCGAGCGCATAACCAAGGAGCGTTTCCTTTGCCTCACCCCAGCCGGGAAGCAAAACCACGGTGCCTGCGGCGCGGCACAAGGGAAGTTTCGGAATGGCCTCCTGAAACATGTGCTGGATGTATTGCCATGCTTTCCCGCCCGTCAGGTCTTGCGCTTTTTGGCTCTTTGAGTCATGCCCGGCTTCTTCTTCGGAGCCGCCGCCGGCGCTGCCGTGAATACGCCATTTCAGGATCAACTGCTTCGGATCTTCCTTCCATTTTTCGCTCGCACTGAACCCGTAATTGCGCGGCGGAATCACGGCCACGGAAAGCTTCGCCAGCGGTGGTCCGACCGGCACCTTGAACTGCTTGGTATAGAGCGGAGCGACCGCATCAACGAAGCCGCGCGAAGAATGATCCGACTTCTGGTTGGGCGCGGTCACGATCATGTCGGCCACGTCGTGCGCACTGATGCAACCGCCGAGCGCAACCGTTGCGACAAGAAAAGCGAGACAAATCAAGCTACGCCGCAAATCGGTCGGCCGCTTGGGCGAAAACAACCGATTATGAACACTCCACCGGCTAAAAGCCGGTGGTTTCCGGTTACGGCTGAAAGCCGGATTGGTCGACCCTGCGACCGACTGTTTGTCCTTCGCGGGAGGCGAATATGGCCAGTCTGCCCTCCCCCTTGCGCGCAGCGGAAGGAGGAGCCGGAGGGGGATTCTTCGGCCGGGGCGCCTGCACAAGACCCCCCCTCTCACTCCCCCTTCCCGCCTGGCGGCGGCAAGGGGGAGGATAAAAGTGCCGGCTAAAGCCGTGAGATTTACATATCCCCTATTCAAGACTTTACAAGCCACATTGAAGCTTCACATTCTCTGTGGGCTCTGCGCGCTCCGCGATGAACAACTAATCTTGCGCGGCTTCGAGGATGGCCGTGACGCCCATGCCGCCGCCGGTGCAGATCGAGATCAGCCCGCGCCCGCCGCCCTTTTGCGCCAAAAGCTTGGCAAGCGTGGCGACGATGCGCGCGCCGGTCGCGCCGAAGGGATGGCCCAGGGCTACGCTGCCGCCTACGGTATTCAGTTTCTCCCGATCGATTTCCCCGAGCGGCTCGATGCGGCCCAGGCGCTCGCGGCAGAAACCGGGATCCTCCCAGGCCTTGAGCGTGCACAGCACCTGCGCGGCGAAGGCCTCGTGAATCTCGAAGAAATCGAAGTCGGCAAATCCCAGGTTGTTGCGCTCCAGCAGGCGCGATACCGCGTACGCCGGCGCCATCAAAAGGCCGTCCGGGCCCGGATCGCCGTCGATGAAGTTCACCGCCGCCACTTCGCTGTCCACCAGCCAGGCCTGAATGGGCAGGTTTCTCTCGCGCGCCCATTTTTCCGAGGCCAACAGGACGCCGGCGGAACCGTCGGTCAGCGCGCTGGAATTGCCGGCAGTCAGCGTGGCCTGCGAATCGCGCGCAAAGGAGGTGCGGAGTTTGGCGAGCTTTTCCAGCGAGCTGTCCGCGCGCATGTTGTTGTCGCGCTCGACGCCGGAGAACGGCACTACCAAGTCAGCGTAGAAGCCTTTCTCCCAGGCCTCGGCGGCGTGCCTGTGGCTGGCAAGGGACAGCTTGTCCTGCGATTCGCGGCTGACCTTCCAGGCGCGCGCCATCTGCTCGCAGCTCTGGCCCATGGAAAGGCCGGTATGCGGTTCGGTCACGCCCGGCGCCTGCGGCTTGAGATCGCCCGGGCGAATGCGCGCGAAGCACTTCAGGCGCTGCCCCAATGTCCTGGCGCGCGATGCAGCAAGCAGGTTGTGGCGCAGCCGATCGGTGAATTCCATGGGCATGTCGCTGACCGAATCCACCCCAGCGCCGATGCCCACCTCGATTCCGCCAAGCGCGATCTTGTGGCCGATCAGAACGCAGGCGGAAAGGCTCGTGCCGCAGGCGCGCTGCAGATCGAAAGCCGATGTTTCGCGCGCCAGCCCGGAGTCGAGTACCGCCTCGCGGGTGAGATTCCAGTCGCGCGGATGCTTGAAGGTCGCGCCGGCGGACACGTCGCCCAGCCGCTGACCCTTGAGCTCATAACGCTCGACCAGGGCCTTCATCACGGCGGTCAGCATTTCCTTGCTGCTCGCGTCCACAAAGGCGCCCCCGGCCCGGCAGAAAGGCGTACGCAGACCGCCGAGGATAGCGACACGACGCGGTGAACTGGATTCGGTCATGGTATTACTCCGCAACACTTATTCCAGCTATCCTGCCACAAGTCGGCCCGCATTTGGCACGGCAGGCGAGTGCTGCGATGAATTCAAGCAGGCAAGGAGACAGCCGATGAAACCACGATTTGAATACCATACGGCGGGGCACCGGGGAATCAAGGCGCTGGGTGACCTGGAGGCTTATCTGCACGGCTGCGGCCTGGAAGCGCCGCTGCTGGAACTGGTGAAAATGCGCGCCTCGCAGATCAACGGCTGCGCCTTCTGCCTCGACATGCACTCCAAGGACGCGCGCGCCGCCGGCGAAACCGAACAACGGCTCTATGGGCTCGATGCCTGGCGTGAGGCGCCCTTTTACAGCGAACGCGAACGGGCCGCGCTGGATTGGTGCGAAGCGCTTACGCTTATTGCCGACTCGCATGCCCCTGACGACGTCTACGAACATGCACGCGCGCAATTCGACGAGGCCGAACTCGTCGATCTCACACTTGCCATCGTCGCCATCAACGGCTGGAACCGCTTGGCAATCTCCTCGCGCGCACAAGCCGGAACCTACAAGCCGGAATTGGCGAAATAGCTTGTCGCCGACCCCGCGGCACGGCTTTATACTGGACCCATGAGGAAGCTTGTTGACCGCGAGGGCCACCGCTGGGAAGCGGCCGTGGCCTTTGGCTCCTACGGCGAGGCACGCGTGATTTTTTCGCGCATGGACGGCGACGAACTGCGCTCGGTGGCAGCGGCATCGGAGACCCAGCGCGAGGCGGAACAGGAACTCGCCGGACTTGCGGACGAGACGCTGCTGGAAAGGCTGGAGAAAGCGGAGCCCTGGGAATGAGATTCAACCGTTCGAATTTCGTCATTTCGAGGTGGCGTGAAACCCTGCTCACTTGCGCAATGATTGCCTTTGTCACTCCGACGCTTGCCGCCGGCACACAAACGTTGCGACTGACTTCACCCGCCTATCACGACGGCGGCACGATTCCGGCGCGCTTCACCTGCACGGGCGAAAACGTCTCGCCGCCGCTCGCCTGGTCGGGAGCGCCCGAAGGGACGAAAAGCTTTGCGCTCGTCATCAAGGACCCGGATGCCCCCGATCCCAAAGCGCCGAAGATGACCTGGATCCACTGGGTGCTCTACGACATTCCGGCCGACGTCCACAAACTGGCCGAAGGCGCCTCAAAACAGCTCCCGCACGGCACGCGCACGGGTGAAAACAGCTGGAAACGCGACGACTACGGCGGCCCCTGCCCGCCGATCGGAAGCCACCATTACGTTCACGTGCTCTACGCGCTCGACACGGTGCTCCCCAATCTGCACCATCCCACCGCGCATGAGCTTGAAGCCGCGATGCAGGGGCATATTCTCTCCAAAACAAGGCTCGTTGCCACCTACAAGAAACCATAAAGCCGCAATCGGCTCCGCCCCCTCACCCCGACCCCGGATCAAAGCCTGCCCCGTACTTGATACGGGGTCCGGGACAGGCTCTGCAAACGCAGTCGC
>JAKDMP010000004.1 GCA_030452225.1 Gammaproteobacteria bacterium
TCAGCCGTACCGTCAACCTGTTTTATCAGCAAGGCAATCGGTACAACATCAATACATCCTCGTTCCTGACGCGCAATTATGGTGCGAAAGTCGTTTACGGTTTCCCGCTTTCGGAAGTAAACAGGTACAGCCTGGGTTTGGGCTATCGACACGGCATGATGGCCCCTTATTGCTCTTCTCCCATAGAGTTCAAGAATTTCGTGGGTAATCCTGCAAACGGCCGTGTGGAAATCAACCCGTCGTTTTGCCCGGGGCTGGATCCAACGGTGCCGGTGAATGTACCGCTTCCAACCCTGACCTATGACAATATTATGGGCATGATCGGCTTCGCGCACGATACCCGGAACAGAACCGTGTTGCCGACGCGCGGCACTCTTCAGCAGCTGCAGCTTCGAGTGGCCCTGCCCATCGGCAGTGAAACCTATTACAAGGCGACTTGGAGTCAGTTCACTTTTGTGCCGCTGGGCGCGGGCTTCGTTTATGGAGTCAACAGCCTTGTAGGCATTGGCGGCGCCTATGGCGATACATCGTCACTTCCGCCTTACGAACATTTTTTTGCCGGTGGACCCTCGTCGGTTGCGGGTTATCAGTCCGGTACGCTGACTCCGCTTGATTCCAACGGTCTGTCTTACGGCGGAGAATTCGCCACCTGGGTGCGCAACGAGTTGATCATACCGAATTTTCTCGGCGGACCGAGCGCGCAGCATTCTTATCGGGTCGCGTTCTTCCTGGATGCCGGAAATGTTTTCGCAACGCCCGGAGATTTCAGTTGGGACGGCATCCGAGGTTCCTACGGGATCGCCCTGACTTGGCTGACGCCCCTGGGCGCCATGCGATTCAGTTACGCTATACCCTTTCACTACCAACCGGGAGATCGGTTGGAGCGTTTTCAGTTCAGCTTGGGGGCCTATTTCTGATGCATGCGCGCTCATTATTTCTCGTCCTCTTTTTGGCGGCCGCCGGGTTGCCGCTGCAGGGGTTGGCCGCGGACACGATGGCGGCCGTGAATTTTCAGAAGATTCTCCGCGAGGCGCCGCAGGCCAAGGCATCGCAAGAGTTGCTGGACAGGGAATTCGCCCCCCTCCAAAAATTGCTGAAGCAGCAGCAGGGAAACGTCCAGACCTTGCATGAGAAGCATCTTGGTCTCGGTCCCGGCACGAATCCGCTGAAGCGTGCGAGCGTCGAGGAACAGTATAAAAAGGCGCAAGAGAAATTGGCCGAAACGACTCGCCAATACCAGACGCGTTTGAAGTTGCGCATGACACAGTTGCGCGCCAACTTCAAGCGATTGCTTGGCAAGGAAATCGGCCTGTATGCAAGGCAGCACGGAATTACCGTGGTCGTGAACGATGGCGTCGCCTATGCGAAGAGTTCGCTGAACATTACCGACGAGATTCTGGCCTTGCTCAAGGAAGATTACCGGCAGGCTAAGGCCGCATCCGCTGGAAAGGCGCAGCCATGACCCGGACGGGCGTGAGGCTCGGGGACATTGTCGATCGACTGGGCGGCCGGCTCGAAGGGGATCCCGAACAGCGGGTGGATGCCGTGGCCACGCTTGAGTCTGCCGGTCCGCGCACATTGAGTTTTTTGGCAAATTCCCGCTATCGCTCCCAGCTTCCCGGGACGCGGGCGGCTTGCGTAATCCTCGGCGAGGTGGATGCCGCGCAGTGCCCGGTTGCGGCGATCGTCGCCGTTGAGCCATACGTGTACTACGCACGTGCGGCCGCCATGCTCCAGGAAGGCAGGGAGTTTCCGTCCGGCCGGCATCCCGACGCGAGTATTGCGCCGGACGCGCAGGTGGCGCAGAGTGCCTGGATCGGCGCGCAGGCTTCGATCGGCTCCGGCGCAAGGATCGGAGAAGCCGTCTTTGTCGGTCCGGGCTGCGTGGTGGGCGATGGCGTTACCGTGGGCGCACGCAGTCGGCTGAGTGCACATGTCACGATCCTGGCCGGGGCCACGATCGGCTCCGATTGCCTGTTCCACCCGGGCGTGGTCATCGGCGGGGATGGCTTCGGCATTGCCTGGGACGGCGAACGCTGGCTGAGGGTGCCACAGGTCGGCAGTGTCAGGATCGGCAATCATGTGGACATCGGCGCCAATACGGCCATCGATCGCGGTGCAATCGAAGACACCGTCATCGAGGAGGGCGTCAAGCTGGACAATCTCATCCAGATCGGTCACAACGTGCGTATTGGCGCGCACACCGTCATGGCCGGGTGCTGCGGGGTGTCCGGGAGTGCCGTGATCGGCTCATACTGTCAGATAGGCGGCCAGGTCGGGATCGCCGGGCACATCCGCATTGCCGACCATACCATCGTGACCGGCAAGACCGTCGTCAGCCATTCCATTCGCGAACCCGGAAAGCGCTATTCCGGGGCCCTCCCGATCGACGAAAGCCGTCGGTGGCAGCGCAACAGTGCACGATTCCGCTCGTTGGATAAAATGGCCAAGCGTCTGGCGCATCTGGAGCGTCTTCACAAGGACAGGAAACCATGAGCACATCGGAGACTTTCGATATTCATCGCATTATGGAGTATCTCCCCCATCGGTACCCGTTTCTGCTCGTGGATCGGGTGATCGAGTGCGTGCCCAATGAGCGTCTGGTCGCGATCAAGAACGTGACGATCAACGAGCCCTTTTTCATCGGGCATTTTCCCGATCGCCCGGTGATGCCGGGCGTATTGATAGCCGAGGCCATGGCCCAGGCGACCGGCCTGCTTGCCTTCCGGTCGGTGGGCGTTCCGCCCGAGCATATCCTGTACTACCTGGTGGGGATCGACAAGGCCAAATTTCGCCGCCCGGTGGAACCCGGCGACCAGCTTCGCCTGTTTGCCACGATCCGGCGTTCGCTGCGCGGCGTGTGGTGTTTTGATGTGTCCGCCGAGGTCGATGGCAAGGAGGTGGCATCGGCGGAAATCCGCTGCGCGGCGAAGGAAATCACTACTTGATTCATCCGCGGGCGCTTGTCGACCCCAAGGCGCGTCTTGCCGAGGACGTGACGATAGGCCCTTTTGCGGTGATCGGCGCCAATGTCGAGATCGGCGCGGGTACGGAGATCGGCGCACATGTGGTCGTGGAAGGGCCGACCGTGATCGGCAGGAACAACCGCATTTTCCCCTACGCGTCGGTCGGCCTCGCCCCGCAAGACAAAAAGTTCGCGGGAGAGCCAACCCGGCTGGTCATCGGGGACGGGAACATGATCCGTGAGTGCTGTACCCTCAATCGTGGCACGGCGCAGGATCGCGGCGAGACGGCGATCGGATCGGACAACTGGATCATGGCCTACGTGCACATCGCCCATGATTGCGTGATCGCCAATCACGCCATCCTGGCCAACAACGTCACCATGGGCGGCCATGTACACATTGGTGACTGGGCCATTCTCGGCGGCTTCTCGAAGATTCATCAGTTCTGTCGCCTCGGCGCGCATTGCTTCACGCAGATGGATTGCGGTATCGGCAAGGATGTACCGCCTTACGTGATGGCCGCCGGCATGCCCGCCCGACCACGCGGGATCAACAGCGAGGGGCTCGGACGGCGCGGTTTTACCCGCGGGCAAATCCAGGCGATCAAGGATGCCTATCGCATTTTGTACCGTTCGGGGCTGCGCCTCGTCGAAGCGCGCAAAGCGCTCGAGCAACGCGCCCGGGATGAGCCCGTGCTGGCGCCGTTCGTCGAATTTTTCAAGACGAGCGAGCGCAGCATCATTCGCTAGCGATGAAACCACTTCGGATCGGACTGGTCGCTGGGGAAACTTCGGGCGATCGGCTCGGCGCCGCGCTGATTGATGCGTTGCAGAAGCGCGTTCCGGAGCTGGAGGTCATCGGCGTTGCCGGCGATGCGATGCGGGCCGCCGGCTGCCGGCCGATTGCCGACATCTCCGCACTTTCGGTGATGGGACTGACCGAGATCGTCGGCAGCCTGCCGCGACTGCTGCGTTTGCGGCACCGGCTCGTACGCGAGCTGGCCGGGGCCGCGCCCGACCTGGTGGTCGGGATCGATGCGCCGGAATTCAACCTTGGCCTGGAGCGCGCATTGCGCGCGCGCGGTGTGCGCACGGCACATTACGTCAGCCCCTCGGTGTGGGCCTGGCGGCCGGGACGGGTGCACACGGTAGCGCGCGCGGCGAAGGCCGTGCTTTGCCTCCTGCCATTCGAGCCCGCCTGCTATGATAGCGTACCCGTGCATGCCGTTTTTACCGGTCACCCGTTGGCTGACGAGCTTGCGCCGCAGGGCCGGGAGGCGGCGCGGGCCGCCCTGGACTTGCCGCAGGAAGGACGCGTTTTGGCCGTTCTGCCGGGTTCGCGCAGCGCTGAGGTAGAGCGTCTCGCAGTCCGCTTTCTGGATGCTGCGAGGGAGCTGGCCCGCGGGCGAGATGATTTGCGGGTGATCGTGCCGGCGGCGAATGCGAGCCTGAAGGCAAGGCTCGAAGAGCTTTGTGCGCAGCGCCCGGACGCGCCGATGAAAGTGATCGAAGAACGCGCGCACGAGGCCATCGTTGCGTCGGACGTGGTTCTGGCAGCCTCGGGAACGGTAACGCTGGAGGCGATGCTCCTGGATCGCCCGATGGTGGTTGCCTACCGCATGGCGCGCCTGAGTGCCTGGCTGCTCTTGCGCGCGGGACTGCTGCGGGCGCCGCATTTTTCCCTGCCCAACCTGTTGGCCGGCCGCGAGATTGTTCCGGAGCTGGCTCAGCAGAATGCAAGCGTTGCTACAATCATCGCCGAGACGGCTCATCTGCTGGATGATACCGGGGCGCGCGCGGCGCAATGCGATCAATTTGCCGCTCTGCGCAGCCAACTCGGCAAGGATGCCGCGGGCCGCGCAGCCGAGGCGCTGCTGGAACTTTTGGACGCTCAGGCGGGTGGCAGGGCTGATGAATCAGGACATTGAGCAAGCGGGTGTGGCGGGCGTAGACGAAGCCGGCCGCGGTCCGCTTGCCGGTCCCGTGGCCGCTGCCGCCGTCATTTTGCCGTTCGGGCATGGTCTGGTGCTGGCCGACTCCAAGCAGCTTTCCGCACGCCGGCGAGAAATGCTGGCGGGGTTGATTCGCGAGAACGCCGTGGGCTGGTCCATCGCGCTCGCCAGCGCCGCGGAAATCGACCGACTCAACATCCATCACGCGAGCCTGCTTGCCATGAAGCGTGCGCTCGATGCGTTGTTGCCGGCGCCGGCAGGCGCCTTGATCGACGGTCGGTTTACCCCGGTGACACCGCTGGCCTGTCGGGCCATTGTCCATGGCGATGCGCTCGAGCCCGCGATCAGCGCGGCCTCGATCCTCGCCAAGGTGTATCGCGACGCCCTCATGTGCAAGCTCGATCGGCGTTTCCCCGGCTACGGTTTCGCGCGGCACAAGGGCTACGGCACACGCGCGCATTGCGAGGCGCTCGACCGGCTTGGGCCGTGCCTGGAGCACCGTCGAAGCTTCAGGCCGGTACGCGAGGCGCTGGCATCGTGAGCACGCCGTTCGTGCATTTGCGCCTGCACACCGAGTACTCCTTGGTGGACAGCGTCGTGCGCATCACACCGTTGATGAAGCGCGCCGCCGAACTGGGCATGCCGGCGGTGGCGATGACGGACGCCGGTAATCTCTTCGCGCTGGTGAAGTTCTACGGTGCGGCGGAGGCGGCGGGCATCAAGCCTGTAATCGGCATCGACCTCAACTTTGCCTTCGGAGCGGAGCAACCCGCGGACATCGTCACCGCGATCGTGTGCGGACAGAAGGGCTATCGCAGCCTCTGTGATGTGGTCAGCCGCAGTTATAGCGAGGGCCAGCGCACGGGCCGCCCCGTGGTGCAGGCCGACTGGCTCGGCGAGGCGACGCCCGAGTTGATTTTGCTCGCCGGCCGGCACAGTCCGCTCGCGCGCTCCCTGGCCGGCGCCGGAGCCGATTTTGCCCGGCAACGCCTGCTTTCGCTGAAGGCGCGCTTCCCGCATGGCGTGTACCTGGAGTTGACGCGTACGGGCAGGCCGGGGGAGGAGAACTGGAACGCGTCGGCCTGCGCCCTGGCCGTCGCCACCGGTACGCCCGTGGTCGCCACCAATGACGTGCGTTTTCTCACCGCAGACGACTACGACGCCCACGAGGCAAGGGTCGCCATCCACCAGGGTTACAAGCTCACCGATGCCGAAGGCGAAAGCGCCTACAGCCGCGAGCAGTACCTGAAAAGTGGCGACGAGATGGCCGCCGTGTTTGCCGACCTGCCGCAGGCGCTCGAAGCGGGTGCTGCCATTGCCGAGCGGGCAAGTTTTGCCCTCGATCTCGGCCATCCGATGTTGCCGAATTTTCCACTGGCCGATGGCGAGGACGAAAATGCGCGGCTCAGGCGCGATGCCGAGGCCGGGCTTGCAAAACGTCTCGCGTCCGGCGCGTTCCAGCCGGCGACCGAAGAAAAGGCCTATCACGACAGGCTCGGCCGGGAACTGGAAGTCATCCTCGAGACCGGCTTTGCCGGCTATTTCCTGATCGTCGCCGACTTCATTGCCTGGGCGCGCGGCAATGCCGTGCCGGTAGGCCCGGGGCGCGGTTCCGGCGCGGGCTCGGTGGTGGCCTGGGCGCTCGGCATCACCGATCTCGATCCGCTCGCCTACGACCTGCTGTTCGAACGCTTTCTGAATCCCGAGCGCGTGTCCATGCCGGACTTCGACATCGATTTCTGCATGGAGGGACGCGATCGGGTGATCGAGTACGTGGCCGAGCGTTACGGGCGCGAGCGCGTTTCGCAAATCATTACCTACGGCACCATGGCGGCGCGGGCGGTGGTGCGCGATACCGGCCGCGTGCTCGGCCATCCCTACGGTTTCGTGGATCGGATCGCCAAGCTCGTGCCCTTCGAAATCGGCATGACGCTGGAACGGGCGCTGGAGGAATCGGAGGAACTCGCCCAAGCCTGTCGGGAAGACGAAGAGGTCCGCAGCCTGATCGTTCTGGCGCGCAAGCTCGAGGGACTTGCGCGCAATGCCGGCAAACACGCCGGGGGAGTCGTCATCGCGCCAAGCGCGCTCACCGATTTCACCCCGCTCTACGCCGAGTCAAACGGCGCCGCGCTGGTCACCCAACTCGACAAGAACGATGTCGAAGCGATCGGCTTGGTGAAGTTCGATTTTCTCGGCTTGCGTACGCTCACCATCCTCGATTGGGCGGAAAAAGCCGTCAACGCCGCGCTCGAGCCGGGCGAACCCGAGGTGAGCGTACGCGAACTGGCAATCGACGATCCCGATACCTACAAGCTGTTGCAGTCCTGCGAGACGACCGCCGTGTTCCAGCTCGAATCAGGCGGCATGAAAGAACTCATGGGACGGCTGGTACCGGATCGTTTCGAGGATATCGTCGCGGTGAACGCACTCTTCCGGCCGGGGCCGTTGCAATCCGGCATGGTCGATGATTTCATCGCCCGCAAGCGCGGCGAGCAGAAGGTGGTGTACCCGCACCCGGGGCTCGAACCGATCCTCAAGCCGACCTACGGGGTGATTCTCTACCAGGAACAGGTGATGCAGATCGCCCAGGTGCTCGCGGGGTACACGCTCGGCGGCGCCGACCTTCTGCGCCGGGCCATGGGCAAGAAAAAACCCGAGGAGATGGCGCGGCAGCGGGAAATCTTCATGAAAGGGGCAACCGAAAACGGTGTGGACGAGCGGGTCGCCTCGCACATCTTCGACCTGATGGAAAAGTTTGCCGGGTACGGTTTCAACAAGTCGCACTCGGTTGCCTATGCGCTGCTTGCCTACCAGACCGCCTGGATGAAGGCGCATCATCCGGCCGCCTACATGGCGGCGGTGCTGTCCGCCGACATGGATCACACCGACAAGATCGTGCGTCTGGTCGAGGAGTGCCGGCGCATGGGATTGGCCGTACTCCCGCCGCATGTCAATCACTCCGACTACGCGTTCCGGATCGAGGGCAGGCGCGCCATTCGCTACGGCCTGGGCGCGATCAAGGGGCTGGGGCGGGGCGCGGTGGAATCGTTGGTTGCCGATCGGGAGCGCCAGGGCGCATACCGGGACCTGGCGGACTTGTGCGCGCGCGCCGACCCGGGACGCCTCAACCGCCGCGCCTTCGAGGCGTTGATCCAGGCCGGAGCGCTCGATGGCTTGGGGGCGCACCGGGCCGCGATGATGATCGCCCTTGCGAGCGCGCTGGCTGCCGCCGAGCAGCGCCATCAGGCCGGGGCCAGCGGCCAGTCCGATTTTTTCGGGCAAGTGCGCCCCTCGGCCGAGGCCGTGGCCGATGTCAGGAAGTGGGGCGAACTGGAACGGCTGGCGCACGAAAAGAGTCTGCTCGGGCTTTATCTCAGCGGCCATCCGATGCAGGTCTATGGCTCCCTGGTCGAGAAGCTGGGGGTCGAGCCGATTGCCCCCCTTGCGCGGGCGCCATCGGAGGGCGCCGGATCGCGTCCGGTTCGCGTTGCCGGTATCGTGAGGGAGCTGCGCCGTTTCCCCGGGCGCCGGGTTGTCACCCTGGATGACGGCGAGGGGATGATCGAGATAAAAGTCGAGGACGAGCTGGCCGAACGCGACCTCGAGCTGTTGGCGGCCGATCGCATCGTGGTCGTGGATGGGCTGTTGAAATGGGACAACTATTTCAATCGCTGGCGCGTTGCGGCCGGCGAGCTTTGCGGCATCGAATCGGTCGCCGAGCGTGAGGCGAACTGCGTATGGATCGAATGGCGCCCGAACGGCGCGCCGCCTGCCGATTGTGCGGCGCGTCTCAAGGACGCCCTCAGCGCCTATGCCGGTGGAGGCAAGGCCAGCGTGGCGTTGCGATTTCATGGCCGCGGCGCGGGTGCATGCATGCGTCTCGGGAAGGGTTGGCAGGTCTCGCCGCACCGCGAGCTGATCGCCAGCCTGAAAGGGCTCGAGGGCGTCGAGCGCGTGGAAATCACCTATCAACGTCGTTCGCCGGGCTGAAAACGGCTTTCGGGCCGGCCGTCTCCTCCATCACTGCTACCATATAGGCTTGCGGGTATGTATTGATGCGGATGCGACATGAATCACAATTTTCTCGATTTTGAGCAACCTATCGCCGAACTGGAGGCGAAAATCGAGGAACTGCGCCATGTTGCCGACCCCAACGTGGATATCAACGAGGAAGTCGAGCGCCTGCGCAAGAAGAGCGAAAAACTGACGCGCAGTATTTTCTCTTCCCTCAACCAGTGGCAGGTCGCCCAACTGGCTCGTCATATGCAGCGGCCTTACGCCTCCGACTACATCAAGCGGATTTTCTCCGGTTTCCAGGAACTTCATGGAGATCGTCACTACGCAGACGATCCTGCGATCGTCGGCGGACTCGCAAGGCTCGATGGCCGTTCGATAATGGTCATCGGCGAGGAGAAGGGCCGCAGCACCAAAGAGAAAATCCACCGCAATTTCGGCATGCCCCGTCCTGAAGGCTACAGAAAGGCGCTGCGCCTGATGCACATGGCCGAGCGTTTTCAGCTTCCGGTGGTCACGTTTGTGGACACCCCCGGTGCCTATCCGGGCGTCGGCGCCGAGGAACGCGGGCAGAGCGAGGCGATTGCGCGCAACCTGATCGAGATGGCGGAACTGCGCACCCCGATCGTGTGTACGGTTATCGGTGAAGGCGGCTCCGGCGGCGCACTTGCCATCGGCGTTGGAGACCGCGTGATGATGCTGGAGTACAGCATATATTCCGTCATCTCTCCGGAAGGCTGCGCTTCGATCCTGTGGAAGGACTCGGGCAAGGCCAAGGATGCGGCCGAAGCCCTGGGGGTAGGCGCCGAACGCCTGCTCAAGCTCGGCCTGGTGGACGAGGTGTTGCCGGAACCGCTGGGCGGTGCGCACCGCAATCCCGAAGTCATGGCCGACACGGTGAGGGATGCCCTGATCCGCCAGTTCGATGCGCTGGGAAGGCTGTCGCTCGAAGAACTGCTTGCCGCCCGCGGCGAACGCCTGCGCAACTACGGCAATTACCGCGACTGACGGGCTTTCGCCCTCCCACGGCCTGCGTACGGCCCGCGCGGCACAGGTGGAGTCGCCTGCGCGCGCAGGATTCATGCGCCCGCGGTTTGCGCCCCGGGGCGAAGTTTTGACTTATCCGGGCAGGGGTTGTATGGTTATGGGCAGCGATTAGCGCTTATGGTCCAGCCTTCTCACATAAAGAGGACAAGAGTCAGGCTGGAAGTCGTTTGGGGTATAAGCTTCGGGGTACATTGCAGTCATGGATTTTTCTCCGCAGTGGCTTGAGGGGCGCCTGAAGGCGTGGCCGGCGCCGCGGCGCTACGTGGTGCTGGCGAGCGGCGGCATGGATTCGACGGCGCTCCTGCACGCGATGGCAACCATAGCCCATCGTCTGCCCGCATCAGTGGTGGCGTTGCACTTCAATCATGGCCTGCGTTCGCAGGCCGACATCTGGCAGCGCCAGGTGGCCGATCAGGCACAGTCCCTCGGGATTCTGTTTCACAACGAGAATCTCGGCCTGGCGGCGGATCAGGGGAGCACAGAAACGCGTGCCCGGGCTGCCCGTTATGCACGCTTGCGCACATGGATGGCGGAAGGCGATTGCTGCCTGACGGCCCATCACGGCGACGATCAGGCCGAAACGTTTCTCCTGCAGGCGCTGCGCGGATCCGGTCCGGCGGGCCTGGCGGCCATGCCCGGATATATGCGCTTCGAGCGGGGCTGGCTGGCCCGACCGCTGCTGCCCTGGACGCGGGCGGACCTGCACAATTGGGCCTCGAAGGAGGGCCTCAACTGGTCCGAAGATCCTGGAAATTACAACTTGGACAGCCCGCGCAACCGGCTGCGGCACCGGGTTTGGCCGCAGATCGAGCAGGGATGGCCGGCTGCCGCCCGCACGCTGGGACGCAGTGCGGCACTGGCGGCCGAAGCATCGGCCCTGGCGCAAGAGGTGGCGGTCGAAACCTATAATCGCTTGCCGGAACATCCGGCCGATCGCCTGCCGGTCGCCGCCCTGCAGGCGCTCAGTGTTCCCAAGCGCCGGGCCGTGCTGCGTTATTGGCTGGGCCGCAATGGCGTGGATCTGCCCGCGGCGGAAAAACTCCAGGAACTGGAGCATGGATTCGTGCTGCGCGATCCGGGCGCCCGTGCCCGGCTGCAGCTGGGCCTGGTGGGTATCCGGCGTTTCCGGGACTTTGTTTTCGTGGTGCGCTCTCTTCCGCGACAACCGTTCGGAAGGGCGCCGATTGACATTTGCAACCCTGTTGACATGGGCGCTCTAGGCCGTATCGGATTGGTCGCGGATCAGAATGGGCCGATGGGCCAGAACGTGGTCGACGGGGCGCTGGAATTGCGTTTTCGCCGCGGTGGGGAAACATTTCGCCCTGCGGGTTGCGCCCATCAACGTCCCCTGAAAAAAATGCTCCAGGAATGCGGCGTACTCCCGTGGATGCGGTATCGACTGCCTTTGCTGTACGTGGATGGACAGCTTGCCGCGGTCGCCAACATGATGGTGGCGCAAGAGTATGCAGGCCAAGGATGGCGCTTGGATTGGCAGGATGCTCCTGCCCTAGAATAGTAGGGCGAGTCACAAGGAGTCAGCAACATGAGCCAGGGCCAGTCGAACGAACGGATTGCAGACACGATCGGGGTGCATTGGCGCGAAGAAGAAGTAATCAGGCCGCCCGAGGATTTCGTCGCGCAGGCGAACATGGCGGATCCGGACATTTTCAAGCGCATGAGCGAGGCGCATTTCCCCGATTGTTTCGATGAATATGCCCGCCTGCTCGATTGGAGCCGTGAATGGGACCGGACGCTGGATGATTCGAATCCCCCGTTCTTCAAGTGGTTCGTGGGGGGCGAGCTCAATGCCAGCGTCAACTGCATAGACCGCCACCTCGAGAAGGCCGCCGAGCGTGTGGCTTGGCACTTCATCCCGGAATCGGAAGAGGAGGCCCACGAAGCGCTGAGCTACGGCGAACTATCCCGACGGGTCAATGAATTGGCGTCGGTACTGCGCGAGGATTGCGGCCTCGAGTGCGGTGACCGGGTGACGCTGTACCTGCCGATGACGCTGGAGCTGCCGATCGCGATGCTGGCCTGCGCACGGCTGGGCGTGATTCATTCGGGCGTGTTCAGCGGGTACTCGGGTGCGGCATGCGCCGAGCGCATCGTCGATTCGCAAAGCCGCGTGCTGATTACGATGGACGCCTATCGCCGCGGCGGCAAGCTGCTCGATCACAAGGTCAAGGCCGACGAGGCCGCGGAAAAGGCCCAGGCGGCAGGCTGCCCCATCGAACGCATGCTGGTGTTCAGCCGTTACCCGGGGCAATACAACAGTGAGGCCCCCATGAAGGAGGGGCGGGATTTGGACGCGAACGCGCTGGTTCGGAATCGCGCAGGAGCGACGGTCGCGCCGCAGGCGATGCGTGCCGAGGATACGCTGTTTCTCATGTACACCTCGGGCACGACGGGCAAGCCCAAGGGCGCGCAGCATTCGGTCGGCGGCTACCTCGCCTGGGTGGCGGCCACCTCGAAGTATGTGCTCGACATTAAACCGGAAGACACGTATTGGTGCATGGCCGACATCGGCTGGATCACCGGCCACAGCTACATCGTGTACGGGCCGCTGGCGCTGGGCACGACGTCGATCCTGTACGAAGGCGCGCCCACGACGCCGGATGCGGGCCGCCCGTGGCGCATCGCCGAGCAATACGGCGTGAACCTTTTTCACACCTCGCCGACGGCGGTACGGGCGCTGCGCCGGGCGGATCCGGAGTTGCCAAAGCAATTCGACCTGAAGTTCCGCGCAATGACCACGGTAGGCGAACCCATCGAACCCGAGGCCTGGCGCTGGTATTTCGAGGCGATCGGCCACGGTCGCGCGGTGATCACCGACACCTGGTGGCAAACCGAAAACGGCGGGCATTTGATCTCGACGCTGCCCGCGTTGCACGCCATGAAACCGGGCAGCGCGGGGCCGGCCTTGCCGGGCATCCATCCCGTCATTTTCGACGAGGAAGGCGAGGCCATTCCGGCGGGTTCCGGCAAGGCGGGCAATCTTTGCATCCGCAATCCCTGGCCGGGGCGCATGTTGTCGATCTGGGGGGACGACGAGCGCTTCGTCAAAACCTATTACGCGCGCTACAACCACGATCCGAAGAGCCGCGATTGGCGCGATTGGCCCTATCTTGCGGGGGACGGGGCGGTTCAGTCCGAGGACGGCTTTTACCGCATTCTCGGGCGCATAGACGACGTCATCAACGTGGCTGGCCACCGGCTCGGCACCAAGGAGCTGGAATCGGCCTGCCTCACGGTGGCGGGCGTTTCCGAGGCGGCGGTCGTCGGAGTGAGCGACGAAGTCAAGGGCGTGCAGCCCGAGGCTTTCATTGCGCTTGTGGATGGCGCCGCGCCGGAAAAAGTTGTCGATGCCGTGAAGACGTCCGTAACGGAGCGGATCGGCCCCATTGCGCGCCTGCGCCGGGTCCATGTCGTGCCGGACCTGCCCAAAACCCGTTCCGGAAAAATCATGCGGCGCATTCTCGTGGCGCTTGCCGAGAAGCGCGATCCGGGTAACGTGGCGACCCTGGCCAATCCGGAGATCGTCGAGGCCATCCACAAGCAACTGGCCTCCTGAACGGGGGCCAATGCCAGCCGGTGGCATGCGGGTCAGCGTATGCGGCGGACGAATACTTCTCTGGCCGAGTAGTCCTGCACGAACAATACGTAGCCAATCAAGAGTTTCTTGATGGTCACCTTGGGGTTTTGCAAATCAATGCGGAAGTAGCCGGGGCCCGCCTGCTTCCACACTTGCCCATTGGCGAGTTGAAATACGGTATTGCCGGTCCAGCCGTGGAAGACGCCGACAATCCGGCTTTCGATGCGATCCAGCCCCGCACCGTTCGAATGTTCGGGCGCCCCGAAAGCGGCGATATCGGCACTGCTTGGGGTGGGCGCGGGAGTTTTCCCGTCGGTGCTTGCACTCTGCGTGGGCACAGCCTTGCCCGGTACAGTGGCTAAAGGGGTCGCCGCGGGCTTTGGGGCGGGCTGAGTGGCCTCGGCGGCCGAGGCGCTGCAAAGGGTCTGCACATAACGGCTGAGCCAGGCGTTGAGCGCCTCGAGTTGTTTCTGGTCCAGTTTGTCGAGACCCGCCTCTTGAAATTCGCTGACCGTCATTTGGTCGCGTACGTCCACCTGCTGAGGGCATTGCGTCATCGTGGCGGCCCGAACGGGCCCCGAAACAACAAACGCCCCCACGGCCAAGAGGGCGAACAAGGCTGGCCGAAGCGCAGTCACTGGATATGGACCCCAAATTCCACCTTGTTGCTGCATGCAAGCATACCATCATCGTAGCCGGAAGGGTAGTGCCCCCGGGTCGAAGGCGCGCCGAGGCATTTTGCCGGCGGCGCAGCCATATCAGCGGGAACTTGCTGGAGACGGCGGGCGAAGCGTTTTGCCGCGGGACTCAGCCGAGGCGGCGTTGCATTGGTGGAGTTCGAGGGGATTCCCCATGAAGCTCAGGCACTGTTTGGCGGCGGCCAGGTCGCCGCCGGGGCGGTGATTGAGATGGAAAGTAAAGGCGGCACCGGGCGGAGCCTTGCCCATGTACCTGGCGAGCAATTGGATGCCGGTTTTCAGCGGTACGTCCGGGCGTGTAAAGTCCGATTGGTGCGCGGCTTCCAGGTCATCGAAAGTCGGATCGCCCTCGAGACGGCGCCAGGCATTGATGAGGTCGAGTTGCCGCGCCCGCCGGGCTTCACGCAGTGCCTTGCGCGTTTCGATGTTGAGGGAAATTTCTTCGCGTTCGGATTGTTTTTGCTGCTGCTTGACGGCCTGGAGATAGATCACGAATTGCGGCTCTTTCCGAAGCGTCGAGGTGTAGTAGTCCCGAAGCGACGGCAGCAGATCGATAATGCCTTTGTTGACCGGCGTGTACTCGGCGGCTTGGATGTGCTTCCAGGGAAGGGCGTTCGGGTAGGCGGATTCGCCGAATTTTTCCTCGTTTATCGCATCGGGGATGACGATCTGCGGCTTGACGCCGCGATGCTGTGTGCTCGAACCGTTGACCCTGAAAAACTGTGCGGTGGTAAGCTTCAGTTCCCCCGCCCTGAAGCCCGGGAGATAGCGCCCGAGTTTGATCAGTTGTTGCACCGTTCCCTTGCCCCAGGTGCGGGAGCCGATGATCAGGGCCCGATGGTAGTCCTTCATGGCCCCGGCAAAAATTTCCGTGGCCGAAGCGCTGAACCGGTTGACCAAAACGGCCAGCGGGCCGGTCCAGACCGGCGTTTCGTCACGAGGAGTGGGCAATACTTCCCGGTGATCGCCGCGTTCCTTTACCTGTACGACCGGGCCATCGGCGATAAACAGCCCCGTCATGGCCAGGGCCTCGCGCAGCGAGCCACCGCCATTGTTGCGCAAGTCCAGCAAAATGCCGGAGACTTTCTTCTTTTTCAACTTTTCGATGAGGGCGCGCACGTCCTGCGATACGCTGGTGTATTGTTTCCGGCCGTTGCTTTCCGCCTGGAAATTGACGTAAAAGGACGGGACTGTGATGATCCCGATACGGTAGGCGACCATGCCTTGCCGGATGGTTCTGATCTCGGCGCTGGCCCGTTCCGCGTCCAGTTCGATGGTGTCCCGTACCAGTTCGAGAATTTGTTCGCCGCCGCCCGGCAAGGCGCCCGAAGGAAGGATTTTCAATCGAACCGTGCTGCCCTTGGGCCCGCGGATCAGTTTGACGACATCGTCAAGACGCCAACCGATCACATCCACCATCTCTCCGCTCTCGCCCTGTGCGACGGCAACGATGCGGTCGCCGGCGTCGAGCGCCTTGCTCTTTGCCGCCGGCCCGCCGGGCAGAATTCGCACAACGGTGACGTAGTTGCCATGCTTGGTGAGCTGTGCGCCAATGCCCTCGAGTTGCAGGCTCATGTGGATTTGGAATTGTTCGGCGTCAAACGGCGAGAAATAGGCGCTGTGCGGGTCCTGGGTCTGCGCCAGGGCATTCATCCAGGTGTCGAACACGTCGTTGGATGTGGTGCGGTTGAGATGATTGAGCGCATAGCGATAACGCTTGACGAGCGTCTCTTTTGCCTTCTCCAGGCTTTGCCCGTCCAGAACGAGGCTGAGCAGGCCATTGGTGACCCGGTGGCGCCACAGCGTATCCAATGCCTTCTGGTTGGCGGCCCAGGGGGCATGGCGGCGCGAAAAATGAAAACTTTCCCGGCCGTCGAACTCGTAATGCTTGTTCAACAGTTCGAGTGCAAAGTGAAGTTGTTCGTGCGCCTGATCGATGTAATAACTGTAGATGTCAAAAGCCGGTTCCAGGTTGCCCTGCTTGAGGTCTTCCACCAGTCCGCCGGCATACTTCTGCATGAACCGGTCTATTGCAGGCTGCGTGAAGTAGAAATGGGCCGGATCGATGGCGTCGAAATACTCCGTCAGCACCGCCTTTGCCAGTTGGTCGTCAAGCGGCTTCGAGGGGTAGTGATTGGCCTGCATGACCTGCACCACGGTGCGGCTGATCAGCACCTGGCGGGCCTGCGGTTTCAGCGTTGTGGCGGGGGCGACGGCGATCGTCGTGGAAGCTGCCGGCGCGCCGGTCGGACTGCCCTGTGAGGTGGCGGCCGGGGCAGCCGCCATGGCCACTCCGGTTCCCGCGGCAAGCACGAGGGCAAGCAAGAGGGTTTTAGCGTACATAAACATCCCTGTCTGGACCCGAATCATCGGCTTCAGGTTCCGTTTCCGTTTGAAATAAGTACCAAGCGAGTCTTGTCTCGGGCCCGATCGGCTTGGAAGGCCGCCGAATCAGGCTTGCGAAGCCTTGTCGCCGGCGACATTCAGCGCCCCGGCGACTCGTTCCCGTTCGTGCTCGAGCTTTTCAGGCAGCCGCTCGCCATAGTCGGCAAAGTACTCGGCGATTTCCTCATACTCCGAGTACCAGGCTTCGTCGTCGACCGCCAGGAGTTTGCCCATGGTCTGGTTGTCAATGTCCAGACCCTCGAGATGGATGGCTCCGCGTGCCGGCACAAAACCGATGGGCGTTTCGTCGGCGTCGCCGTGGCCTTCGCAACGCTCCAGCGCCCACTCGAGTACGCGGAGATTTTCACCGAACCCGGGCCACAGGAACTTGCCGTCGGCGCCCTTGCGGAACCAGTTGACGTGAAAGATATGCGGCGGATGCTCGGCGCGTCGGGCGAAACTCAGCCAATACCTCCAGTAGTCGCCGTAGTTGTAGCCGCAGAACGGCTTCATGGCCATCGGGTCGCGGCGCACTTCGCCGACCTTGCCTGCGGCGGCGGCGGTCTTCTCCGAGGCCATGCCGGCGCCGATCAATACGCCGTGTTCCCAGCTCTTCGCCTCAAAGATGAGCGGCGCGAGGCTGGCGCGGCGGCCGCCGAAGAAAATGGCGGAAATCGGCACGCCCTCCGGCGCTTCGGCTTCTTCGGAGTAACTCGGGTTCTGCTGCGCCGAGACGGTAAAGCGTGAATTCGGGTGCGCCGCCGGCTCGCTGGCCGTAGCGGGGTCGTAAGGGCGGCCCTGCCAATCGGTGACGGGTTTGCCGGTTTTTTTCCCTTCCCACCAGGGCTCCATGTCTTCGGTGACGGCAACATTGGTGAAGATGGTGTTCTTCGTGATTGTGTCGTAGGCATTCTTGTTGGTTTTTTCGTTGGTCCCGGGGACGACCCCGAAATAGCCGGCCTCGGGATTGATCGCCCACAGGCGGCCGTCATCGCCGACATGCAGCCAGGCGATGTCGTCGCCCACGGTCCAGATTTTCCAGCCGGGGTAGGCCTTCGGCGGTATCAGCATGGCAAGATTGGTCTTGCCGCAGGCCGAAGGGAAGGCCGCGGCGATGTAGCGGGTCTTGCCCTCGGGGTTCTGGATGCCGACGATCAGCATGTGTTCGGCCAGCCAGCCTTCATCGCGCGCCTGCCAGCTTGCGATGCGCAGCGCGTGGCACTTTTTGCCAAGGAGCGCGTTGCCGCCGTAGCCCGAGCCGACGCTTTTGATCAGGCGTTCTTCCGGGAAATGCAGGATCAGCCGGTGATCCGGGGACAGGTCGCCGGTGGAGTGCAGGCCGCGCACGAAAGGCTCGCCTGCCTCGATGCGGTCGAGCGCCTGGCGACCCATGCGCGTCATGATCTTCATGTTGGCGACCACGTAGGGGCTGTCGGTAATCTCGACGCCGAGGCGTGCGTGGGAGGACTGGATCGGCCCCATGCAGTAGGGAATGACGTAGAGGGTCCGCCCTTTCATGGCGCCCTCGAACAGGGCGTCCACCTTTTTGTGCGCCTCGTTCGGGGTCATCCAATGGTTGTTCGGGCCGGCGTCGGCCTCGTTTTCGGAGCAGATGAAGGTAAGATGTTCGACACGCGCAACGTCGGAAGGATCCGAACGGTGAAGGTAGCAGCGGGGGTAGCTCTCCCGATTCAACTCGTACAGCGTGCCGTCCGCGAGCATGCCGTCAATAAGCCGCTGAAACTCTTCTTCGCCACCGTCGCACCAATGAACATTTTCGGGCCGGGTCAGTCGGGCTACTTCGTCTACCCATTCGGACAGTGCGCGATTGGTCGTCATTGTGCATGGTCTCCAAGGCGAAAATGCGGGCGATGCGGCTTTGCCGCAGGTAACGTTTGGGCTGATCCCATTAATTATAACGTCCCGACCCGTTTTGGCGCGGCATGAGCCTGGGTGAACAGGCCGCCGGACTTTTGGACAAAGGCGGCGCCTTTGCCGATGCCGGCGGCGATTTTACCCCGCGCGCCGGGCAGATCCGGCTGGCCCGGGAGATCGGCGAGGCGATCGAGGCGGGCGAGCACCTTGTCGCCGAGGCGGGAACCGGTATCGGCAAGACTCTCGCCTACCTGGTGCCGATCCTGGGGTGCAAAAAACGGGCGATCATCTCTACCGCGACGCGCACCCTGCAGGAGCAGATTTACAAGCAGGATTTGCCGCGCGTCGCCCGCGTTCTCGGGCGTGCGCGCCGGGTTGCGGTCCTCAAGGGCCGCGACAATTACCTCTGCCGGGAGCGCTGGTTGCGGTTGGGAGACGATTGGGTAGGCTTCGGCAATGCCGTGCTCGATACGGCGGCGCTGACTGCCTGGGTGCGCAGTACGGAGACCGGAGATCTGGCCGAGTTGCGCGGCGCGGGCGAGCATTCCGGCCTGCGCCGGATGTTGACGGTGAGCGCCGAAGCCTGCACCGGCGCCGATTGTCCCGAGTTTTCGCGTTGCCATGTCTATATCGCGCGTGCCCGGGCCCAGGCCGCCGAGGTCGTGATCGTCAATCATCATCTTTTGCTGGCCGATTTACGCCTCAAACAGGAGGGAGCCCAGGGGCTTCTCGGTCCCGCCGGGGTGATCGTCGTGGACGAGGCGCACGCGTTGCCGGATATCGCGCGCAATGTTCTGGGGGATGCCTTGTCCCGCGCCAGTATTCAGGAATTGGCCGAGGATGCGGCTCGCCAGTTCGGCGGGGAGGAAGCGGTACGCGAGGCATTGCCGGCATTGTCCGCGGCGCTGCAATTTCGGAACCTGCCGGCCGGAACCGGAAAGTATGCCTGGCCGGAGGTCGCCGGCCGATTGTCGGAGGATTTGGAGCGGTTGCGTGCCGCGTTGAACGAGATCGAGACGGCATTGGCGGCCTGTCCCGATGCCGAAACCCTGGTCAGGCGGGTGCAAGCCATTCTGTCACGGCTGGATGTCTTGACCGAACAGGGAGATCCATCCGATTTTCGCTGGTTCGAGACGGGTGGGCAGGGCGCCTTCGGTATCCACACAAGCCCGATCGAACCCGGAGGCACCCTCCGCAGCTGGATCGGCGAGAGTGAGGCGAGTTGGATCATGACTTCGGCGAGTCTGGCGGTGGGCCGCTCCTTCACCAGTTTCGCAAGCCAGATAGGCGTGGACGAGTATCGCAGTGTGCTGGAAGGCAGCCCGTTCGATTATCCTCGCCAGGCGATGCTGTGCTTGCCTGCCGGTTTGCCGCAGGTTCAGGCCGATGGCTATACGCAGGCGGTAGTCGCCGCGGCGGAACCCCTGCTCAAAGCGGTTGCCGGAGGCACGTTTCTGCTTTTTACCAGCCATCGAGCGCTGCAGAAAGCGGCGCTGCTGTTGCGTGAGCTCGGGCTTCGAAATCCGCTGTTCGTGCAAGGCGAAAGCCCACAGGTGCGCCTTCTGGATGATTTCCGGGAGGCAGGAAACGGGATACTGTGCGGCACGGCCAGTTTCTGGAAGGGCGTGGACGTCAAGGGGAGCGCGCTCGAACTGGTGGTGATCGACCGCCTGCCGTTTACCTGGCCGGGCGATCCGCTTTTCAAGGCGCGTCTGGAACATTGTGCTGCGCACGGCGGCGCACCCTTCCCGGACATCCAGGTGCCCGAAGCGGTGCTGGCGCTCAAACAGGGCGCCGGACGGCTGATTCGCGACGCCGCGGATTGCGGTGTGCTGATGATTTGCGATCCGCGCCTGACAACCATGCCCTACGGCCGTCGTTTTCTTGACAGTTTGCCCCCCATGCGGCGCACGACCAGCACGGCCGAAGCAGCCGCTTTCCTGAACCGGATACCTGCACATGAATGTGCTGGCATTTGAAACCGCGGCCGGCCGGCCGAGTGTATGTCTGAGGGCCGACGGGCGCGATGCGCGCAATTGGGTTGGACGCGAGCGCGCCGATCCTGATGTCATCATCAGGGCGGCCGGCGGCCTGATCAGCGAAGCCGGGCTGGCTCCTGCGGACCTGGACTTCGTGGCCTGCGGGCGGGGTCCGGGCGCTTTCACCGGCGTGCGATTGGGGATTGCGCTCGCACAAGGCTTTGCACTGGGTGCCGGTTGCCCGGTCGTGGGGGTGTCTGATTTGCTGGCGCTGGCCTGGAAGGCGCGGTGCGCGCGCGGCTGGGAGCGGGTGCTGGCTGTGCTCGATGCCCGCCGGGGAGAACTGTATCTGGCGGGCTACGACTTTTCGAAGAGCCCTGCGCGGGAATGCATGGCCGAAAGCCTGGTCAAGCCGGAGACGGTGCGGATTGTGGGGGAAAACTGGGCGCTTGCGGGCAGCGGCGCGGCACTGCTCGACCTGGAACCGGGGTTGCCTGTCGACACGGCCGTGGCGCCCGATGCCGAAACGGTGGCGGAATTGGCCCTGCGCGATTTTGCATCGGGCGGCTCGGTGCCGGCGGGCAAGGTCGAACCGATCTATTTGCGCGACCGGGTAGCGGTGCCGTCGACCAAGCGCTGACACGCAAAAAAAACCCCGGCGGTTTCCCGCCGGGGTTTTTCCATGTGTGCCCGAATGGACCTTGTGCCTACATATCGTCGCCGTTGAGAACATGCAGTTCCACGCGGCGGTTCTTGGCACGGCCTGCGGGGTTGTCGTGACCGTTGATGCGGTTCGGGGCAACCGGGTCGGCCTCACCAAAGCCTTTCGTGGTCAGGCGGTCGGCATCGACGCCGTGGGCGACGAGGTAATCCTTCACCGAATCAGCGCGGCCCCGCGAAAGCTTGAGGTTGTAGGCCTCGGAGCCGATGCTGTCGGTATAACCCGCGACCAGTACGTTGATCTCGGGATACTTGTTCAGCGTCGCCGCGGCATTGTCGAGGGCTTCCTGGTCTTCGGCGGTGAGTTCAGTCGAATTGAACTGGAAGTGCGTTCTGGGCAGATCGATGACGGCCTGGATGACGCAGCCGTTCACGTCCACGTCGGCACCGGCCGGAGTGTTGGGGCAGCGATCCAGGTAATTCGGCACACCGTCGCCATCGTCGTCCAGCGGGCAGCCCTGGCTGTTGACCGAAACACCGCTAGGGGTGCCCGGGCACTGATCCAGGTTGTCGGGTACGCCGTCCCCGTCGGTGTCCGCGATCGGTGTCGGCGGCGGTGGCGGCGGTGGGGCGGCCTGCGGCGGCGAGCCGAACGGAATGGCTATACCGACGCTCGCCACAAAGTTGCCGAGCGGCTGTTCGGTCTCAACGAAATCGTTGAAGGTGCCGTTGTAGCGCAGATCCGCGCGGATGTCGAAGTAGGAGGCCACACGCCAAATGACACCGAAGCCAAAAGTGCCGAAAGCGCCATTGTCGTCACCACCCGGCTGTGTGCCGAAACGGTTGGTGTAACTGTCAAAATCCATGCGCGTATAGCCGATGCCCAGTTGGAGATAGGGATTCCAGGTTCCCCGGTGCATGAAAATGAGTGCATCGAGGCCGAGCAGCTTCTGATTGATCGGCACATCATACATCTTGACGGCATACTGCTGGTAATTCAACTCGAGACCGAAGTAGTCCGTAAAGGGTTTGGCGATACCCAGAAAACCGCCCCAGCCGTCGTTGTCGCTGGCCCCGGTGTCGATCGGGTAGCTGGCCATACCGGTGATAAACCAGCGGTTGTCGGGCGGCGTATCGTTCCGGGCCTGCGCTGCAGGCGCGAGCGCGACGCCTAAGGCAAGTGCCAAACTTGCAGTGATGAGCATTCTGGTTCGCATTGGTAATCCTCCGTGGAGTGAAGCCGTTGAATTATGCACGTATCAGTCCTTCAGGGGACTGCAGGGAAGCTAACACCCTTACAGGTTAGCATAATTTCGGCCAATGAATCAAAGTCGATGACGCAGGGGACCGTGCGGCGAAACGCAGATATAATGGGCTTTTGGCGTCATCAAGAACACAAGGCATGATTTTGCAGACGGATCGGCTGATCTGGATTGACCTGGAGATGACCGGGCTGGATCCCGAGAAGGATCGGATCATCGAAATTGCCACGCTGGTGACCGACCAGGAACTCGATGTCGTGGCCACCGGTCCCGAACTTGCGATCCACCAGTCCGACGAGCGGCTGGCAGCCATGGACAGCTGGAACACCGAGCATCACGGCCGTTCCGGCCTGATTGACCGTGTGCGCGAGAGCAAGCTGGACGAGAAGGCTGCACAAGAGTCAACGCTGACGTTCCTGCGTGAGCATGTGACCGCCGGGACTTCGCCGATGTGCGGCAATTCGATTTGCCAGGATCGCCGCTTTCTTGCCCGCTACATGCCGGAACTGGAAGCCTATTTCCATTACCGGCATGTGGACGTCAGCACTTTCAAGGAACTGGCGCGGCGCTGGGCGCCCGACGTGGCCTCTTCATGGCACAAGAAAAGCGCTCACCGCGCACTGGCCGACATCGAGGAATCCGTCGAGGAGCTAGATTATTATCGCCGGCAATTGTTTCGTCCGGATTTCGGCGGCGGCTGAAACTCAGGGTTCCCCGCCGGAATGGACCGGCAGGCCCGCCTGCGCCCAGGCGAGCGTGCCGCCTTCGACGACTATGGCGTCGGGGAAATCCGCGAGTACGCGCTCGCAGGCCTCGGTGGCGCGGCGTCCGCTGTGGCAGATGAAGTAGGCGGTGGCGCCTTCGCTGACATACTGGTTGACGCTGTCGGCATCCACCCTGGCGAGCGGCAGGAGCACGGCACCGACAGCGTGCACGCTGCGATACTCGTCCACTTCGCGCACATCGATGATGACCGCGTTCTCGCCCCCCTTGATTCTCTCGTGCAGCGTTTCGGCGCTGATGGTATCCGGTGAGTTCATAATGGTGGATTCGTGCGGCGGCATGAGGATGCCAATGGCATGAAGATAGCAAATCGGAAACCGGCAGGGCAACCGGAGGAAGGCATTCGGCGGGCACCGGGCAAGGCGGAAATTGCCGCGGCGCGTGCGCGGTTGGCCGGCCGGCTGCGCACGACGCCGGTACTCGCCCCGGGTGAGCTGCAAGCCAGGCTGGGGGCGCGCATTGCGCTCAAGTGCGAGCAATTCCAGGTTACCGGCGCGTTCAAGGCACGCGGCGCCATGAATGCCGTCTCTTCGCTGGGCGGCGGCGAGCGGGAGCGCGGCGTGGCGACGCATTCCTCCGGCAACCACGGCGCCGCATTGGCCTGGGCGGCGCGAACGGCCGGGGTTCGCGCCACCATCGTGGTGCCGGAAAATGCGGTGGCGAGCAAGCGTGCCGCGATCCGGCGCTTCGGCGGCGAAATCGTCGATTGCGGCCCGGCACAGACCGATCGCGAAGCCGCGCTGGCCGAAGTGGTGGCCCGTGCTGGCGCGACCGTCGTTCATCCCTATGACGACGCGCGCGTGATCGCCGGCCAGGCGACGGCGACGATCGAGTTCCTGGAAGCGGAGCCGCGGCTGCGGCGCCTGCTGGTGCCGGTGGGCGGCGGCGGGCTCGCGACCGGTGCCATCCTCGCGGCGCGCTGGTTGAGGCGGGAGGTCGAAATCATCGGCGTCGAACCCGCGGGCGCGGACGATACCCGCCGCTCGCTCGCGGCCGGGGAACGTGTCGCACTCGAACGCGTGGACACGCTCGCCGACGGCCTGCGGGCGCAGGTGGGAGTCGCCACTTTCCCGGTGCTCCGCGAGGGTTTGAGTGACCTGGTCACGGTCGCGGACGCGGAGATCCTCGCCGCCATGCGCTGGGCATTCGAGACGATGAAGCTGGTCATCGAACCCTCGGCGGCGACGGTGCTGGCGGCTTTGCTTGCGGGCAAGGCGGCGGCGGGGCCGGCGCCGACCGGCGCAATCCTCTCCGGCGGCAACATCGATTTTTCGGGCGAAGCCTGGCAACGGATGCGGGCATTGCCGTGACGAATTTGCCGGTTTGTCTTTACAGGAGCGCAGTGCGCGCTCCTACACGGCGATGAAGGGCAGGGCGAGCAAGACGATCCCGAGCGCAATACGATAGATCGCGAAGACGGTGAAGCGGTGGCTCACGATGAAGCGCAGCAGCCATTTCACCGCGATGAAGGCGACGATCAGCGAGACCGCGAAGCCGACGGCCAGCCCGAACCAGTTTACTGTCTGTCCGCCGCCGTGGGTGAGGGTTTCATACAGCTCGTAGCCGGTCGCAGCATACATCGTCGGGATGCCCACGAGAAAGGCGAATTCGGTGGCCGCCGGGCGGTTGTTGGTGCCGAACAGCAGGGCCGTGAAAATGGTGGCCGCCGAGCGCGAGGTGCCGGGGAAAAGCCCGGCAATCATCTGCGCGATGCCGACCAGGATCGCCACCGGCCAAGTGATGGTGGAAGAAGCGGGACGGCGCTCGGCGATCCGTTCGGCCGCGATCATCCAGACTCCGCCGATGATCAGCGCCCAGGCCACCGGCGCCAGTTCGGTGGGCAGCTCGAAGCCCAGCTTGACGGCGATCAGGCCGAGAACGGCAGTCACCAGGAAAGCCGCAATCAGCTTGAACAGGTAGTCGCGGTTGGACGCGTCGCGCCAGCGGGTCAGGAGTTCCCAGATGCGGCGCCGGTAGATCAGTGTGACGGCAAGAATGGCGCCCGCCTGGATGCCGATGTTGAACAGATCCGAACGTGCGCCCAGCCAGTGCTCGACGATAAGGAGATGGCCCGTACTCGAAATCGGCAGGAACTCGGTGATGCCCTCGACGATGCCGAGCAGGATGGTGTCGATGATGTCGGGCAAGGTAAACCGGGTCGAAGGGGATAGCGGCGCAT
The DNA here is from genome assembly GCA_030452225.1 of Gammaproteobacteria bacterium. GTDB lineage: Bacteria > Pseudomonadota > Gammaproteobacteria > JAKDMP01 > JAKDMP01 > JAKDMP01. The sequence continues at coordinate 25,395 of JAKDMP010000004.1, forward strand.
TGTAAACCGCTTGCATCGGACGGCGTGGAGCGGATGCGGTACACTCACAAGATCAAGTAGCGACGCCGTGCGCGTCAAATTCGTTGCCTCGGGAGATTTCAATGCGTTTGTTTCGTCTGGTTCCACTGTTTTTCGCCGCGGTAGCGCTGGCAGCCTGCACCATCTCCCAGTCACCGCAAACGACGGCTCCGGCTTCGAATGCCCGGGGCATCGAAAGCGGCAAGGTGGTTCGCGCCACGCTCGATAACGGCCTGAAGGTCGTCATCGTGCCCAATGACCTGGCGCCCGTGGTCACGCAGCAGATCACCTACATGGTGGGCGGCAACCAGGCGCCCGAAGGCTTTCCCGGCATCGCGCACGCGCAGGAACACATGATGTTCCGCGGTGCACCCGGGCTGAACGGGAATCAACTCGCCGGTGTGATCGCCCGCATGGGCGGCGCCATGAACGCCTTTACCACCAACAACATCACCTCCTACTTCTTCATCGTCCCGAAGGGCGACGTGGGCGTGGCGCTGCATGTCGGGGCGATTCGCATGGCCGGCGTGACCGATTCCGCCGAAGCCTGGAACAAGGAGCGCGGTGCGATCGAGCAGGAAGTGGCGCGCGACCAATCCACGGCTTTCCGCCAACTGATCATGAAGACGCGTGCCGCGTTGTTTGCCGGCACGCCCTATGCGCGCAGCGCGCTGGGCACCAGCAAGTCCTTCGACAAGCTCACCGCCGGGCAGCTCAAGAAATTCCACGACGCCTGGTATGCGCCCAACAACGCCTTGATGGTGATCGCCGGCAACGTCGATCCGCAGGCGGTTCTTGCCAAGGTGAAAAAACTATACGGCGACATTCCGGCGCAGCAGATTCCCGAAAAGTCGGGAATGACCTTTGCGCCGGTGGCAGCCACCACCCTCAGCGCCCCTTCGGATTTGCCCGTCGGCATCATCGGGATCGCCTTTCGCATGCCGGGATACGAAAGCCCGAATTATCCGGCCGCCGAACTCGCCTCGCGGGTGCTTTCTTCCAAACGCGGTCCGATTGCGTCGTTGAAGTATCAGGGCAAAGCTTTGGCAACGGGCTTTCAGATGCTGACCATGCCGGATGTCGGCATGGGTTTTGCGTATGCGGTCTATCCGTCGACCGGCAATGCCGACGAAGTCAGGCAGGCGCTGGTCCATGCCATCCAGGAAGTACGCAAGGACGGCATTGCGGCCGATCTCGTGAAGGCGGCCAAGCGTCGCGCCGTCCTCGCCGGCGAGCTGCGCAAAAACTCGATTTCGGGCCTGGCGATGGCTTGGACCTCGGCCATCGCGCTGGCTGACCTCGATTCGCCCGACGAGGCGATTGCCCGCCTGCGCGAGGTGACCCCGGCGCAGGTCAACGCGCAGGTCCGCAAGCAACTCGATCTCGATCATGCAATCACCCTGATTGCGAAGCCCACGCCGGGTTCCAAGCCGCATATGGGTGCAGGCTTCGGCGGGCCGGAATCGTTCTCGGCCAAACCCAAGGGGCCGGTCACCCTGCCGGACTGGGCGCAACAGGCGTTTGCCACCTTGCCCCACCCGAAACCCTTCCTTCATCCGGTGGATATGAAGCTCGACAACGGCTTGCGCCTGATCGTGCTGCCGTTGAATATCAGTGATTCCGTCAGCCTGTTTGGATCGGTTCACCAGAACTCCGACCTGCAGGCGCCCAAGGGCAAGAAGGGAATCGCCAGTCTGCTCGCAACGCTTTTCGAGTGGGGCCCGGAGGGCATGGGCAGGCTCACGTTCGATGCCGCCCAGGACGAGATCGGCGCCCAGCTTTCCTTGGGGCAGGACTTTTCGCTCAAGGTGCTTCCGCAGTACTTCGATCAGGGCGTGGCCCTGTTGGCGAAGGCCATGCTCAACCCGGCCTTGCCGAAGAAGGCCTTCAAGAAGATGCAATTCATGCAGGCGCGCCAGGCCGCGGGACGGGTCAACAGCCCGAAGTTCAAGTTCCGGATAGCGGTATTGAAGGCCCTGCTTCCCGAGGGCGATCCCAAGCTTCGTATCGCGACCGTCGAGAGCATCGGCTCGCTCACCCTCAAAGACCTCAAAGCCTATTACAGGAAGGTTTATCAGCCCGACGTGGCGACCATTGTCGTGGCCGGGGACATCACTCCTGCCAGGGCGAAGGCGGTCGTGAAGAAGTACTTCGGCGATTGGCATGCCTTCGGGCCCACGCCCAACCTGAATTATCCTCCGATCCCGCTATCGGAAAAGGCGCGGGTTTTCGTACCGGACGAGTTGAAAAAGCAGAACCAGGTGGTGCTGGCCGAGACGCTGCACATCAACTACACCAATCCCGATCATTTTGCGCTCGATCTGGCCAACACCTATCTTTCCGGCGGGTTCTACGCCACGCCGCTGTATCGCGTGTTGCGCGCGAACCTGGGGCTCGTCTACAACGTGGGTTCGAGTTTCGATTTCGAGCGCAACCGCGGCACTTTCAAGCTGCATTACGGCTCCTATCCGCAAAAGGTGGATGAAGCCCGCAAGGCGGCGCTGGACGTGCTCGAGAAGGTGATGAAGAAGCCATTGACCGACAAACAAATGCATCTGGCCAAATCCATGGCCCTGCGGGGGATCCAACTTTCCAAGCGCAGCGTGAGCGGGATCGGCTGGGGCTGGATCAACCGCGTCCAGGATGGTTTGCCGCTCGACTGGAGCTACGTCATGGCGCGCCATTTCGAGAAGCTGACGGCGCCGGAAATCCACGCGGCGCTCAATAAATACTTCAATCCCGATCGGCTCTCCACCATCGTTCTCGGCCAACCGGTCGAGTAAGTCTGCTTTTTCGCGACTCGTGAATTGGCATCCCCCGCGCCTGTGGCGCGACCCCCTTCGTCCCGAAGGGGGTAAATACCCATGCTTCCCCCTTCGCTTGCGAAGGGGGATTGAGGGGGATGTCCTCGACAGGCGATTCAGTCGCCAGCGGAAACCTCGCGGTGGACGGCCATCGGCCCCCAGGTCTGCGCCGTGGGCATGATCTCGATGCGGTTGACGTTGACGTGCGGCGGTTGCGCAATGGCCCACAACGTGGCGCGGGCAACGTCTTCTCCTGTCAGCGCCTCGAAGCCTCGATAGGGCGTCTTCGCCCGCTCGGCATCGCCTTTGAAACGCACCAGGGAGAACTCGGTTTCGGCCAGCCCCGGCGCGATGTCGGTCACGCGCAGGCCCGTGCCGTGCAAGTCGGCCCTGAGATTGCGGGAAAACTGCCACACGAATGCCTTGGTCGCGCCGTACACGTTGCCGCCGGGATAGGGATTGTCGGCGGCAATCGAGCCGATGTTGACGATATGGCCGCGCCCGCGCTCGAGCATGCCCGGCAACAAGGCGCGCGTCACGTACAACAATCCCTTGATGTTGGTATCCACCATCGTTTCCCAGTCTCCGGGATCGGCCTCCTGGGCAGGCTCCAGGCCGAGCGCAAGCCCGGCATTGTTAACCAGCACGTCGATGGGAAGGAAGCCATCCGGAATCGCGTCGATCGCTGCGTTGACGGCATCACGATCGCGCACGTCAAAGGTGAGCGGGAGAAAGTTGTCGCCCAGTTCCGCCCGCAGTGCCTCCAGCCGTTCGGCGCGCCTTCCGGTGCCGATCACCCGCCGGCCTTCATCGATGAATGCGCGCGCGATCGCCTCGCCGAAGCCGGCCGTAGCCCCCGTCACCAACGCCGTTTCCCCGCTCATTGCTTCACTCCTTTTCTGGACACCCATTGTAGGCCGGCATGCGCGTCACGGTGTCGAACAGCAGGCGATCCAGCACGGAGAAATCCGGTCGTTGTTGCGGAGGCGGAGGCGAGTCCCGCAGCCTCTGTAATTCGGCATCAAGAAACATGTCGAGTCGGGGAATCGGCGAACCGTACCGTGATTCCGGTGAACGGCGCTTGCGTGCCAGCAAATCGTCAATGGTCGCGCGCAGCACTGTGTCGGTTACGAGCGCATCCACCAGATCGAGGAAGCGCATGGGTGGCATCGTTTTCTCGCGCTCGATCCACAGCGCAGCGAGCAGCGGGCGCAGCACATAGAGGTATTTTTTCAGCCGCACTTGATCGCGTTGCAGGAATTCGCGGTAGTTGCCGAGCGCCATGTGCAGGTAGTGATGAAACGCGCGCTCGGGTTGGTAGCAAGTCTCCATGGCGTCGCGGAAGGCTTGCGTGAATACGGGTTCGGCGCGGTAGATGACGGGAGAGCGCAGCCATTCGTTCAGCGCGGCATTCCCTTTGCGGAGCAGAAACAGCGCCTTGCGCAGCTCCCAACCGTTGATATCAAGCTCATCGGTGATCGGCAGTTCGATCACGTCGCGCGGCGGCACCACGTGAAAGTACCACTCCGGCCGGTGAACGTATATGAAACGCACGTCATAGTCACTGTCCGGCGAGGCAAAGCCCCAGGCGCGACTCCCGGATTCGCAGGCGAACAGTACCCGCACTCCATGCTGCGCCTCAACCGCATCGAGCTCGCTCTCAATGCGATGGCGTATTGCCGGGTTGATTTCTGTAGCCGATTCCATTGCCATTGAAGTTGCCCTTTATCGTGCAGTTATACGAGTAGCGTTGAAGCTGTTGCTAGCGCAAAGGGAATTTTACCCATTCGTATACATCACACATTCTGGTTGGCAACTTCTCGAAACGCCAGCCGTTTACAGTTTTGATGGCCGCCTGATCAAAAAGTCTGCGCGGATGAGCCTTGACCACCACGGGATGGCTGACGCTGCCGTCTTTCTCAATGCACAATCTGAGCTTAACGCGAGCTTCCGGAGGTAATCGCGTTCCGGGTGGAATGCTCAAAGATAGCTTGACAGGCTTTTGTTTCACAAGCTTTGGAACAGGAGAAGCTTCTGACAAGACCTTGAAATTCGCGGGGCCGATCAGCCCAATTATTGCTCCGGCTTTGCGGGGAGCTGCTTCAAATTGGAAGCGGATGTGCAGGCCACAAGCCAGCATTGTCCTCCCTGACACATCAAGAGCAGGGAACTTCAGCTGCTCCAATGCACGGCGTGCCGCAAGAGCGTAGCTCGGATTCGACTTGTGCTTCCAAACTGTAATATTACGTGGATGCCCATGCGTATCGATGCATAATTCCAGCCAAATCTCGCCAGTACTCTGAGTCTGCGGTAACAAATCCAGGCCCAAGTCTATGTGGTCGGGCCCTAAGTCCATGGTTTCCCCATCTCTGGCCCCGAACCCAATAATGGACTTGGAAGGCTTGGAGGCAGTTCCGGGTATGGCCACTACAGGCACTCCGTGCATGGGAGGCAGAGAGCACAACCAGGCTAAAGCCGCCCATCCTTCGATATCATCTTCATCAAGTTTCCCTCTGTTTATTTTCACTACGCTAAAGGATGTAAGCTCGTAGTCCAGCACTACATGAGTAGTCGGCACGGCCTTTCCATTCACCACGCGCGGGCGGAATTTCCATTCCGCAAGCTCACCCATTATGAAGAGGTCAAAAAAATTAGGATCGAGCCACTTTTCTTCAATTTTATGAGTATTGTCGGGCAAAAAGTAATGTGACCAAACATGGAAGCTCTCAGGTTTGCCTTTGGCATTAACCATGAATTCGATTCTTCCGCAAACTTGGTGGCCATGCGTAAACGGATAGGGCTTATCTACTTTATGAATGGGATACAACGCTGAATCTTGATTTGGTCCCAACGTTACGCTTCTGTTCCAGGATTTTGACTGCGAAGGCGTCATCCCAAGCATGATAATACCAAGTATGAGTGCCATTGATACAGATAGCGTGAAGCGACCGGGATTCATTGATACCTCCTTTCTCAGAAGTCAAGAATATAGGCGACAGCTGTGGTATAAAAAAGTGATCGCCCAAGCTTTGGGTTGCGCTTAGCCGCATCAAGTTCGTCCACAATACGACAATGAGCAGTTGAATCAACGCGGTGAACATCAACAGTCATGATGGTATGGTAATATAGACCGAAGATGGCTATGACAATGTTTTCGCAATTCCGTCCCAGTTTTTGTCCTTGATCATCACGAAGCGGCAACGTCCGCCGCTCAGTTCCTCCCACAACCCACCGATCAAGCGATCGTCTTCCGCGCTTGCCCAGCGATCCGCGCCTTTGTATTCGACCGCGAGCACTACACCGTTCGGTAGTTTGCACATGAAATCGGGCCAGAATTTGTCCGTGGCCTTTTGCAGGAAGAAGGAGCAAGCCGGCTTGCGGGCCAGGTTCCGTACCCAGAATTCGATTTTGCCTTTCTCCGCCAGATCGTCCAGTTGCCAGGCGCACTCGTATTCTTCGCGGCTGTCGAAGGCGCCGACCGTGCCGTAGTAATGGTGGCGGAAATTGCCGGGCCCGAAATGTCCGTCATAGGTTCTGTTGGGTGCGTAGCCGTACTGCGGGAAATCGAACGCCATGCCGTTCGCGCCCACCGTCACGTGCTCGTTTTTGTGGTCGCCGAACAGCGTGTCCTGATAGGCACGGTTGATGGCCTGATTCCGCAGTTCCCGGATGCGGTTGTCGAGGAGTCCGCGCAGCAGGAATTTGTCGCGGTTCAGTCGGGCGAGGTCGAAATCCTTGCGCAGCAGTTCCTGAAGCCAGGCGGCCACGAAGGCCCGCTTGCTTTCGTGCGTGGCCGTGATGTCCCGCAGATTGCGGCATAGCCATGCGGCCAGTTTAACTTCGTTCCAGTTTTCCGGCGGCGCGGACAAGTCAAGGTCTCGTTGCAACTCACGCATGAAATTGACCGTGACGGTGCCGCTTTCCTCGTCGGTGTCCAGTGCGCCGCCTTCGCCGATTTCCGCCCCGTGCAGACGCTTCAGTTGTTCGCTCGTGGGGGTCGCTTCATAGCCGGACAGCTCCCAAGGGTAATCCAGCACCTCGGGATCGTCGAACAGCGCGAGTTCGCCCTGAACGCGAAGACCCATTTGCGGCACCTGAAACGGCAATCCAAGCTCTGCCGGTGTCTCGAAATGGCCTTGTTCGGCCTGCTTGCGGCTCAACTCCGCCGCTTGGGCAATCTGCTTTCGTGCCGGCTCGTCCTTGAGACTGGAGGCGATTGTCTTCTCTTCCGCTTCGTCCAGCGGACTCCCTACGACCAGAACGCGCTTGTCGGTGTCCCAACTGATTTTGTCCGCGTATTGCTTCAATACCCGGGCGGTGGGCTTTTTCGGCAATTCGACGACGATCGGCTGGAAAGTGCCCCGTTGCACGATGCGCTCGAAGTCCATGCGATGCTGTTCCGGGCGCGTGGCCGACACGAATTCCGCGGCTTCGTGCCGCTCGAAGCCCGCGCCCTTGACGAGACTCTCGCGCAGGCTGTGGGCCGTGTCACGAAAGCTGGTTGACACGACAAAAGCATAGGATTGATTCAATGCCGTCGTATCGCGGCGCTTGGCATCGGGCTGGCGCAGGATGCGCCCGAGCAACTGCTCGACGGCGGTGGCCGAGTGGACTTCTGCCATGCTGACCAGCACATACGCCGACGGGCAATCCCAGCCTTCGGCGAGCGCGCGTTGCGTGATGACGTACTTGACCGGACAGCGCTCGTCGGCAATTCCTTCCCTGTAATCCGCCGCAATCTTCTCCAACCCCTTTTCCTCGCCGGTCGCGATGACGATTTCTTCCGCCGGCACATTCTGGTTGTCGATCAATTCTTTTCGTACGTGTTCGACGTGCCGGGAATCCCGGTTGCGGGAACGTGGTTCCGCCTGAATCAACACCACCGGCCGTAGATACGGCGCCCCGCCGCGTTGCTCGGCCCGTGCCGCCTGTTGCAGTTGCTCGCGGCGATAGAGCGCGTTCGCCAGGCATTGGCGCCAGTTCGACTCCGTTTCGAGCAGGATCGGCAGCTTGATCATCTCTTCTGCCTTCAGCTCTGCCGCCCATACGCTGTGGAGCACGTTGCTCGGCGTTTTTGTCGTGTCCGGTGTCGCCGTCAGTTCCATGATCCCGCTCGGGCGAAAGCGCGCAAGCGTGTCGAACGCAAGTTCCGTGCGGCTGTTATGTGCCTCGTCCACGATCACGAACGGACGGCGCAGGCGCAGCACATTGGCAAGCGAGCGCGGTACGACGCCATCGTCATCCTGCAACAACTCGTCGCGTTGCTCGCTTGTCAAGCCCTCGAAGTGCGACATCAGCGCACCATCCGATTCGTATACCTTGCGGATATCGGTATTGCCGACCTGAAACGCTTGCCGCGTACAGACGATTACGGTAGTACTGGTCTCAAGCGTCGCGCGCGTGACTGACTTGGCCTCGTCCAGATCGAGCACCGTCAACGGTCCGGCATCGCGCAGGGCCGCGTGGTAGGGATGCGAGCGATCCTTCAGCGCCCTGAGCGTCTGCTCGCGGATCGCGTTCGAGGGCGTGAGCCAGAGAATGACGCTGTGACTTTCCTGCAGCAACTCCTCGTTGACGATCGCCACGCTTTTCGCGGCGAGCCAGGTCTTGCCGCCGCCGGTCGGCACACGCAGGCAGAAATACGGCATGTCCGGATCGAAACCATCAATGGAACGAAAGGAGCTGCCTTGCCCCCAAAGGTCAAGGGTAGTGTTGTAAAAAGCCTTGTCGGCGTTCTCGAGTGCATTGCACGCGGCAAGATACTTGCTCACCGAATCGAGCACCGCCTGCTGATACTGTTTAGGGACGAATGCGCTCATTCGTCTTCACCGTAATGGGCTTCCGGCTCGGCTATATCGTGACTCCGGGGGTCGAGGTAACGAATGCGGCCTTGCTCGGAGACGATGAGCCTCGTGCCCGTTCGAATGGCCACTTCTCGAGCCCGCAACGCCGCACGTCGCAGGGCGGCAAGAGAGTGACGAAGGTCCGGATCCTCGGCCTCCGTGATGGGTTTGTTACTCATGGCGAGTACTCCAGTCGATCGCTTCCGGCAGCCTTCCGGAGTTGTCATAAATGGCCCAATAATCGACTATTGGTGTGTAGATCGTTTTCAGGTTTTTCCAACCTGCATGGAAGCGGCGGCGAATAACGGCTTCCGGGATGTCGTGGCCACCTTGCCGGACACGCTCCGCGACTCGCGCAATAGCCTCTTCCGGGTTATTGAGTCGGAGAAAAAGCAGTTTGGCCTTGTAACCGGCGGCACGCCATTGTGGAATCAAACGAGCGTAACCGCGGCCGGCGAGCGTCGTCTCGAAGGCGAAACTCTCGCGTGCGGCAAAATGCCGACTGATTTCATTCAGCATCAACCGCCCCGCCTGAATGCCTTCCCTGTCCGCATCGAACGGCGAAATGCCGGCCGCAATCAGATCGGCGTTGATGAATACGGGGCACCCTGCCTCTTGCGGCAGGAATTCGTTTGCAAACGTGGTCTTGCCGGCTCCGTTTGGGCCGGCAATAATCAAAACGCGAAGATCGTCGGAAGTCACGTCAAATGTCCAGCGCGTAGGGGGTTTGCTTGAAGATGACGCCTTCGCGCCGCAGGCGCGGGGCGCCGAGGCGGCAGGCGGCGGCGTAAATCACTTTCGGTCCGTCATGCGCCGGCAGCGATGCCAGTACCGGGCCGGTCAGGACATTGCCGCCGTTCACGGATTTGTCCTTGAGGATGCCGTTGTACAAGAGATACACCGCACGCCCTTCACAAACGCCAATCAACGGTGAATTAAACGCCGTTCGTGCTGAGCGTAGCCGTCCTTTGGACGGCGAAGTCGAAGCGCGGGCCGGCAGTCCCGAGCCAGTCTCGACAAACCACACAAACTCCGCCAACTGCGCAAACGTGACATCCTCGCGCACCGAACCGTCCGCCGCGAACAACGGTTCGTCGGACAACTTGCAGAACTGGAAGCCGCCGCCAAGCCCTTCGACGGCTTGGCCCTTGCTGTTCGTGTAGCCCTGCGCCACCCGCCGCACGCGCTCGGCCGTCACGTCGCGGGCAATCTTCTCCTCCATCTCGACGAGTATGAATTTTCGGTTGCCGCCGTCCTCGACGTTCTGCTTCAGCACCGCGTGACCCGTCGTCCCGCTACCCGCGAAGCTGTCGAGAATCAATGAATGCTTTTCGCTTCCAATTTGGAGGATGCGCTGGATCAGGCGAGTTGGCTTGGGTGTAATGAAAACATCGTTGGATGTCTGGAATGGAACGATTGACACAAGTTCCTTCTTGGCTTCCTGGGTATGCCCGACGTCGCCGTAGAACCACATTGTCTGCGGAACTACGCCCTGCTTCACCTCTGAAAGAAACCGCTTTAACTGTGGGATGGAGTTTCCATTTTTTCCCCACCAAATCCTGTTGTCTTGGTCAAGCTCGTCAAATCTATTTTTTGAAATTGTCCAGTAACGTCCTCGTGGGGGGGCTTCGATGACGCGACCGGCAGGGCAAGGGATCGAATATGTGCCTTCTCCGTAGAAGTTCCGAGCCGATAGATCACTCGTCTTCCACGGGCCGCGTGGATCATTGTCCCGGTTCATATATGCACGATCTTGCCCCTCGTTCCGCTGGATCAGATTCGGTGACCAAGCGTCCGCCCGATTTGCGTAGAGAACGACGTAATCATGATCTTCTGATAAGTGTCGTGCGGAATTTTTAGGCGAATACACCTTTTGCCAAAGAACCGTTGCAATGAAGTTCGTTTCTCCAAAAATTTCGTCCATCAACAGTCGCAGCTTTGCAACTTCGTTATCGTCTATGGAGATGAAGATTGCACCGTCTGATCGCAGGAATTGTTTGAGGAGTACGAGGCGCGGATACATCATGCACAGCCATTTGTCGTGGCGCGAAAGGTCTTCGCCTTCGCGACCGACGACTTCGTGGAGCCACTTGCGGATCTCCGGGCTGTTGACGTTGTCGTTGTACACCCAGCCTTCGTTACCGGTGTTGTAGGGCGGGTCGATGTAGATGCACTTGACCTTGCCGGCGTAGCGGGGCAAGAGCGCCTTGAGCGCCAGCAGGTTGTCGCCCTGGACGATGAGGTTGCCGTCATGCGCGTCACGAACGCTCGGACCCTCACCCCCGGCCCCTCTCCCGGAGGGCGAGGGGAGCGCGTCTTCGGTTGGCGAGGAGAGCGACAAGCCCGGCACCGGCTCAAGTAAGCGGTAGGGAACGTCCTTGTGATGGGTGACGACGGCTTCTTTCCCGATCCAGTCCAGCGTGGGCATGAAGAACGTTCCTTGTTGGTTGCCGGGCGTTTGTGCGGTTACTTTAACGACTCGCGCAGGGTTTTCAGCGGCAGGCACAGGGTCAGTGTCTGATCCGGGAGTGGGATGAAGCCGTATTGCGCATAGTAGCGCGCAGCGGCTTCGTCCCTGGCGTCCACGAATAGGGCAACGATGCCGACCGATTCGGCCGCGGCGAGGCAACGGAGCATGGCGTCCACCATGAGCAGTCGGCCGAGTCCCTCGCGCTGGCGATTTTTCGCAATGGCGAGCCGCGCCAGTCGAGCGGCGGGAATCGTGCGGGGATATTTGCGTGCGATCCGTGACGGCAGTCGCTCAGCCTGTATCTCGCATACCGATAATGTGAAGAACCCGAGGATTTTGTCGGGTGCCGATGCATCCGTCAGCACGAAGCTGCGGGAAATGCCTTTGTCCGCGTGCTGACGCGCGGTTTCGCGGAGATAACGATTGAGCGCGGAAACGCCGCAATCGAAACCGGAGCGATCGTGATTCGGTGCAAGCGGCTCAATCCGCCGCATCGGGAGCGGCTCGGCGATAGGCTTGGGCTGCGGCTCGAAGCTTGCGGTTGGCGTTCGGCGGTCGTTCCAGGGCCGCGAAGAAAGTTTCCGCGTCCTGTCGGGTGAGGCGGATCACGCTTTCGCGCTCGATGATGGCGTCGGCTTCCTTGAGCGCGGATTGAACGAGAAACTGGTTGAGCGTGGCGCCGGACAGATCGGCGGCTTGTTGCAGACGAGCACGAGTGGTTTTCGGAACCCGCGCCGTGACGCGTTCGTCCTTGGTGGCGGTGCTTGGCATGATGGTCACGTCCAGGGAATTTCATCGAAGTATAGCATGTTGGTGCCAAAATGGCACCATTTTCCATTGAACAGAGAGAGCCGCGCTCATTGAATGGCAAAATAGGCGTATGAAGGATTCGGCTTCCAAATCCCTGGAGGAGGCGCCGCCGCTCGACGAGCGCTCGCGGGCGGTACTGCACGGGCTGATCGAACGCTACGTGCGCGAAGGCCAGCCGGTCGGCTCTCGAATCCTCTCGCGTGACCTGACCCTGGGTCTTTCCCCCGCGAGTATCCGCAACGTGATGGCGGACCTCGAGGACATGGGCCTGATCAGTTCGCCGCATGTCTCGGCGGGACGCATGCCGACGCGCCGGGGCTATCGCGTGTTCGTGGACAGCCTGCTCAAGGTCGAGACCCTGAAGCCGCCGGAATTGAAGCGCTTGCGCAGGGGGCTGAGCCGGGTCGAGGAGGGCGCGGACGAGGTCGCCGGCGAAGTCTCGCGCATGGTCGCGAAGATCACGCGCATGGCGGGCCTGGTTACGGTGCCGCGGCGCAACAGTGCCTCTTGGCGGCATATCGAATTCATCCGCCTTTCGGACCGGCGGGTGCTCGCGGTGCTGGTGCTCGACAGCCGCGAAGTGCAGAACCGGGTACTCGAACTCGACAAGGACGTTTCCCCGGATCTTCTCGCGGCGACGGCGAATTATCTCAACGAACAATTCGAGGGGCGAACGCTCGAGGCGGTACGGGGCGATTTGCTCAAGGGCATGCGCGAGGACATGCGCCACATGAACAGCCTCGCCCAGACCGCATTGGCAATGGGCGAACGGATGTTCGATTCCGGCGCCGGGGGCGAGTCCAAAGCGGACTATGTACTCGCGGGCGAGACCAATCTCATGGGGCTTGCCGATCTGGCCGACCTGAATCGGCTCAAGGCGCTGTTCGAGGCCTTCGAGCGCAAGCGCGAGATTCTCGATGTGCTCGACCGTGCGCTGGCCGCGCCGGGCATTCAGGTTTTCATCGGCGAGGAATCGGGCTATGCCGTGCTCGGCGATTTGTCGGTCGTGGTTTCCAGTTACGGCGACGAGGATCGCCCGCTGGGCGTGGTCGGCGTGATCGGCCCGACCCGCATGGCGTACCAGAAGGTGATCCCGGTCGTGGACGTCACCGCGCGCCTCCTCGGCTCCGCCTTGCAGACAAGAGGAACGTCCCCGGAAAGGTAGCGAATTGACGATGCCTCCGGCGGCATTCGCATATCGTCTCGAGAACGATCGCCGCCTCTGGTCGCGGGGGGGGGGCGCCCCCGCGCCCGCGGGGGCGGAACGAAAAATTTAAGGAGGGGCCGG
>JAKDMP010000040.1 GCA_030452225.1 Gammaproteobacteria bacterium
ACGGTGCGTTGCCCGAAGACCATGAAGGTGTGCGGGCCATCGCCAGCGAGGTGGGCTATCCGGTTCTCCTGAAAGCGGCGGCCGGCGGCGGCGGGCGCGGCATGCGGCTGGTGCACGGCGAGGCCAGTCTCGGCAGCGCGCTGACCCTGGTGCGCGGCGAGGCCAAGGCCGCTTTCGGGGATGACACGATCTATCTGGAAAAGTATCTGACCCACCCCCGGCACATCGAAATCCAGGTGCTGGGCGACGGCGAGGGACGGGCCATTCATCTGGGTGAACGCGATTGCTCGATGCAGCGCCGCCACCAGAAGGTCGTCGAGGAAGCGCCCGCGCCCGGTATCACGCCGAAGCAACGTGCGGCCATCGGCAAGCGCTGTGTCGAAGCCTGTGAAAGGATGCGCTACCGCGGTGCGGGCACCTTCGAATTCATGTACGAAGATGGCGAATTTTATTTCATCGAGATGAACACCCGCATCCAGGTCGAGCACCCCGTGACGGAGATGATTACCGGCGTGGACCTGGTGCGCGAACAGATTCGCATCGCCGCCGGAGAAGGGCTCGGCTTCAGGCAGCAGGACATCGAGATCCGCGGGCATGCCATCGAAGCGCGGATCAACGCCGAGAATCCCGATAACTTCATGCCGTCGCCCGGCCAGGTCACCGCTTGGCATGCACCGGGCGGCCCGGGAATTCGACTGGATTCGCATCTGTACAGCGGCTACAAGGTACCGCCTTATTACGATTCGCTTATCGGCAAACTGATCGCCTGGGGCGAGGACCGCGAAAGAGCAAGGGTTCGCCTGCGCGGCGCACTGGAGGAAATGATTATCGAAGGCATTCATTCGAATATTCCACTGCACATGCGGATCGTGACCGATGCGGCCTTTACCGCGGGTGGCGCGGATATTCATTACCTGGAAAACAAACTCAACCAACGTTGAACTGGACTCGCCTCTGTTGCCGGTCGGGAGAAGAAGCCGCCTGGGAATTGGCGGATCGACTCGAGGCGCTGGGGGCGTTGGGCGTTTCCCTTGTCCCGTCCGGATCCGATGAGCGCCTGCATGAACCTGCGCCGCATACCTTGCCGTTGACCCGTCGTCTGCGGGTCGAGGCATTGTTTGGTTCACGCAAGGCTGCCGAAGCGGCAGCGGCCGAGGCAGGCATCGAGGGGCGCTGCAGTCTCGAAACCTTGTGCGACCGCAACTGGGTCGCCGAGGGCGAACGCGGCTTTGTGCCGCAACGCTTCGGCAAACGGCTGTGGATCGTGCCCGAATGGTGCGAGCCGCCCGAGCCCGAGGCGGTGAATGTACTGATTGCGCCCGGGCTGGCCTTCGGTACGGGAGCGCATCCGACCACTGCGCTGTGCCTTGCTTGGCTCGCAAATTTCGATCTCGCGGGCCAAGGCGTGATTGATTATGGTTGCGGCTCGGGCGTGTTGGCCGTTGCGGCGGCCAGACTGGGTGCCGAGTGGGTCTGTGCCGTGGATAACGATCCACAGGCCTGCATGGCTGCCCGTGCCAATGCCAAGCGGAACCAGGCGGCGGTTACGGTTTGTGCGCCGGATGAACTCCCGATGCGTGAAGCGGATGTCCTGGTGGCCAACATCCTGGCGCGTCCCCTGATCGCGTTGGTCGGCGAGCTGTGCGCCCGGACGCGCGTCGGCGGGCGCATCGTGCTGAGTGGAATGACCGCCGGACAGGTCGATGCCGTGGCGGCTGCCTACGCATCGAAAACCCGGCTTGGGAGGGAGAGCCGGCGCGCCGAGTGGCGTTGTCTGGAACTGTTGCGCGATGGAGCCGGGCCGGTCTGACGGCCTGCTACACTGTGCCGATGCTGACGCAATGCACGGCATGCCTGGAGTGGTTTCACGTCGAGCCCGGCGAGTTGGATGTAGCCTACGGGCTGGTGCGCTGCGGGCGCTGCGGAAGCGTGTTCGATGCCCGTATCAAGCTGCGCGAAACCTCTCCCGGTTTGTCCGGTGGCGCCGCCGGCGAGGAGGCCGAAGGACCCCTGCCCGCACTGCAGGCGGTCACGGGCGAAGAGGCGGTACGGGAAGAGCTTACGGCCTCCTTGAGCGAACCGGCACCCCGGGCCGGGCGAAAGCGATGGTGGGCGCTGTGGTGGCCGGCATTGGCCATCGCCCTGCTTGCCCTGGCGGTGCAGTTGGTGCATGCGAACCGTTATGCCGTTGTACGCACGCCGGGATTGGGCCCCGTGGCGGCATCCATCTATCAGGCTCTCGGCCATCCGCTCGAACCGCGTCTGGAGCTTGCGCGCTACGCGATCGTTGGCGCATCGCTCAACGGCGTGTCCCGCAACGAAAGGATGCTCGAGTTGACCGGCAGATTGGTGAACCGCGCGGGCTTTGTACAGCGGCTTCCGCTCCTTCGGCTCAGCCTCAGCAACCGCTACGGGCAGGTGGTTGGATCGCGCATGCTCTTGCCTTCCGATTACGGTGCGGCTACGATAAGTGATCTGTCCGCCGGACGTGGGCTGACGTTTCATCTCACCTTGGTGGACCCGGGTGCCAACGCCACGGGTTTCAAACTGGTGTTGTGCAAGCGTCTCAAGGGCGACGTGGTTTGTATTTCGGGATAAGGGTTGCCGAGCGACGCGCAACTTTTATTTGACTAATCGTTGGCAGGTTGTTGGAAACGGTAGCGAGCGAATACATGAGGCTTACGCGCCGCAAGGCGGAGCAAGTGTGATTCGCCTGCGGTGAATCGCTCGCGCGGCGCAGGCACCCAGGGTGCCGAGCGCAGTCGTTTTTCATGAATCTGCAGACTGTCAGGAGGAGACGGGTGATACTGGAGGGCTCATCGGCGCGCAAGCTGGACCATAGCGAAACGGTTCCGGCCAGCGATTGCCAGAGCCTGCGCGAATGCCTGTCGAGCCGGCTGAACAATTATTTTCGCGACCTCGATGACCACCCAACGGGCGGCCTCCATGCCTTGGTCATGGACGAGGTCGAAGCGCCGCTGCTGGAAATCGTGGTCGCTCACACGCACGGGAATTTGAGCCGTGCCGCAGATATTCTCGGCATCCACCGTGCGACCCTGCGCCGCAAATTGAGCCAGTACGGGCTGACCTGAGGGCCGGACCGGCCCCGGGGCAGACAAGCGGAACTTGCGCGTTTCGATCGCACCGCGGATTCATGCCGAACGCATCGTAATGCCTTGAAGTTGGGGGCGCATTGACTCACCTGCTGATTTCGGAGTAATTCATGTCCACGGTTCGCCCCATAAGGCGTGCACTGGTTTCCGTTTCCGACAAGACCGGCGTGGTCGATTTCGCGCGCGGGCTGGTTGGCTGCGGTGTGGAGATTGTATCCACGGGGGGCACGGCCCGGCTGCTGGCGCAAGCCGGGGTGGCCGTTCGCAAGATCAGTGAACTGACCGGTGTACCGGAAATGCTGGACGGCCGGGTGAAAACCCTGCACCCCGCAATCCATGGCGGCATACTTGCGCGACGCGGCCGGGACGATGCGGAACTCGCCGCGCAAGGCATTGCACCGATCGACCTGGTCGTGGCAAGTCTTTACCCGTTCGAGGCAACGGCGGCGAGGGCCGGGGCCGATCGCGACGACATCATCGAAATGATAGACATCGGCGGGCCGACCATGATTCGCGCCGCGGCCAAAAACGCGGCCGACGTGGCGGTCGTCAGCGACCGCGAGGATTATGCCGCGGTGTTGACGGCCATCGAGCGCGAGGGCGGCCTGGAGGAGGGCGAACGGCGCCGTCTGGCGGTCAGGGCATTCCGGCGCACGGCCGATTACGATGCCGCCATCGCGGCCTGGATGGACGGCGCCGGGCACAATGGCCGGCAGGAGGCGTTTCCACGGCGTTTCGCGCCGGTATTCGAACGCCGCGAGGTATTGCGTTACGGGGAGAACCCGCACCAGCGGGCCGCACTCTACGCGGAATCGGGCCACGCCGGCGGCGCTGTCGTCAACGCGCGGCAACTGCAGGGCAAACCGTTGTCGTTCAATAATCTGGCCGATGCGGATGCGGCCTGGAGCCTGGCGGCGAGCTTCGAGGCGCCGGCCTGCGTGATCGTCAAGCATTTGAATCCTTGTGGCGTAGCGATCGCGGACCGCCTGGAGGCGGCTTACGAACGCGCCTTTGCCTGCGATCCCGGTTCCGCCTTCGGCGGCATCATTGCCTTCAATCGTGCGCTGGATGGTGCCTGCCTGGAACGGGTACTGGCCAACCAGTTCGTGGAGGTCGTGATTGCCCCATCATTCGAGTCCGCCGTAACCGGGCTGGCGGCCGCGAAGCCGAACCTGAGGTTGCTCGCCGCCGCCGAAGTGACGGCGGAGCGATCGAACCGCTGGGACTTTCGACGCCTTGACGGCGGATTGCTGGTGCAGGATGCCGATGTGCCCGGCGGGCTTCCCGACGATTGCGAGGTGGCCGGCGCGCGCGCTCCGGACGGCGCCGAACGCGATGCGCTCGATTTTGCCTGGCACGTAGTGCAGGCGGTGCGCTCGAACGCCATCGTGATCGCGCGCGACGGCGCCACCTTGGGGATCGGTGCCGGGCAAATGAGCCGCGTGGATGCCGTGCGCCTGGCCGGCCTGAAGGCCGAGCGGGCGGGACTCGCCCTCGCGGGCAGCGTGCTCGCAAGCGATGCCTTCTTTCCCTTCCGCGACAATATCGACGAGGCTGCCAGGCTTGGTGTGCGCGCCATTGTGCAGCCCGGCGGTTCCCGGCGCGATGCGGAGGTCATCGAAGCGGCGAACGAGCACGGGATGGCGATGATCATGACGCATGTCCGTCACTTCCGCCATTGACCGGCGGATCGAAAGCAGCCGCGCCAGGTATCGACGGGGATGGAAATGTCTGACCGCTCGCCGCCCCCCCTGCGGGAGTTGATCGGCGACGGCAACGATTGGGCGCTGTTCCTGGATTTTGACGGCACGCTTGTGGCGTTGGCCGCCAGGCCCGACGCCATCCAGGTGCCTCGCGAACTGCCCGCGCTTTTACGCCGGCTTGAACGGGTATTTGATGGTGCGCTGGCCATTCTCAGCGGACGGGCGCTGCGTGACCTCGATCGCTACCTGCCCGGCCTGAAATTGCCTGCTTCCGGCCAGCACGGGGTGGAATGCCGGTTTGAAGCGCACCGTGACGCAACGGTCATGGACGCGAGCGCGCTGGAGGCCATTCGCTCCGGGATCCACACGTTTGCTTCGCGCATCCCGGGACTGCTCGTTGAAGACAAGGGCGCCAGTATTGCCCTGCACTACCGTGCCGCGCCCGATGCCGAAGCGGCCGTCAGGCATCAGGTCGATGTCTGGGTCGCCGCCAGCCGGGGCGCGCTGGAATACGTGGACGGAAAATGCCTGCGGGAGATTCATCCTGCCGGAGTCGACAAGGGGGCGGCACTGCGGATGTTTCTGGATGAACCGGTCTTCCGTGGGCGTCGGCCGCTGGTGCTGGGGGACGATGTGACCGACGAGGCGGCTTTTGATGCGGCGCATACGCTGGATGGCGCGGCGCTCAAGGTTGGCGCGGGGGACAGTCATGCCGACTGGCGCCTGCAGAGTCCTGCCTGCGCGCGGGACTGGTTGGCAGAAGTCGAAGGCTGATTCCTGGCTGGTGCGTCATTTTCGGCCTGAATGTTGATACGCAACCCGCTACACTAAAAGGCTCCAAGCGGAGAGCGTGCATGGAAAAAGCAAGAAGCAAAACGGCGGTGCGGCCGATGCCCGGCACAAGGTCATGAACCGCAAGGGGGGAGGCAGGCTGGTCGTGCTATCCAACCGCGTGGCCATGCCGCGCGCAGGCCAGGCGGCCCCGGGCGGGTTGGCCGTGGCGCTGCACTCCGCCTTGAATGCCCGCGGGGGCATCTGGTTCGGCTGGAACGGGCGGCAGGCGGCGCATCGGCCCGCGACGCCGCAAACCCTGTCCCGTGACGGCGTCGAGTACGCGACATTGCCCCTGCTTCGCGACGATTTCAACGATTATTACCAGGGCTTTGCCAACCAGGTGCTTTGGCCGCTGATGCATTGCCGCCTGGAACTTCTGCGTTACCGGCGCCGTTATTTCGAAGCCTACCGGCGTGTCAACGCCTGGTTCGCGCAGCACCTGGCGGCCATGCTCAAGCCCGAGGATACGCTCTGGGTGCATGACTACCACTTTGTGCCGATGGCGGCGGAGGTGCGCGCCCGCGGTTTCCGCGGCCCCGTCGGCTTCTTTCTGCATACGCCGTTTCCCCCGCTGGAGATTCTGCGCGCCATGCCGCCCCACCGCGAATTTCTCAATCTGTTCACGGCCTATGACTTGGTGGGTTTCCAGACCGAGGGGGATCGGCACGACTTTGTCGAATCGGCGCGGCGCGACACGGGTGTCGAGAGGTCGGGACGCTATCGCATTCACCGGGGGCCGCATGTGCTCGTTTCCGGCGTTTTCCCCATTGGGGTGGATGTGCACGAAATCGCCGATCAGGCGAGGCGCGGGCGACACTCCCGCCAGTTGAAGACCTTCCGCAGGGGCCTGGAGGGTCGGCGCCTGATCATCGGCGCCGACCGGCTGGATTATTCGAAGGGACTGGTCGAGCGCTGTCATGCGTATCGCAATTTGCTTTCCCGTTACCCCGAGCTGCACAGGGGGATCGTGTATTTGCAGGTGGCGGAGCCGTCGCGCACCGAGGTGCCCGAATACCGGGAAGTTCGCCGCCGGCTCGATCAGATCGCCGGGGAGATCATCGGCGAGTATGCGCGCTTCGACTGGATGCCGATGCGCTACCTGAGCCATCGGATGCGCCGGGCGACCTTGCTGGCCTTCCTCTCGGTCGCGAGCGTGGCGCTTGTAACGCCCTTGCGCGACGGCATGAACCTGGTGGCGAAAGAGTTTATTGCCGCCCAGGATCCGGATGATCCCGGCGTGTTGATTCTCTCGGAGATGGCGGGTGCGGCCAGGCAGCTCAAGGAGGCGTTGCTGGTCAATCCGTATGACGTCGAAGGCGTGGCAGACGCGATCGCCGAAGCACTTGCCATGCCCCTGCCGGAACGCCGCAGACGCTGGGAGGCCCAGTTCGAGACGGTACGCCGCGGGGATATCCACAATTGGAGCGATCGTTTCCTCGGCGCGCTGAACGAGCGTAGCGCCACTGCGAAGGGGAGCGGCGCATGACGCGCCTGATCGGCGATATCGGAGGCACCAATACCCGCCTTGCCCTGGTCGAAGAGGCGGCGCAGTGGGAACATCTGGAAACCTATCGCAACGAAGAATACGACTCGCTCGAAAGTATTGTTGCGGTTTACCTGGATCGACAATCCGCGCAACCGAATGCCGCGGCTCTTGCCGTCGCGGGCCCCGTTCGGGACGATGAGGCGGTTCTCACCAACCGCGGCTGGAGCATTTCCGCCCGGAATTTGTCGAGCCGTTTCGGTTTCGGGCATTGCCGCGTCGTGAACGATTTCTCCGCAGTCGCGCTGGGCATTCCGGCGTTGGGGGCCGATGATGTGGCCAGCCTGGGCGGCGCAAAGGCGAATAAAGGCAAGCCGATAGCCATTCTGGGGCCCGGCACCGGCCTTGGGGTGGGCGGCATCGTTCCCTGCCGTGACGGTTCACGCGTACTGGTCACGGAGGGGGGGCATGCATCCCTGCCGGCAGTGGACGCGCGCAGTGCGAAGATTCTCGATCGCCTGCGTACACGCTTTGGCCGCGTATCGATCGAGCGAGCCGTCTCGGGGCAGGGTATGGAAAATATCCATCGCGCGTTGTGCGAAATGCAAGGCAGCGACAGCGAGTTGTCGGATGCAGCGCAGATCGGGGAGGCCGCCATGCGGGGCGACAATGCGCCGGCAGCGGAGGCCATGGATTATTTTTTTGCCTTTCTGGGCGCGGCTGCCGGAGATTTGGCATTGACGCTTGGAGCCTTCGGCGGTGTATATATTGCCGGGGGCATCGTGCCGCGCTATCTGGAAGCGGTGCGTGCATCGCGTTTTCGCGAGGCCTTCGAAAACAAGGGCCGCATGAGCGATTACGTTCGTGAAATTCCCGTGTTCGTGATTCTTCACGAAGAAGTCGAATTGCTGGGGCTCGCTTCCAGCCTTGTCGCCCGGGAAGCCGGCAGGCCGTGGCCGAGCGTGTGAGCCAAGGACAAGGCCTGCCCGCCGGGGGGCGGCCGCTCGCCGAATCGGGTGCTACGGCGGCGCGCACGCGCCAATGCGGCAATCCGTTCGGGGCTTCGCGCATCGCCTTGCGAAGGTTCGGCTCGATGGAACCGGTGCTCAACCGTCATCGAGATAAAGCAGGTCATTCACCTGGCCGGCGCCGTGCAGCACAATGTGATCCTTGCGCACGGGCTCGGGCCAGGCGTACAGCGAAACGGAGCCGTCGAGTTGCTCGTCGTGGCGCTGTTTTCTGTCGGCGAATTCGCTGTTGCCCACCCACAGGCCTGCCGGGCTGAAGGCAAGACCCCGCGTCCAGCCGTCGAGCTTCAGCCAATCCTGTTTTGCGCCCAGTTCGAAAACAATGCCGTCGTAGGACTTGCAAGCGAGCAGCCGACCGTCGGAGTCCGGTTCCAGGTCATGGGTATGTTCCGCGTCATCGAGTTCCATACGGTGGGCCAGCGTTGCGAGGTCGATTTCCTTTTTCCTTGCCGCGTCCATGAACTCGCCGATCGGCATATGCAGCACGGCGGCTGGTTGAACGCCGCGATTGTTCAAACCGACATACAAAATGTCGTCGCGGATCAGGATTGCATTGACGTGATTGATGTCCTGGCGCCCGGCCCCGATGTTGGCGACCAGGCGCTCGTTACTGTCCGGATTGAAAACGACAAGCCGGTTTTTCCCCGTGTCCGTGAGCAGAACGTAGTCGCCGTACCAGGCAATCTGATGCACATCGTGTACCTCGTTGACGGTTGCAAGAACTTTGGTCTCGAGGGTGCGTGGGTGGATCAGGTGCAACGATGCCTTCGTTCCCAGTTTGCTCGGCAGGCTGCCGCCGGTTTCCCTGGAAGCAACCAGGACACGTTTTGTCGGCGGGTGCCGGGTTATGCCGAAGTATCCTCGTGATCGCGGCTTGAACAGTCCGCGTGTATGTTTTCTCCCGAGGATGCGTCGTACCCCCAGGTGTTCCGTGTTGAGGCAATAAACGCCGTTGCTGGTCGTTACGAAGAGCATGGATGAGGACGGAATCCGGCCGGTATCGAAGGGCTGCAATATATCATTGTGGGAACAGCGGTTTGACGGCCGCCTGTCAGCGATTCCGGGAAGGATTTCCGCGGCACCAGCTGGCGGGATCGAGCGGCCGATCATTGTGACGGATCTGGAAGTACAGCAAGGCCCGCGATTGACCTCCGCTGCGCCCCACTGTTGCGATAACCTCTCCGGGGTGGACCCATTCGCCGACTTGCCTGTAGATGGCTTCATTGTGGCCGTATACGACGAGGTAGCCATCGCCGTGGTCCACCATCAGCACCAGGCCGTAGAACGGCAGCCAGCCAGTATAGGCAATGCGGCCATAGCTTATGGCGCGTACGCGGGCGCCGGCGGGGGCCGCAATCCTGACCGCTTCCCAATCGAGGGCGCCATGATCCGCACGCGAAGAGCCGAAGCTGGCCACGATTTTTCCCGATACCGGCCAGGGCAGTTTGCCGCGCAACGATGAGAAGGCGACTTGGGGTACTTCGTCGAAGCCCAGGTCGTCAAGGTCGCGATGGACGGAATGGATGACCTTTTCCAGCCTTGCGGCATCCTGTTTGAGTTGGGCGACACGCGTCTGGTTGTTTGCAATGTCCTCGTTCAGCTTTGCAAGCACGGCTTTGCGTTCCTGCCTGGTTTTTTCCAGCGCCGAAAGCGACTCCTGCTGTGCTGCGACGGTGCGCGAGAGCTTGTTTTGCGTTGCCGCAAGCTGCTTTTCCAGAGCCTGATAGTGCGCAATGGTTGCCGTCAACTCCGTGATATGCCGGGCATGGGCGCGCGCGTAATAGCCGTAGTAGGCGAGCATTCTTGCCACTTGCGCAGGGTCCTCGTCCTGCAGCGCCAGCTTGATGCGAGGTTGCCGACCGAGGATGAAACTCGAGCGCAAGGCTTTCGACAATGCATCCTGTGCTTTGCTGGCTTCGTCGCGGCCGGCCTGCGTGGCCCGGGCGAGCTTCTCCCTGCGCGACTGCAGTTGCTCTTTGCGCGACTGCAGCGAGTCGAGTTTGCGATACAAGGCGCCGATGCGTTGCTCCAGCTTTCCAAGTTCCGCGGAGAGCGATCGTTTGTGCGAAATTTCTTCGCCGATGCGTTGGTTCAGCGCATCGATTTTGCTGTGCAGAGCTTCGAGTTTTTCCGGGGAGGGAGCGGGGCTGTCGGCCGGCAGTGCGGTCGGCGCCGTGAAGATCGCGGCTGCCAGCACGGCTGTCACCAAGTATGTGGAACTGTGGCGGCAAGCGCTAGTTGTCGACACGGATCAGGAGCGGTTGCAGGTTGTGGCGATCGAGCTTCTTTCGAAGCGCGTTCAGTTTCGCAAGCTCGGTGATCGGTCCGACCCGGATGCGATGCCAGGTGTCTCCCTGCACGTCTACGGTCTGTATGTGCGAGCGAATACCCCACAGCGCCAGCTGGGCCTTGAGCTTCTCTGCTCCCTGGGCATCCTTGACCGAGGCGACTTGCAGGATGTAATGCCCGGGTTGGCTGATCGGCGTTTGAGAAGCGGCCGAACTGGTGACTTCGCCGCTCTCCCCGGAAGTCAGAATCTGGGTCGGGTGGGTGAGGATTTCGTAGAAGTCGAATGCAAAAGCATTATCGGCAGCCGGCGAGGAGGCGCCGGCCGGTGTCTTGGCGATCCGTTCCTGCAGCGCCTTCGATTTCTCCACGGTTGCCTGGCCAAGGTCTTCGACCGCATCATGGATCGCCGGGAAAGCGAAAACCACGACGACGGCGACGACAATGCCGGCCACAAACCAGAACAGTCCGCGGCTACGGGTTTTATCGCTTTTGTCCGGGTTTTTCAGATCCGGTTTCACATTCGTTCCGGGGCGGATATGCCCAGCAGGGCGAGGCCGCTCGCAATGACCCCTTGCGTGGCCGAAGCGAGCGCAAGCCGCGCGCTGCGTACCGCGTCGTCCTCCACCAGGATGGTCTCGCTATTGTAATTGGCATGGAAGGCCTGGGCGACTTCACCGAGGTAATGGGCAAGCTGGTGCGGTGCGCGATCGGCGGCCGCGGCGCTGATCGTCTCGGGAAAGCGGGCAATATGCTTGATGAGCGTCAATTCGTGATTCGTTCCGAGGCGCGAGAGTTGTCGACGCGCACTTGACCTGTTCCAGTCGAGGCCTTTCTCCTTGAGCTGGCGCCACAGGCTGGCAATCCGCGCATGGGCGTACTGGAGGTAGTAGACGGGGTTGTCGTTGCTGCGCTGTTGCGCCAGTTTTACATCGAACTCCAAGTGTTGATCATGCGAGCGGGCCAGGTAGAAGAAGCGCGTCGCATCGGTGCCGGCCTCGTCGAGCAGGCTGTCGAGCGTGACGAAGTTGCCGCTGCGCTTGCCCATGCGCCCCGAGGTCAGGGTCACGAACTGGATCAGCTGCGCCTCGAAGGCTTCACCGCGGCCGGTGAGTGCTTCCACCGCCGCGCGCACCCGTGCCACGTAGCCGTGGTGGTCCGCTCCCCAGACATCGAGGGCAATGTCATGGCCACGTTCGAGCTTGTCCAGATGGTAGGCGACATCGCTCGCGAAGTAGGTCGTCGTCCCGTCGCCGCGCCGCAGAACCCGGTCTTTTGCGTCACCGAGCGCACTGGTTTCGAGCCACAGCGCGCCTTCCTCTTCATAGGTATGGCCCCGATCAGAGAGACGCGTCAAAGCATGCTCAATGGCACCGTCGGCTACCAGGGAGGATTCGGAAAACCAGCGGTCGAAATGCACGTTGAAGCGTTTGAGTGTGGCCTGAATGCCTTCGACCTGCATGGCCAGTGCATCGCGTCGGAGCGACTCGTAGTCCTTGCCCAGACGCGTTTTTGCCTCCTCGATCAGGGCATTGACATGAGCCTCCTTGTCGCCTTCCGGGGCGTCGGACGGGAGTGCAGCGGCGATGTCTTTCCAGGGGTGAACGACCGTCTCGCCGAAGGCTTCCCGGAGTTTGCCGGCCGTCTGCTTGATGTACTCGCCGGGGTAGGCCGCTTCGGGCAACCGCGGCCGTTCGCCCGCCAGTTCAAGCAGTGCAACCCACACGCTGACGGCAAGAATATCGGCCTGCCGGCCGGCATCATTGACGTAGTATTCGGTATGCACCCCGCAGCCGGCGGCCTCAAGGATGCGCGCAAGACTGTCGCCGTAGGCCGCGCCACGTCCGTGACCCACGTGCAGAGGCCCGGTGGGGTTCGCGGAGACGAATTCCACCAGTATGCGCAGATTCGCGTCGGACTTTTGGCGCCCGTACTCATCGCCCGCATCCAGGATGCGGCCGAGTTCGCTCTGCCAGGCGCCCGGACTGAGGAAGAAATTGACGAAGCCGGGGCCCGCGACCCCGGCTTTTTCGATGTCGTCGCTCGCGGGCAGAGCGCGGACGATTTGCGCGGCGAGTTCGCGCGGGTTGCGTTTTTCGCTCCGCGCGAGCACCAGTGCGGCATTGGTGGCAAAATCGCCATGCCCGGTTCCGCGGCTGTGTTCGACGACTACCCCCTCGCGCGCGTCCGGCGGTACTCCGAGCGTGTCGAGAGCCCGGTTGAGGGTGGTCTCGATGTAGGCTTTCACGGATGCTAGGCCTTCTTCAGGCAGCGTTCGACGATTTCGTACACGTCCGGCGAGAGCGTGGGTTCGGCCGCCATCCGCTTGAGTTCGCGGCCCATGAGCGCTTGGCGCGCCTGATCATAGCGCCGCCACGGGGTGAAACATGCCACCAGACGGGCAGCCACCTGCGGGTTGATGCGATCCAGCGCAAGCACCTGGTCGGCGACGAAACGATAGGCACGGCCACTTTCCTCGTGGAAGCCGGCATGATTGGCCTGGCTGAAGCTCCCGATCAGCGCGCGAACGCGATTCGGGTTTTCGAGCTTGAAGGCCGGATCGTCCATCAGTTCCTGCACGCGCTCCAGGGCAGCGGGTCTGGCCGAGGTGGCCTGCAGGGCGAACCACTTGTCGAGTACCAGCGCCTGGCCATCGTATTTTGCGCGGAAGCTTGCCAGCGCCTTGTCGGCGGCGGGGTGTTCGAGATTGGCCAGCACGGCAAGCGCGCCCATGCGATCGGTCATGTTGTCGGCGGCCTCGAACTCCCTGGCGGCACGCTCGATGTGCCCTTCGCTCTCGAGAGCGCCGAGATAGCCCAGCGCCACGGCATGAAGATTGCGGGCGCCGGATTTGGCGGGATCATAGCGGTAGGACTCGTTGCTTGCGGTGCGTGACCAGGCGTCCATCCATTCGTCTTCGAGTTGCCCGGCGAGATGGCGTTTCAGGTTGCGGCGGGCAGCGCTGAGCGCTTCCACATCCACGGGATCGAAGGCTTGCGCGAGTTCGCTTTCACTGGGAAGTTGCAGGGTCTCGGCGACGAGTGCCGGATCGGCGTCCTTGTCGGCGAGAAGCGTCCGGAAGGCGTCAACCAGCGAAGCCGCCGTGCTCGCCGGCGCGGCCTTGTCGATGACCTGTGCATGGACAATGCGGGTGATCAGCTTTTGGGCGGCGTCCCAGCGGTTGAAGGAATCGCTGTCATGGGCGATCAGGCAGGCCAGCTCCTCATCGTTATAGGGAAAGTCGAGCCTGACCGGTGCCGAGAAACCGCGCAACAGTGAAGGGACGGGCTGCGTGGGAATGTTGTCGAATACAAATTGCTCCTCGAAGTCGCGCAGCCACAGCACGCGCCTCAGCGGGGCATCCTTTGCGCCCGAAAGCTGCAACGGCAAGGCATTGCCGTCGGAGTCGAGCAGTCCCATCGCGATGGGTACAAGCAGCGGAGGCTTTTCTTTTGCCGGCTGGCCGGGACTCGTACCGTGGCGCTGACGCAGCGTCAGGGTATAGTGAGCGGCGCGCTGGTCGTATTGGCCACGGGCCGTGACCTGCGGGGTGCCGGCAACCCGGTACCAGTCGGAGAATTGCGACAGGTCCTGATCGTTGGCATCCGCCATGGCATGGAGGAAGTCATCGGTGGTGACGGCCTCGCCGTCGTGGCGCTCGAAGTAGAGGTCCATGCCGCGCCGGAAACCCTCCTTGCCCAGCAGGGTTTGGTACATGCGCACGACTTCGGCTCCTTTTTCGTACACCGTCGCGGTGTAGAAATTGTTGATTTCGATGTAGCTTTCCGGCCTCACCGGATGCGCCATCGGGCCCGCGTCCTCCGAGAACTGCAGGTGGCGCAGGGTGCGCACGTCCTGGATGCGCTTGACCGCCGGCGAGGTCATGTCCGCGGAGAAGGACTGCTCACGGAATACCGTGAGTCCTTCCTTGAGAGAGAGCTGAAACCAGTCGCGCAGGGTGACACGATTGCCGGTCCAGTTGTGGAAGTATTCGTGGCCGATCACCGCCTCGATGGCGGCATAATCGCGATCGGTGGCCGTGTCGGCATTGGCGAGCACGTACTTGGAATTGAAGACATTGAGGCCCTTGTTCTCCATGGCACCCATGTTGAAGTCGTCCACGGCGACGACCATGTAGCGATCGAGGTCGTATTCGCGCCCGTAGCGCTCCTCGTCCCAGCGCATGGCGCGCCGCAGCGAAGCCAGCGCGTGGCCGGACAGCTCGTGATTGTGTTCCTCGACGTACACGCCGAGCGATACCTTGCGACCGGAGGCCGTGGTGAACTCACCCTCGCGGCAGGCCAGGCGCGCGGCAACCAGCGCGAAAAGATAGGACGGCTTGGGGAAAGGGTCCTTCCAGACGGAAAAGTGACGTCCGTCATCCAGTTTGCCGCTTTCAACCAGGTTCCCATTGGAAAGAAGCAGGGGATAAAGACTGCGTGCGGCCTCGACCCTCGTGGTAAATTGCGACAGCACATCGGGTCGGTCCAGATACCAGGTGATGCGCCGGAACCCCTCCGCTTCGCACTGAGTGCAGAAATTGCCGCTGGACTTGTACAGCCCGGAGAGCGCCGTATTGTTCTCCGGATGGATTCTCACGCGCGTGGCAAGAGTGAACTGCGCCGGCGGCGCATCAATCATCAGCGTGTTGCCCTGGACTTGAAAGCGGTTTCCGGCAAGCGGTGCGCCGTTGATGGCGATGGAAAGCAGTTCCAGTTCCACGCCGTCGAGCTCCAGCGACTCCACGCGCCCGTTGACGGAGGGGTTGCGGCGCAGGTCGAGTTCCGCGCTGACAATGGTGCCCGTTTTGTCCAGTTCGAAGTCGAGCCGGGTATGGTCGATGAAATAGGGCGGTGGAGTATAGTCTTCGAGATGAACGCTGGTACGCGCTCCCATGTCGCGGAGCATGAGTCTGTAACCAATCGGGTAAACACCATTATTCTACCGGGCTTGCCGCTTACTTTGTATATCCATGTGCCCTGGTGCGTGGCCAAGTGTCCATATTGCGACTTCAACTCCCATGTCGCGCCGCAAGTCGTGCCCGAGCGTGCCTGGCGCGAGTCGCTGATTGCGGACCTGGATTTCGAACTCGCCCGCCGGCCCGCCGCCTCGCCTCTCGCCGCGATATTTCTGGGCGGTGGCACGCCCAGCTTGCTCGCGCCCGAGACCTTTGCCGCGCTGTTCGAGCAACTTGCCGAACGCCTGGATTTTGGCGAAACCACCGAGATCACCCTCGAGGCGAATCCCTGCACGATTGAGCGCGGGCGCTTTGCCGAGTATCGCGCTGCGGGTATCAACCGCGTCTCCCTCGGGGTGCAAAGCCTAGATGACGCCATGCTCAAGCGCCTCGGCCGCATTCACTCCGCCCGCGAGGCGATCGATGCTGCCGGGGAATTGCATGCTGCCGCAATCGAGAATTTCAATATCGATCTCATGCACGGGCTGCCCGGACAGAATGCCGCTGCGGCGCTGTCCGATATTTCGCAGGCGCTTGCCCTGTCGCCTGCGCACCTGTCCTGGTACGAGTTGACGCTGGAGCCCGGCACCGTTTTTTATCGCCGCCCGCCGAATTTGCCGGACGAGGATGATCTCGCGGCCATCGAGTCGGCCGGGCGTGCGGCGATTGTAGAACGGGGCTACCGGCGCTACGAGGTGTCCGCCTATGCGCGCCCCGGCCGCACGTGCCGCCACAACGACAACTATTGGTGTTTTGGCGACTACCTGGGCCTGGGCCCGGGCGCGCATGGCAAGCGTAGCGAGGCGGGGCGCATTGTCAGAACCGCGCGCATCCGTTCGCCGACCCGCTGGCAGCGGCTGGCCGGCAGCGACCAGGCGGTGTACGAGCGCGAGATCGCCCCCCGGGAGCGCCCGTTCGAGTTCATGCTTGGCGCATTGCGGCGCACAGGTGGGTTCACCTGGGCCGAGTTCGAAGCGCGAACCGGCTGCCGACGGGCGTCGATTCGGCGCACGGTCAATGGGGCGCTTGCCGACGGACTCCTGATGAGTGCAGACGGGGCCGTGCGGGCCACGACGCGGGGACTGCTTTTCCTCAACGAACTGCAGGAGCGGTTTTTGCCCACATACTAAGCCG
This sequence comes from Gammaproteobacteria bacterium, assembly GCA_030452225.1. Classification (GTDB taxonomy): domain Bacteria; phylum Pseudomonadota; class Gammaproteobacteria; order JAKDMP01; family JAKDMP01; genus JAKDMP01. The sequence goes on from JAKDMP010000040.1 coordinate 16,539, forward strand.
AACGCTGGCAAGACGACATTCAGAGCCCCGGAGGGCCCGCCGGCTGCGTTACGTCCGCTTGCCGAGGTAGTTGCTGCGGCGGCGCGAACGTGCCTTGCCTGCGAACCGCTCCAAGGCTCTGAATGTCGACTTACTGACGTTCGGCTTGGCAAGCCTTTTTCAGCCTGTTTTCGCGGCAACGGCCGCGTTTTTCCGCGGCGGTTATGCACAACGGCCCGGCGCGGCTGTCGGGAAGGCCTGACCATGCCGCCCCACGCCCGATCCAAGACCCGGCCTGCAAACGTAAGTTATTGACGAAAAAGAAGTGTTTGGGATTGATGAAATCTGTGCCAATTTGAATACTGCAAGGGAATTATCCGTGCATGCTGCAGCTATCGGCATTTCGTCCACAGAGTTATCCACAGGGTTTGTGGATGGTTTTGGATTTTCCCATCGGGATAGGAGGTTAGCCTAAAAAGCTGAAAAGAACTCTGCCATATGACGGCTAAGTGAGGCCTTGCCGGCCGGCGTGATTCCGCGCCGTGCGAATCGCGGCCGGGATGGCTCCCGCCGGCGCCGACAGGCGGCATGCAGACTGCTTGCGCAAGCGGCAGGTTTTTGACGTCTGCGCTACAATAAACGATTGTTTTTCATTGGCAGCCGAAATGAAAAAGGGCGTACACCCCGACTATCGGGAAATCAAGGTAACCTGCAGTTGCGGCAACAGTTTTACCACCCGCTCCACGCTGGGCGAAGACCTCCATGTGGAAGTTTGCTCGGCGTGCCACCCGTTCTATACCGGCAAGCAGAAAATCGTCGATACGGCCGGGCGCGTGGACAAGTTCCGTCGCAAGTATGGTGCGCCGGCGAGCTGAGAATCCGGCATTGCCCGTACCCGCGACCTGCGCGCCAGGAGTCGGGGCGATATAATGACCCGTTGAGGTTGGCCGGCGTCCCGGCCCCTCGTATTCCGTAAAAGGGCTTCCGGGCGTTTGCCTCAGCGCAAGATTGCGCCCGGCTGGCCGGAGACAGGAGACTTCGAATGGCGGAACCTTCCCGCGCGGCTTCCCGCGACTACAGCCTGGCCGATCCGGACGGCAAGACGATTGCGCTTCCGGTGCGCGAGCCCACCATGGGCCCGGCCACCGTCGATATCAACGCGTTGTACCGCGAACATGGCGTGTTCACCTTTGACCCGGGTTTCGTTTCCACAGCCAGCTGCGAGAGCGCGATCACCTATATCGACGGCGAGCAGGGCAAGTTGCTTTACCGCGGGTATTCCATCGAGGCCCTGGCCGAGCACTGCAGCTTCACCGAGGTCGCCTATCTCCTGCTCGAGGGCGAGTTGCCCGATCGCGAGGCGCTCGAGCACTTTGACGACGAGATTCGTCACCACACGCTGGTGAACGAATCCCTCCTGGGAATCTTCCACGGTTTTCAGGACGACGCGCACCCCATGGCCATGATGACGGCCGTGGTTGCATCACTCGCCGGGCTGTATCACGACAGGACCGATATCAACGATCCGGCCTCGCGCGATCTTTTCGCGCGCCGCCTGATTGCAAAGATGCCGACGATCGCCGCTGCCGCCTATCGGCACATCAACGACAAGCGCTTCATGTATCCGCGCAACTCGCTTACCTACAC
>JAKDMP010000155.1 GCA_030452225.1 Gammaproteobacteria bacterium
GCCTGCGCCGGCATGACGGGAGTAATATGCGATATTGGCTAAAGTAAGTGCCATTTTGGCCGTAGCCATGGTTTTCGTGAAGGCCAAGCATGACGCCGCGAGAAAGTTCCGAATGAAGAGGCAAGCACCGCGATGGACTGGCGCGGTCTGCAGGCCGCAGTCTCCAAACCGACCTCGATCATGCCCTGTTCTTCAACCCATTCAGCAACTTTCGGTGTAGCGCCAGCCGGCCGTGTGAATAATGCAGGCCAGGCCGTCAATCGACCCAGGCACGGATATTGTCGAACAAGCGCAACCAAGGGCCATTTTCGCTCCATCCGGGTGGATGCCAGGAATGCTGCACGCTGCGGAAGATGCGCTCGGGGTGCGGCATGAGAATCAACACGCGGCCGTCGGCGTTGGTGAAAGCGGTGGCACCGCCGGCGGAGCCGTTGGGATTGGCCGGATAGCTTTGCGCCGCGATACCGGGTGCTTCGACGTAGCGCAGCGGCACCTGCCCGGCTGCTTGCAGTTTGGCCAGATCTTCGGCGCAGGCAAACTCGGTGCGGCCCTCGCCGTTGGAAACGACCACCGGGAGCACCGAGCCGGCCATGCCGTCGAAAAAGGACGATACCGATTCGTTGATTTCGACCAGGCCGAGGCGCCCTTCGAACTGGCGCGAGCGATTGCGCCGGAATTGCGGCCAGTGCGCGCTGCCGGGAATGAGTTCATGGAGCGCGGCCAACATTTGGCAGCCGTTGCAGATACCCAGCGCGAAACGGCGGTCATCGGCGAGGAAAGCTGCAAACTCGTCGTGCAGGCGCGGCTGGTAGAGGATTGATTTGGCCCAGCCCTGCCCGGCGCCCAGCACGTCGCCGTAGGAAAACCCGCCCGGCGCGGCGAAACCGGCAAAGCCCTCCAGCTTGCGGGAGCCGGCCGCGAGCTCGCTCATGTGCACATCGACCGCATCGAAGCCGGCGCGCAGGAAGACGGCGGCCAGTTCCCGGTGGCCGTTGACGCCTTGTTCGCGCAGCACGGCAAGCCGCGGCCGAGCGGTGTGAACGGCGGGCGCGGCGGGTCTCGATGCCGGATCGAAAGTCAGACGCGTGGCGCCCAATCCAGGCCCCTCCGGCCGGCATTGTGCCGTGTATTCCTCGCGCGCGCACTCGGGATCGTCGCGCAGGGCCCGCATGCGGTAACTCACCTCCGACCATCTCCGCATCAGTGCCGGCCATGCGGCTTCATACAGGATTTCGCCTGCGGCGGTAAAGCGCAGAAACGGATGCGGCGCCGGCTCTCCAATCAGGTGAAGTAACCCTTCCAAGCCATTGTTCAGGAATAGTTTTTCTATCCTTTCCCGATCCTGCTTCCGGGCCTGGAATACGGCGCCCAGTTCCTCGGTAAAAAACGCCGCAAGCAGGTCAGGGCCGAGTTCGTCGAGCCTGACCTCGAGCCCGCAATGGCTGGCGAGCGCCATCTCGATCAGAGTGAGAGCGAGGCCGCCGTCGGAACGGTCGTGATAGGAGAGCAGCTGGCCCGCTCCCGCCAGCTCCCTGATTGCGGCAAGGAAATGTTTGATTCGTTCGGGGTCATCCACGTCGGGCGGTACTGCGCCCGAGCGCGAGAATACCTGTGCCAGCGCACTGCCGCCCAGTCGATTGCGTCCGCCGCCAAGGTCGATTAACCACAGTTCGGTATCGGTTGCGTGGGAAAGATACGGCGTCAGCGTCTTGCGCGCATCGGCTACCGGCGCGAAGGCGCTGATCACGACGCTCAGCGGCGCGCGCACTTCCCGGTCGCCGCCCTTTTCGCGCCACGCCGTGCGCATGGACAGTGAATCCTTGCCGACCGGGACGGCAATTCCCAGTGCCGGGCAGAGTTCGGCGCCGACGGCCTGCACGGCATGGTAGAGATCCGCATTGTCGGCCGGATCTCCCGCTGCCGCCATCCAGTTGGCAGACAGCTTGATGTCGCCGGGCGCGGCGATATCGGCCGCGGCCATGTTGGTGAGCGCTTCGCCGACCGCCAGCCTTGCCGAGGCCGCGGCATCGCCGACGGCGATCGGCATGCGCTCGCCCACGGCCATGGCTTCGCCCCCTACGCCCTCGTAATCGGCCAGCGTGACCGCGACATCTCCTACCGCCACCTGCCAGGGGCCGACCAGGGGGTCTCGTGCAACCATGCCGCCCACGGTGCGGTCGGCGATGGTGATGAGAAAACTCTTGTCCCCCACGCCGGGCAACGCGAGTACGCGATCCAGGGCCTCGTTCACGGCAATCCCGGCAAAGTCGCCCTGCTCGTTCCCCGTCTGGTGGCCTGGTTTGCGCGCCGCACCCGTCATGGCGAGTGGCGGCAGGTCGCCGAGCAGGGTGCGCATCGGCAGATCCACCGCAACGGCGTCATTGCGGCTGTCCCGTACGAGCAGGCGTTGATCGGCGGCCGCCTCGCCCACGACGGCCCAGGGACAGCGTTCACGTTCGCACAAGGCGGCGAATGCGGCTACCTCATCGGGAGCCAAGGCCAGTACGTATCGTTCCTGCGCCTCGTTGCACCACAGGGCGGCGGCGCTCATGCCCGGCTCCGCGCTGGGCACGCGGGCAAGGTCGATCCGGCCGCCGAGGTCGGCATCGTCGAGCAACTCCGGGATGGCGTTGGACAGTCCGCCGGCTCCCACATCGTGGATCGCGAGTATGGGGCTCGCCTCGCCGCGGGCATTGCATGCCTCGATCACTTCCTGGGCGCGGCGCTGCATTTCCGGGTGCCCGCGTTGCACGGAGGCGAAGTCGAGTTCACTGTCGCCGCCGTCCGTGCGCGAAGAGGCGGCTCCGCCGCCGAGCCCGATTTCCATTGCCGGGCCGCCCAGCACGATGATTTTCGCGCCCGCTTCGAAGCGGCGTTTCGCAACCAGCTCGCGGCGAATGCTGCCGAGCCCTCCGGCCAGCATGATCGGCTTGTGGTAGCCGCGAAACCGCCCCGCTGCGCCGCACGGATCGGGCACGCAGAAACTGCGGAAGAATCCCGCGATCGCCGGCCGGCCGAATTCGTTGTTGAAAGCCGCCGCTCCGACCGGTGCTTCGAGCATGATCCGGCGCGCGCTGGCGAGTTGCGGCGCCGGTTCGGCGATCTCCCATGGCCGGGGCGCATCCTCGAAACGCAGGTCGGAAACGGCGAGACCCACCAGGCCCGCCTTGGAAGTGCCACCGCGACCGGTGGCCGCCTCGTCGCGAATTTCCCCGCCCGAACCGGTTGCCGCGCCTGGAAACGGCGCAACGCCAGTGGGATGGTTGTGCGTTTCCACCTTGATGGCGATGTCGGAATACCCGGTGTCGAGTCGATACCGATGGCTTTGCGGATCGCATCGCAGCGTTTGCGTTTGCGGGCCCTCGAGGACCGCCGCGTTGTCCCGGTAGGCCGAAAGAATTCCGCCGGGGCTGGCGCGGTAGCTGGCGCGAATGTGATCGAAGGGTGAAGCTTCCTGCAGCTTGCCGTCGAGCGTCCAACGTGCATTGAAGATCTTGTGCCGACAATGCTCGGAGTTGACCTGCGCGAACATCATCAGCTCGGTCACGGTGGGATCGCGGCCAAGCGCGGCATAGGCTTCGAGCAGGTAGTCGCGCTCGGCTTGGCCCAAGGCCAGGCCGAGCCCGCCATTGGGCTCCATCAGCGCGGCCTCGCCCCCGGACAACAACGCAATCGGCTCCTCTTGCGGCGGGCTGGACGGGCAAAAAAGTCGCGGCACCTGCTCGAGCGACGGCAACAGTTGCTGCGTCATGCGATCGGCGAGGATCTGCTCCAGTCGGCGCCACACCGCGCTGTGGGGAGACGGCAAGTCGCCGTCCAGGGCATAGGCCAGGCCGCGTTCGATGCGTCCTGCCGCGGCCAGACCGCAGCGTGCGAAAATATCCGTCGCCTTGCTCGACCAGGACGAAATGGTGCCGAAGCGCGGCAATACGTAAAGCCGGGCGTCGAAATTCCCGGCCCCTTCTTCGCCCTCATCCAGCAACGCCTGCAAGCGCAGCCGCGTTGGCGCATCCTGCGGCGTCTCGTTTTCGAGAACATAGACATGCGCCGCACCAGTGAGGCGCAAACCGGCGTCGAAGAGCCTGAGTTCCCGCGCCAGCTTGTGGAGTTGAAACGCTGCCAGCGCGAGCCCGCCGGGAATTACTTCCATGTCCAGTCCTTCCTGCAGGCGTTTTGCAGGCCGGCCGCTCCGGCAGCGTAGATCATTGCAAAACCTGCCATGCCAGCCCATCGTCCTGGTCGGCGATATGCACCCATTCGGGCTCGCAATCGAGCGCTGCCACGACGCGATCGCGCGCCAACTGCGGACGATTGTTTTTCCCGGACAGATGGGCCAGCGCCAGGCTGTGAAGCCTCGACAGGTCGAGCGCGCCGAGCAGCTCGGCGGTCTGGTCGTTGCTCAAATGCCCGTAGGCACCTCCAACCCGTTGCTTCAAGGCCGGCGGGTACGGCCCGGCGACGAGCATCGCTGCATCGTGATTACTCTCCACGATCAGGCCGTCCAGGAGGGTAAACGATTCGGCCACGAAGGGGGTAATGTGGCCGATGTCGGTCAGAACGCCCAGTTTTCTGCGGCCGTCGCTGAAAACGAATTGCGTGGGCTCGGACGCATCATGGGGCACAATAACCGGAGTGATTTCCATATCCTGAATTACAAACTTCGCGTGGCTGTCGAATGTCAGCG
>JAKDMP010000156.1 GCA_030452225.1 Gammaproteobacteria bacterium
GTTGGCCACATAGAGATAGCTTCCCGTCGGGTCCACCGTGAGCGCCTGCGGACTTGTCCCCGTGAGAGTGCAGTTGCTCGGCAACCCCATGCCGCAGGCGTAGCCGCTGATCAACCCGAGCACACCGCCCGATCCGATCAGGTACATTGACACGTTGTTGCCACCGCTGTTGGCTACATAAACGTAACGTCCGCTCGGATCCACCGTTATCGCAGCGGGGCTTGCCCCCGCGTCAAATGGCGAAAACGAAAGCTCGGTCAAGGCGCCATTCACCCCGATGGTGTAGGCCGAAACGCTGCCTGCGTTGCGATTGGCGACATAGACATAACGACCGGTGGGATCCACAACCACACTGTCAGGGCCATCGACCGCTGCAATGGGGCTGGATGCAAGCTCGGTCAATCCGCCCTCATGCACTCCCAGCTGCCAAACGGACATTTCGTTGCCATTGAAGTCGGCCGCAAGGACGTAAGGTTCTCCACCCATCGTCCAGTAGCCGGCATCGGTGTCTGCCGACGGCGGCGAAAGGTACGGGGTGTAGATCGGCGATGCCGGCAGAAGACCAAAGAGCGCGCCGGCCTTCATGTTGATGGCCGGCATTTCCGCGATCCTCCAGGCCGACATGAGGGTGCTCGAACTCCCGCCGGTTACATCAAACAGGCCGCTGCATGCGCCGCTACCCGGATCTGCGGAGTTCACGCAGGCAGCGAGTATGCTTGCGAGGGTGTCCAATTTCTCCAGCGTCGCCTTGAGTGGCGGGTTCGAGGAAGGAGTCATGGCGTAGAAAGTGAGAAACTCGCTCGCCTGCCCATTGATCACGTTCACCAACCGGTTCACCGTCGCCGCCATGGAAGCAAGCCCCGGCGCGCCCGGAATGGACAAGCAGGTACCTGACCGGCTATTGCCGGGAATCGTCGGGCAGTCCGCAAAGCCGATGTAGTCCTTGAGGACGGCCGTCGAAGCAACCGTGGTCAGTTCGTTTATGTTTACCGTCCCCACCACCGGGGCGAAGGGGCTGCCCTGGATGCCCGCGACGGTCATCAGCCCGATTGCCTCGTTGTCGCTTCCGCCTTTAATGGAGATGCCGCCCGAGGCAACAATGTAAATGAGCTGCCCCTTCAAGGGTGAGGGAGCAAAGCTCATTGTGAAATTGCCACTCGAATCGGTGAAGTCTTCACCGATCTGGGTCGGTAACGAACCGACCGTCGTGCCTGCCGCGTAAGCGACGACTCTCGAGTCAACGATCGGCTGACGCCCCCCGAATACCGTGCCGCGAAAGCCGGATGCATGGGCCAAAGGCGGGGCATTCGCAGGCTCGTTCCTGTGCGCGGGACAGCCCGTGAGCAGCACGAATCCGGCAATCAACGCCATACTCAAAAGTGCCTCAAAGCCGCCTTTCACTGCGCGTTGGATGTCTGGCTTCATGGCGTCGAACTCCTGGTTTGTCAATCATCAAGTCGGAGACGGGTTCCTGCGTCAAAACCGACAGCTTGGGTTCCACCATGACTGACAGAACAAACAAACGGTAGCACCATGACTTGGTGGATGCAAACTTTTTGCAATCCGTCCGGCAACTGCAATCTCACCGACTTTGCCGTGAGCGCAGCGCCGGACGCCCCTCAGGATTGAATCAAAGCCGAGCGGGTTGCGGTCGTTTTGGATTCGCGCAAGACCGAAGTTCTCGTTGGCGGCCTCGCTGGCGGCAGTGGGCCTGCCCATCAGCGAGACGACAAACGCTGTTCCCAGGCCCAGGCGTGGGCGACGATGGTTTCGAGGTTGTCGAGGCGGGCTTGCCAGTTGAGGGTTTTGCGGATGCGAGCGTTGGCGGCGACCAGTTGCGGTGGATCGCCGTCGCGCCGCGCGGCCTCGCGCACGGGAAAGTCTACGCCGCTGACTTTTTTCACCACTTCCAGCACCTCGCGCACACTTGCGCCGTGACCGTAGCCGCAGTTGAGCGTTGCATTCTTGCCATCGTTGGCGAGGTAGTTCAGCGCATCCACGTGGGCGCGGGCGAGGTCTTCGACGTGAATGTAATCGCGGATGCATGTGCCATCCGGCGTGGGGTAATCGCTGCCGTACATGTCCATGGCGTCGCGCTTGCCCAAGGCCACCTCGCAGGCGATCTTGATCAGATGCGTGGATACCGGCGTGTCCTGACCGATGCGCGCCTGAGGATCGGCGCCAGCGACGTTGAAGTACCGTAGTGCCACATAGTTCAGAGCGGATCGTGCCTTGGCAAGATCGGCCAGAATGCGCTCGTCCATCAATTTGGAGGAGCCATAAGGGTTGATGGGCGCTGGCGGCGCTGTTTCATCGATCTCTTCGACTTCGGGCATGCCGTAAACGGCAGCCGTGGAGGAGAACACAAAATGCGGCGTGTCGTATTGCTCCACTCTTGCGAGAAGGTTGAGCATGTTCGCCGTGTTGTTGATGTAGTACTTGAGCGGATCGGCCACCGATTCGGGCACGATGATGCTGGCGGCAAAATGCAGCACGGCATCGAATTGGTGACGATTGAACAGCGCATCGAGCAGCGCACCGTCGGCCAGATCGCCAACGACCAGTTCGGCGCCGATGACCGCATAGGCGTGGCCGGTGGAGAGATTGTCCAGTACGACCACTTCGTGGCCGTCTTCGGCCAGCTGCAAACTGACGTGCGACCCAATGTAGCCTGCGCCGCCCGTGACCAATAATTTCATCGAATGTCCAGCACCTTTGTTTGCCGCGTTATTTTACAAGTCAAACCCAAGTTCTCTGAAGGAGCGCCGACTTGCAGCCGGCACATGCCGGCAAGATGCCGGCGCTCCGAGTCAGCGGATGTAACCCAGATTTTCCAGTTTGAGCATGATTTCCTGCGCGGCTTCGTCGGGCGTGTTGCCCTGGGTGTCGATCACGATTTCGGCATTTTCCGGCACTTCGTAGGGATCGCTGACGCCGGTGAATTCCTTGATCTCGCCCGCCCGCGCCCGCGCGTACAAGCCCTTGCGATCGCGCTGCTCGCACAATTCGAGCGAGGTGGCGACATGTACCTCGATGAAGCCGCCACCGGTCGCTTCAATCGCTTCGCGCACGGCGCGGCGGGTTTGACGATACGGGGCGATCGGCGCACACAGGGCGATGCCGCGATGCTTGGTGATTTCGCTGGCGACATAGCCGATGCGCCGGATGTTGGTGTCGCGATCCGCCTTGGAGAAGCCGAGTTCGCTCGACAGATTCTTGCGCACCAGATCGCCGTCGAGCAGGGTCACCCGACGCCCGCCCATTTCCAGCAACTTGACCATCAGCGCGTTGGCGATGGTGGATTTGCCGGATCCGGAAAGGCCGGTCAGAAAAACGGTGAATCCGCGCTTGTCCAGCGGCGGATGGGTGCGCCTGAGTTCGGCCACGACTTCGGGGAAGGAGAACCACTCCGGGATATCGAGGCCCGCGCCCAGCCGGCGGCGAAATTCGGTGCCGGAAATGTTGAGCACATTTTCCCCATCGGCGATCTCGTTTTCCGGCGCATACTCGGCGCGCTCCTTGACGTAGAGCATCATCTTGAACGGCACCATGGCGATGCCGATTTCATCGCTGTGCTTGGCCACCATTTCCTGCGCGTCGTAGGGACCGTAGAACGGCTCGCCTTCGGAGGTATTGCCGGGGCCGGCATGATCGCGCCCGACAATGAAATGCGTCGCGCCGTGATTGCGCCGGATCATCGCATGCCACAACGCCTCGCGCGGCCCGCCCATGCGCATCGCCAGCGGCAACAGGGAGAGCATGGTGGTCTGCTCGGGATAGTGTTTGATCAAATGCTCATAGCAACGAACGCGGGTGAAATGGTCGATGTCGCCCGGCTTGGTCATGCCCACGCTGGGCTGAATCAGCAGGTTGGCTTCCTGTTCGCGCGCCGCGCGGAATGTCAGCTCCATGTGCGCGCGATGCATTGGATTGCGGGTCTGGAACACGACGATCTTTTTCCAGCCGTGCTTTTCAAAACGCTCGCGCAGCTCGTTCGGCGTCAGTCGCAGATGCTTGAAATCGTAGTGCGAAGGGCGCGCCAGCCCGGTAATCTTGCCGCCGATATACACCGATCCTGCCTGCTCGTGCAAATAGCGCACCGTCGGATGGGCCCTGTCGTCACGACCGAACACGCCTTTGGCTTCGGCGGATTTGTCCGGCTCCCAGATATCCTCGACATCGAGGATGGCCAAGGACACGCCTTCGGGATCGCGCAGCGTCACACTGTCGCCCGTGGACAGTGCCTGCGCAAATTCGCGCGACACATCCAGGGTGATCGGCATCGGCCACAACGCGCCGGAGGCCAGACGCATCTCGCGCACCACGCCGTCGTAATCGGCGCGCGTCATGAAGCCTTCCAGCGGCGCAAACCCGCCGCTCATCAAAAGCTCCAGATCGCAAAGCTGGCGCAGGCTCAGCGTCCACTCGGGCAATTCACCGGCCAGGCGTTTGAGCCGATCCGCCTGTTCGGGCGCCGCATAAAGCTCCTTGACGCGACCCATGCCCGCGCGGGCGTTGGGGTTTTCAGTCTCGCTCATCTTCTTTTTTCCTGATTTTACTTAGGGCAACTGGTGAAAAATTCAAATCTCGTCAT
>JAKDMP010000157.1 GCA_030452225.1 Gammaproteobacteria bacterium
CCCTGCGATGCTCGCCCGACGCGAGCCGGGCGACAACTCGGGCTTCGCCCTCAAACACGTCGCCCTTTCCCTCGCGCCGGACTACGCTTCTCGGCGCGCTCCACGGCGCAAGACAAGCGTAGTCGCGAGCAACTCCGCTCCCAAACGGCAACGGCAGAGTTTGCGTCGGACTCAGCTGGGCAGACTGCGGCGGCTGGAGAGCCAGGCCGTGATGGGATCCCATTGGGCCCAATCTTGCCAGGCAATATAGGGCGGCAACTCGACAATCCCTCGACCTTCTGCCGAGGCACGAACGTAGTTTTGCGTCTCGCGCAAAGTGGCCACCAGATGTTCTCGACGCGCGCCCAACCAATGCTCCAGGACGCCCGCGATGCGCGTGTGCTCCATGACGCGATTGGCAATCAGCCCGACTTTCGTTTGCCGATTCTTGACCGGCGCCGCACTTCTCAGTTCGTCCAGAAAGCGGCGCGCGGCGTTGATATCGACCGGCGAGGGCAGTACCGGCACCAAGACGGTTTCGGCTCGACGCAGGAATTCAGACAATTCCGCGCCGTGCAGACGCGCCGGCGCATCCATGACCAGCACGTCGGCCGATCGTGGCAAATGGCGCAAACCCTCGTCTGTGGCATCAATGCCCTCAATCGGACGCGCATTCGATGGTCGTGACGCCAGCCAGTCAATGCTGCCGCGCTGCGGATCGAAGTCTGCAAGCACGACTTGAGCGCCTTCGTTGGCATAATGCGCCGCAAGATTGGTGGCGATGGTTGTTTTGCCGCAGCCGCCTTTAGCGTTGGCGACGAGAATGGTTCGCATGACGATTCCTTGTTCCCCGTGCCAGAAGTATAGTCCGCTTTGCGAATTTCTGCCAGCGCCTGCCCTCGCAGCGCAGTACACTGAGGACAACTTTTTTGCTCAAGGAAGCGTATATGGCGGGGATCAAGGAGGTCGGAACGCAGTCTGGGACACTCTCGGCGGCGGCGGTGAGCGATTATTTATTGGCCAACCCGGACTTTTTTCAGGCGCACAAGACGCTGCTGACCAAGCTTTCCATTCCGCATGCCGCCGGCGGCGCGGTGTCGCTGGTGGAGCGCCAGGTGGAAATTTTGCGTCAGGAAAACCGGCGTCTCGAGCGCCGCTTGGTCGAATGGATGGAAATCGCCCAGGACAACGACCGCCTGCTCGGCCACCTGCATGTGCTTGCCGTGGCATTGCTTGCGGCCCATAGCCACGAGGCGCGGCTTCAAGTTCTGCTGGATCGCTTGTGCGACGACTTCACGGCCGCCGCGGCCACACTCATCGTGCATGAAAAAAAGGCAGCCAAAAGTCTTCCGGCAGGATGCCGTTATCTGGCCCGCGACGATGACAGCTTGAAGGATCTGGACGCATCCCTGAAAGCCGATCGTCCGTTTTGCCGGGCATTGAGCCAGACGCTGAATCAACAGCTCTTCGCCAAGACCGCCGAGGCCCCGGGCTCCGCCGCCTTCGTCCCCATCATCGTGGCGGGTACGCCGGGGTTGCTGATCCTGGGCAGCGCGGATCCGAAGCACTTCCACCCCGCTCTGGACACCACCTACCTCACCCGTCTGGGCGAGCTGGCGAACGCGGCACTGGCACAGGCCGAAAGCGACACATGACCCCGAACGCCGACGAAGCACGGCAACGTTTTCTGGATCACCTGGCGCTGGAACGGCGCCTGGCTTCCTTGACAACCAGTGACTACAGCCAGGATTTGGCGGCGCTGGCAGATTGGTGCGATCGCAACGACATGCAGAACTGGCAGGCGCTGAGCGGCCCCACGCTAACGCGCTTTCTCGCCGACGAGCACCGGCGCGGGCTGGCCTCCTCCACCTTGGCACGGCGCTTGGCCGCCATCCGCGCCTTCGTCCGCTGGGGGCTGAAACACGAGCTCTTCTCGCGCGATCCAACCACCGGCGTACGCGCGCCCAAGCAACCTCGACGGCTTCCCGAGACCCTCGATGTGGACGAGGCCACGCGCCTGGTTGCCATCGAACCAACGACACCCCTTGCCTGCCGCGACCGGGCTTTGCTGGAATTGCTCTATTCCTCCGGCCTGAGGCTGGCGGAAGTCGCCTCACTCGATGTTGACGATCTGGATTTGGCGCAAGGGCTGGTGCGTGTGACCGGCAAGGGCTCCAAAACCCGCATCGTGCCGGTCGGCAAGGCGGCGCGCGAGGCGCTTCGTGCGTGGCTCAAAGCGCGCATTGCGCTGGTCGCTGCCGAAGAAAAGGCCGTCTTCATCAGTCGTCGTGGCGGTCGCCTTGCCCGCCGTTCCATCGAGGCGCGGGTCAGTTATTGGGGGCAACGCAGCGGGCTCGACCGGCGCATCCACCCACACCTGCTGCGCCACGCCTTTGCCACCCACGTGCTCGAGTCCAGCGGCGATCTGCGCGCCGTGCAGGAATTGCTCGGCCATGCCAGCATCGCCACCACACAGGTGTATACCCACCTTGATTTTCAGCATTTGGCCCGCACTTATGACGATGCACATCCGCGTGCGCGCCGCAAGCGTCCCCGTAAACAGGGCGATTGACGCGCCGCGATAACACCCTTACAGGCGAAAGGACTGCTTCAATGGAACAATTTCACGGCACCACCATCCTCTGCGTGCGCAAGGCGGGCATCGTCGCCATGGCCGGAGATGGCCAAGTCAGCATGGGCGACACCGTACTCAAGGGCAATGCGCGCAAGGTAAGGCGCCTCGCCCATGGCAACGTACTCGCCGGATTTGCCGGTGGCACCGCCGACGCGTTCACCCTGACCGAGAAGTTCGAAGCTGAACTCGAACGCGCCAGCGCCAATCTCACTCGCGCCGCCGTCGGGCTCGCTCGCGAGTGGCGCAGCGACAGGGTTTTGCGCAAACTCGAAGCGTTGCTGATCGTTGCCGACAAGGATGCCTCGCTGCTGATCTCCGGTAACGGCGACGTCATTGAACCCGAAGAAGGCGTACTGGCCATCGGCTCGGGCGGCCAGTACGCCCTGTCGGCGGCGCGAGCGCTACTCCGACATTCGGATGGCGACGCCCCGAACATCGCCCGCACGGCGCTGGGCATCGCCGGAGAAATCTGCGTGTACACCAACGATCAAATCACCCTGGAAACACTCCCCGAAAAGGCAGCACAAGCATGAACGACACCATGACTCCGCGCGAAATCGTTACCGAACTGGATCGGCATATCGTTGGTCAAAGCGCTGCCAAACGCGCGGTTGCGCTGGCGTTGCGCGAGCGCTGGCGGCGTATGCAGCTTGCCCCCGAACTGCGCGCCGAGGTCAATCCCAAGAACATTCTGATGATCGGCCCGACCGGCGTGGGCAAGACCGAAGTGGCGCGCCGCCTGGCGCGGCTCGCCAATGCGCCCTTCTACAAGGTTGAAGCATCGAAATTCACCGAAGTGGGCTATGTCGGTCGCGAAGTGGACTCGATCATCCGCGATCTGACGGAAATTGGCATCAAAATGGCGCGCCAACGCGCCAAGTCCGAAGTGCGCGTTCGCGCTGAACAGGCCGCCGAAGAACGCTTGCTCGATGCCCTGCTTCCACCCGCGCGCGAATCGAGCGTCGGCTTTGCCAACGAGCCTCAGGAGGTGAAACCGACAAGCGAAGACACGCGCCACAAGATTCGCACCCAGCTGCGCGCGGGCAAACTCGATGATCGTGAGATTGAAATCGATGTCAGCGGAGCCCAGCCAACCATGGAAATCATGGCGCCACCGGGCATGGAAGAGATGACGGGGCAACTCGAGAACATGTTCAAGAACATGGGGGGCCAGCGCAATGAACGGCGGCGCGTGAAGGTCTCCGATGCGCGGCAACTACTTGCCGATGATGAAGCGGCCAAGCTCATCAACGAAGATGAAATCAAACGCGACGCCATTCAGGAAGTGGAAGAGAACGGCATCGTCTTCCTCGACGAAATCGACAAAATCACCCGCCGCTCGGGTGAAGGCGGCGGCGTGGACGTGTCGCGCGAAGGCGTACAGCGCGATCTGTTGCCGCTGGTGGAAGGCTCCACCGTGAATACGCGCTATGGCATGGTGCGCACCGATCACATCCTGTTCATCGCCTCCGGCGCCTTTCATCTGGCCAAGCCCTCGGACTTGATCCCGGAACTTCAGGGGCGTCTGCCGATTCGCGTCGAACTGAATGCGCTCGGGGTCGAGGAATTTGTGCGCATTCTGACCGAACCCAAGGCCGCGCTGACGGTGCAGTACAGCGCCATGATGGCGACCGAAGGCGTCACGGTACGTTTTGATGAAGATGGCATCCGCCGGGTGGCCGAGATTGCCTACAGCGTCAACGAAGGCACCGAGAACATCGGCGCGCGTCGCCTGCACACGGTGATGCAAAAGCTGTTCGAAGAAGTCTCCTACGAGGCGCCGGATCACGCCGGCCAAACCGTGGATATCGACAGTGCCTACGTGGACAAGCATCTGGGCGACTTGGCCGAAAACGAGGACCTCTCCCGCTATATCCTCTGACTTGTTGATAGAGGCCGGAATGGATGTGGGAGATTCTATGTTTCATTGCAACCCCTCAGCGGGTGTGCGAGGGTGATA
>JAKDMP010000041.1 GCA_030452225.1 Gammaproteobacteria bacterium
ATCCGCGACATTCAGCGCTGCATCAGGGAAGCCGCACGCTTCTACACAGAAGTGCGCGCCCTCGGCGTACCCATCGAAGTCATGGACGTCGGCGGCGGGCTCGGCGTGCATTATGACGGCGGCAATTCGGCGCGTGAATTCTCGATGAACTACGGTGTCGAACAGTATGCCGAAGTCATCGTGCAGGCGCTGGGCCGGGCGGCGGAGAAAGCTGGTGAACCGCAGCCCGAAATCATCTCCGAATCCGGCCGCGCGATCGCGGCCCATCATGCCGTCCTGATTACCTCGGTCATCGATGCCGAACGCAAGCCGCAGGACGAGCCGCGCGCCCCCGATGCGGGTACGCACGCAACCCTTCGTGCCCTCTGGCGCCTGTACGAACAGGCCGCATGCGACAACCCGCACGCGATCCACGCAGAAGCCGCCGGAGTCGTGGACGAGCTCTTGTCGCTGTTCAATCACGGCCTGGTTTCGCTTGCCGAACGCGCACGCGCCGAAGTGACCTGGTATGCGCTTTGCCGCCGGCTGTCGGCGCGTCTCGATGCGTATCAGACGGCCGATTCCAGCTTGGCGGAAACGCTGGACGGCCGGCTGGCTGATCGCCTGTTCATCAACCTGTCGATCTTCCAGTCGCTGCCCGATATCTGGGGCATCGGCCAATTGTTCCCGATCATGCCGCTTGCAAGGCTGAACGAAGCGCCAACTCGCCGCGCCACCCTGCACGACCTGACCTGCGACTCCGACGGGCGTATCGATCGTTTCGTCGGCGAAGACGGGGTCGCCTCGACGCTTGCGGTGCATGCGCCGGACGGGCGCCCTTACCGACTGGGCATATTTCTGGTCGGCGCTTACCAGGAAATCATCGGCGACATGCACAACCTGTTCGGCGACACGCATGCGGTCAACGTTGAGATACATGGCGCGGGCTACCGCATCCGCGATACCCGCGACGGCAACAATACCGCCGACATGTTGCGCTACGTTCATATCCCACCGCACGCCTTGGCACGCACCTGGCGCCGGCGGCTGGCGTCGAGCGGCCTCGACGCCGCGCGCCGGTCGGAGCTGCTGGGCATGTTGCTTCACAGCCTCAAAAGCTACACGTACCTCGAACGTTGAAGCCCATGATCTGCTGTCTGGACCCATCGCCATGAATGCGTCCCGCGAAGAACTCGCCCGGCCGCAACGCACCGAATTGCTGCCGGATCTGTGCTCGACCGCGGCGACACTGCCGCTGGTGCTCATCGCGGCCTTGGTTGCGGTGGTGCTGGCGCTGGCCCGCAGCCACCCGGCGGGGTTCTGGGCCGACCTCGGCCGCCTCGCGCTGCTGTGCGAATTTCTCACGCTGACGAGTGCCGCCGCGCTGTGCATCCTGCGGCGCATATTGCCCCCTGTCCATCCGGTTCTCGTCCTGGCACTCGCCTTTGCAATCCTCATTGCCATTGCCTGGGGCATCGCCGAGGCCGCCTGGTTCCTGCTGTTCTCTTTTGGCGAAATCCTCCGCGCCGGCAGCGGCGAGCGTTTGCTCTGGGTGGGCCGCATCGTGATCGTCGCCGTCATCGTCGACGGCCTGATTCTTCGCTACCTGTACGTGACCGCGGAATGGCGCGAGCGGGTACGGCGCGAAGCCGCGAGCCGGCTGGAGGCGTTGACCGCGCGCATCCGCCCGCATTTTCTCTTCAACACCCTCAACACCGCGGCGGCGCTGGCCGCCGACAAACCCGAGGAGACCGAACGCACCCTTGAGGATCTGTCCGAACTGTTTCGCGCCAACCTGGCCGAACGCGGGCCCTGCGTGCGTCTTGGCGAAGAACTGGAACTCGTGCGCCGCTATCTCGCGATCGAGAAACGCCGACTGGGCGAACGTTTGCAAGTCGACTGGCACACGACGCCGGAGTTGGACGAGGCGCTCCTGCCGCCGCTCGTGCTGCAACCGCTGCTCGAGAACGCCGTGACCCACGGCATCGAGCCCGCGGCAGGCGGAGGCAAAATCAAGGTCGAGGCCGGCCGCGAAGGCAAATGCCTGCTCCTGCGGGTCACCAACTCGGTTCGCGACACGGCGGGCACGGGCGGGCACGGAATCGGTCTGGCGGGCATTCGCGCCCGGCTTGCACTGGCATTTGGCGACGCAGCGGCCCTCATCGTCCAGGACGCAACCGATCGCTACGTCGCCGAAATCCGCTGTCCATGGCAAACTGATCCCGATGACGATTCGTATTCTCATCGCCGATGACGAAGCGCCCGCGCGCGCGCGGCTGCAGCGGCTCGTCGGCGAAGGCGGCGACTGCGAGGTCGTGGGCGAAGCCGCGAGCGGACGCGAAACGTTGGCGGCGGTCGAGACGCTTCACCCGGAGTTGATCCTGCTCGATATCCGCATGCCCGACGGCGACGGGCTGAGCGTGGCCGCCGCGCTGGCGCGTAGCGAACCGCGCCCCGCCGTGATCTTCGTGACCGCGCTCGACGACCAAGCGCTGGGGGCCCTCGAAGCCGGCGCCGCCGCCTATCTGGTCAAGCCCGTGGTTCGCGAGCGGCTCGCCGAGGCGATTGCCCGCGCCCGCCGCCCGACACAGGCCCAACTCGCCGCGCTGGCCGCCGAGGGAAAACCCCGCACGCATCTCGCCGCCAGGGTGGGACGCGACCTGCGCCTGATACCGGTCGAGGAGATTTTGTATTTCCGTGCGGTGGCCAAGACCACGATCGCAATACTCAGACGCGGCGAGGTCGTGGTGGATCGCTCGCTCTCGACGCTGGAAGAGGAGTTCGACCAGCGTTTTGTGCGTATTCGCCGCAACTTGCTCGTTGCACGCGGTGCGATCGTGCGTCTCCATCGCGATGGCGGACCGGCCTGGATCGAACTTGCGGGCGGCGAGCGGTTGCCCGTCGCGCGCCGGCACCTGCGAGAGGTTATGGCGGTGCTTGCGGGCTCCGGAAATGCGACCGGCCGTTGAGCTAACATGAAATTGAAACGCATTACATTCCGAGCCTGCCCTTTGGAAACGAAAAAAGGGGAACCGGGCGCGCGGAAGCGAGGACGATCATTCGATGGCGACAGACCGCGAAATACTGAACGGCGCGCTCGGCGCGCTGGCCATCGGCGCCGCCGGCGCGTTGCTGTGCGGCCGCACGAAACCCACGCGCAGAAAAAGGCAACCGCCGCCGCGCAGTGCAATGGAACGCGCCCGGCGCGAAGCGGAACGTCCGCCGCAGGCGCCGACGGTAAAGGCCGCGCGCCGCCTGAACCGTGCGGCAGGCCTCATTGCGTTGTCGACTCTTCTCGATAGCGCCGTCGAGCACTACCGCGGCTCGTTCCACAACAAGGCCATGTACACGCCGCTCGTCGTCTCGGCGCTCACCTTGTACGTGAGCTACCACGGCACCGGCGACCGGCGGCCCGCGGTGCACCGCTTCCGCGATTTCACCTACCTCGTCTCGGCCGCGACGGGCTTCGTCGGCACGGCCTTCCACATCTTCAACATCCGCAAACGCCCGGGCGGCTTCTCCTGGCAGAACCTTTTCTACGGCTCGCCACTCGGTGCGCCCGCGTCCATCGCCCTCGCCGGACTCTTGGGCTTTTACTCCGAGCGCCTGCGCGACAACGAATTGAAGCGTTCGCCGAAGGTCTTCGGGCTGCGCGCCGGGCGCGCACTCGCGGCACTTGCCGGCATCGGCATGGTGGCGACGTCCGCGGAGGCGGCACTGCTGCATTTTCGCGGCGCCTACCACGACCCTTTCATGTACGCGCCCGTCGTCGTGCCACCGATCGCCGCGGCACTGCTCGGCGACACCGCCCTCAGCCATCCACGCCCGCCGCGCCGCCTGACCCGCTGGTGGCTGCGCCTGACCGCGCTTGTCGGCTTCGCCGGCGCCGGCTTTCACATCTTCGGCGTCTCCCGCAACATGGGAGGCTGGCGAAACTGGCGCCAGAATGTGCTCAACGGCCCTCCGATACCGGCCCCGCCGAGCTTCACCGGGCTTGCGCTCGCGGGGCTCGCGGCGCTCGGCCTGCTCGACGACCACCCCGATTCATGAATGCGAAGTCCGCGTACCATGCCTGAGCGTTACCCCGGCTACGACGTACTCGCGAAGCGCGACGGCCTGTCGTGGAACGAACCGACACGCAGCGCAATCGCCGCGCGCCTTGCAATCGCGGATGAGCCGAGGTTTTTCGACATCGAAGCATGGCAAACGTTGAAGGCCGTCTGCGACCGCATGGTGCCGCAGCCGGCAGGACGCGCGCAGGTGCCGATCGCCGCCATGGTGGATCGCAAGCTCGCCGACGACGCGCGCGACGGCTTCCGGCCGGCGAGCCTGCCGCCGCAGCGCGAGGCATGGCGGCGCGGCCTGGCGGCCCTCGATGCGACAGCCCGGGCACAGCACGAGGCACGGTTCCACACGCTCGCGGCGGCCGACCAGGACAGGCTCCTGAAGGCAATGCAACAGGGAAAACTCGATGGCCCCGATTGGAACGATCTTCCGGCGGCCACCTTTTTCGGCGCGCGCCTCGCCTCCGATATTCTCTCCGCCTACTACTCGCACCCGCTCGCATGGAGCGAGATGGGCTTCGGCGGCCCGGCAAGTCCGCGCGGCTACGTGCGCATGGGCGCCAACCGCCGCGATCCCTGGGAGGCGGCGGAGGCCAAACCGGGCAGCGAAGCCGAGGCGCGCAGGGAAAACGACCGTGTTCGATGAGGCGCTCCGCAAGCCGCGCGGCAAGGGCGGCCGCGCGCCCGATCCGATGCGGGTCGGCGGCTGGGTGCCGATGCGCGAATACCCCGGGGACGAGGAAGTGGATTTTGCCATCGTCGGCACCGGCGCGGGCGGCGGCACGCTCGCCTGCAAGCTCGCCGAAGCAGGCTTTTCCGTCGTCGCCTTCGATGCCGGCGCCTGGTGGCGGCCGCTCGAGGAATTCGCCTCCGACGAAACCCATCAGGGCAAGCTCTACTGGACCGACGAGCGACTGTGCGACGGCGCCAATCCCCTCAAGCTCGGCGCCAACAACAGCGGCCGGGCGATCGGCGGCTCGACCGTACACTTCGCGATGGTGTCGCTCAGGATGCGCCCCGAGCGCCTGAATTCGCGCAGCAAACTCGGCTACGGCGCCGACTGGCCGCTCGACTGGCGCGAAATGTGGAATTATTACACCGAGGTCGAGCGGGCACTCGCCATCGCAGGCCCGGTGAACTACCCCTGGGGCCCGCCCCGCCCGCGCTATCCATACCGTGCCCACGAAATCAACGCGGCCGGGCTCGTCCTCGCCAGGAGCTGCGAGGCGATGGGCATCGACTGGTCGGAGACGCCGCTGGCGACGGTGTCGGCGCCGCGCGGCCGCTCCCACCCCTGCGTGTATCGCGGCTTTTGCGTCACCGGCTGCTCGACCAACGCCAAGCAGAGTGTTCTGATCACCTGGATTCCGCGCGCCGTGAAGGCGGGCGCGGAAATCCGGGATCTGGCGATGGTCGGGCGCATCGAGACGAATGCGGGGCGCGCGACGGGCGTGCATTACTACCGCGAAGGGCAATGGCGATTCCAGCGCGCGCGCAATGTCGTCGTCGCCGGCTACGCCATCGAAACGCCGCGGCTGCTTCTCAATTCCGCCAACGCGCAGTTTCCCGACGGGCTTGCAAACCGCTCGGGCCTGGTCGGCAAATATCTCATGGCGCAAACCAACCAGGCGGCCTGGGGCGTGATGGAAGACGAGATCCGCTGGTACAAGGGGCCGCCTTCGCTCGCCATCACCGAGCACTGGAACTACACCGATACGGGCAAGGACTTTTTCGGCGGCTACGCC
Organism: Gammaproteobacteria bacterium; assembly: GCA_030452225.1. GTDB lineage: Bacteria > Pseudomonadota > Gammaproteobacteria > JAKDMP01 > JAKDMP01 > JAKDMP01. The sequence goes on from JAKDMP010000041.1 coordinate 5,789, forward strand.
TACATGAGTCAGGGGCCGCTCCCGCAGGCCTGGGCTTCGACTCTTTCGGGCAACCGCGGTCTGTGGGGCGAGGCGCTGATGCGGGAGATGGAAAAATACAACCATCAGGCGGGGCTCAAGATCGTCGGCGAGGTGCTGCCGCAGGAAGCGAACCGCGTGACGCTCGCGGATGAAAAAGACCAATACGGTCTGCCGATCGCGCGCGTCACCTACTCGCTCTGCGACAACGACCAGGCGCTCGTCAAACACGCCCTCGACTTCATGTCGAAAAGCCTCGATGCGATCGGGGCAACGGACATCTGGACGGAAGACGACGACACTTGCCACCTCGCGGGCACGGCGCGCATGGGCGACGATCCGACGACCAGCGTCGTCAACGCCGATTGCCGCTCCTGGGACATCCCGAACCTGTGGATTTGCGACGGCTCGGTGTTCCCGACGGTCGGCGCGGTAAACCCTTCGCTCACCATCCAGGCGATTGCCTGCCGCACGGGCGATAGAATCAAGGAGTTGGCGTCACAAGGAACACTTTGAAAACGATCGCAATCGCGACCCGCAAAAGTGCGCTTGCCTTGCACCAGGCCGACATGGCGGCAAGGGCCTTGCAAGTTGCTTATCCCGAACTTGAGGTCGAGGTGCTGCCGATCTCCACGCGCGGCGACGAAATCGGCGACCGTGCCCTCGCTCCGCTCGGGGGCAAAGGGCTTTTCGTCTCGGCCCTGGAACGGGCGCTCGCGACCGGCCGCGCGCAGCTCGCCGTGCATTCGCTCAAGGATGTACCCAGCGAACTGGCCAGCGGCTTCACGCTGTCCGCCTTGCTTGCGCGCGCCGATCCCCGTGATGCGCTGATCGCCCGCGACCAGATCCATGCGCTTGGCGACCTGGGGTGCGCAGCCCGGGTGGGAACCGCGAGCCTGCGCCGCCAAGCGCAGTTGTTGCACGCGCGGCCCGATCTCGACATCCGGCTCGTGCGCGGCAGTGTCGAGACTCGGTTGGCACGGCTTGACGCCGGCGAACTGGATGCCGTCGTGCTCGCCGCGGCGGGCCTCGAACGGCTCGGCATCGAGCGCGGCAGCCCGCTCGATCCGGCCATCATGCTGCCGGCATCCGGGCAGGGGGCCATCGCCATCGAAGCGCGTCTGGATGACACCGGGACGACGGAACTGGCCGCGGTCCTGGACGATCGGCCGGCACGCCTGGCCGCGACGGCGGAGCGTGCCTTCTGCCGGGCGCTGGGCGCCACCTGCACTTCGCCGGTGGGGGCGTTGGCCACGCTGAGGGATGACGACATCACCCTCGCCGTACGCGTCTTGCCGGCAGACGGCTCCGACGAACTTGCCGCCACGCGCACGGCACCCGCCGGCGATGCCGAGGCGCTCGGCAAAAGGCTTGCGCGCGAACTGCTCGCCCGCGGCGCGGGCAAATGGCTGGAGTGCGCCGATGCCGGGCCGCCTTGAAGGTGCCGGGATCGTCGTCACGCGACCCGATGGCCTGCGCGACGAACTCGCCCGCCGGCTTGCCGCCGAAGGCGCACGGGTGTTCCCGTTCCGCGCTTTTCACATCGAACCCCTCGATGCGGCGCCGCCCGCGGGCCCCTTCGATGCCGTTCTTTTTACCAGCCCGACGACGGTACGCCGGGGGCTGCCGCGCCTGGCAAAGCCGTTGCCCGAATTGCGCCTCGCGCCGGGCCGCGGCACGCGCGCCGCCCTGATCGAATCCGGCATCGGCCAGGTATTCGCCCCGCGCGGCGGAGCCGGACTGGCACCGTTGCTCGACGAATTGCCCAGCAATCGGCTGGCAGGATTACGCCTGCTGGTCGTCTGCGGCCGGCCGCTGAACGAAGCCAACCTTGCCACCCTGACCGAGCATGGCGCGCGGGTAACGGCTTTCCCCGTCTATGAACGCAAACCGGTCGAGCAGGCAGACGCGCTCGCCGAGTGGCTTCAAGCAGGCGCGGTCAATGTCATAATGGCCTCGAGCGTTGCGGTCGTGAAAGCCATGAGCCGGCTTCCCGGTATCGACGTACGCTCCGTCGACTGGATCGTCTCGAGCGCGCGCACGGCCGAAGCGGTACACAGCATGGGTGGCCGGGTGGCGGTGCAGTCACAAAGCGCCGAGGCCGAGGCGATGACGGCAGCGGCCTGTCGCTGGTGGAGTTCTGACGAGGGAGATCGAATGTGAGTGAATCGGAAACACCGGAGCCTTCCTCCGACAAAATGACGGAGGCCTCCGGGGCCAAGGCGCCGCAGGCCGAGGCGCAACCCAAGCCGGCCGAAACACAAAAGCGTCCCGCACCCGACCGGGAGCGAAAACCGCGCGGCACAGGCATCGTGGGCATCATAGCGATCATCATCGCATTGATAGCGCTCGTCGGTGCAGGCATGCTCGGCTGGTCCTGGTACCAGCTGCGCGATCGGCAGGCCCGCATCCCGCAGCTCGCCGGGCGTGTGTCGGATTTATCCGGGCAGGTCGCCGCGCTGGGCAGCGCCAAGGCCAATGTACAGAACGTCAATGCGCTGGCCGGGGAGTTGCATGATCTTGACCGTTCCCTGCAGGCACGGCTGGACTCGGTTACCGAGAGCCTGGGCAAATTGACTTCCCGCCTGTCGGGGGCGACCAACGCCTACCGTGTGAACCAGGCCGTCACGCTGATGCGCCTGGCCCAGGTCAGGCTGAATCTCGCCAATGATCCTGCCGGGGCCGCCGAGGCGCTGCGGCTTGCCGATCAAACCCTCGTCGCCGCCAACAACCCGGCGCTGGCCGCCGTCCATACCGCCCTGCAGCGCGAGATCGCCTCTCTGGAAGCCGTCCCGAAAGTGGATGTGGGTGGCTTGTACGTTCGTATCGAACAACTCGGCAGGCAAATCGGCAAGCTGCCTCTTGCCGGCGCCGCCATCTCGCGTCCGCCCGCGCCCGCGACGCAGTCATCGGGCTTCAACTGGAGCAATATCGGTGCCGCCTTCAAGCGCGCATTCAGCTCCCTGGTAGTCATTCGCCACGGCCCGGTTGCGCAACCCCTCCTGCCACCCGACCAGGCTTGGTTTGTCCATCAGAACGTGAAGCTCGCCCTGGCCAGCGCCCAGCTGGCGCTGCTGCAACGCAATGCCCAAGCCTGGCATGCCAGCCTCGAGCGCGCCATTCGGTGGTTGGAGAACTGGTTCCTGACCTCGGATCCGGCCGTCCAGCGCACGCTGAAAGCGCTGCGCGAACTGGCGGCCGTCGACATCGCTCCCGAACTTCCGACCCTGGGCAGCGCACTGACCCGGCTAACCTCGATTCGATCGCAAACGCTGTCGCCGACTCCCGCGCCGGGCCCCGCTACGCAATGATCACGCTCGTCGCCTTCATCATTGCCGTCATTGCCGCCGTCGTGGTAGGCATACTTCTGTCGAGCAAGCCGGGATTCGTTCTCATCGCCTACGGCACCACTCAGGTCGAGTTCACCCTATTCATTTTCATCCTCATCTATCTCGCGGCGATCCTGCTCGGATGGGGCTTGTGGGCATTGCTGCGCGGCTTTCTGGGCACGCCGAAACGACTGCGGGAACGCCGGGATCGGCGCAGCATGCGCCGCGCCGAGCAACTGTTCACGCGCGGCACCATTGCCCTCGCCGAAGGCCGAAGCCAGAAGGCGGAACGCGCCCTCGATCGCGCCGCCCACGGACCGCTCGCCTTCGTCGCCCTGATTGCCGCCGCCCATGCCGCCGATCTCGACAACGCCCGCGACCGGCGCGATGTCTATTTTCGCCGCGCACTCGAGGTCGAGCCGAAAGCCGCTTCGGTCGTCCTGCTCGCGCAATCCGATCTGGACCTCCGGCACGGCTACCACGAACATGCGCTGGCTGCCCTCAAACGACTGCGCGCGGAACGTGGAGAACACCCACGAGCACTCACCAACCTGGCGCGCGCCTACGAGTCGCTGCATGAATATCGCGCCCTGCTGGAACTTTTGCCCGAACTCGAGCGCAAGACGCAGCTCCCCGTCGATGAGACCGAACGCATGACCCGAGCCGCGCTGCGCGGTGCTCTGGCGCATGCCGATGCCGACCCGGAGGAATTTGCCGGGCTCCTGCCCCGCAAACTCCGCGACCAGCGCGACATTCGCCGTATCTTCGCGCATGCCTGGGTCCGCAGGGATCAACCGGACCGGGCTGCAAAACTCCTGATCCGCAACCTGGAGGACGGCTACGACCCGCTGAGCGCACGCGACTACGCCGCGCTCGACGCGATCCCCGCCACCGACCGCTTGCGTCGCATCGAAGGCTGGCTGCGCCGTTATCCGCAGAACGCTTCGCTCGCCAAGGAAGCCGGCCGACTCGCCCTGGAGCTCCGGCTCTGGGGGCAGGCTCGCCATCACCTCGAGGCGTCTCGCCGGCTCGACCCGAACGATACCGAGGCGGCCCTGCTTGCGGGACGTGCGGCCGAACAGGAAGGCCGCCAGGCGGACGCCATCGCCGCTTATCGAGCCGGTTTGGAGGCGGCGGCCCGCCCGGACAATGAATGAAGAAGGCGCGGCTGAAACGATAGCCGCCGTCGCCACACCTGCCGGACGGGGCGGCATCGGCATCCTGCGAATATCCGGGCCCGATGCATCCCGGATCGCGGCGGCGCTGGCTCCACCCGTCCCGCCGCCGCGCGAAGCGGCGCTGCGAAAATTGCTCGGCCGCGACGCTGCCGTCATGGATCGCGGGCTGGCGCTCTATTTCCCGGCCCCGGCCTCGTTCACCGGCGAGGATGTGCTGGAGTTGCACGCGCACGGCGCGCCGGCCGTACTCGACGAACTCCTTGCCGCCGCATTGCAGGCGGGTGCACGCATGGCCCGACCGGGCGAATTCACCGAACGTGCCTTCGTCCACGGCAAGCTCGATCTCGCCCAGGCCGAAGCGGTGGCGGATCTCATCGATGCCGGCTCGAAGGCCGCCGCCCGCGCCGCGCTCGCCTCGCTCGAAGGGCGCTTCTCGCGCGAAGTCCGCGCGCTGGCCGACGAGCTGATGCGGCTGCGTGTCGAAGCCGAAGCGCTGCTCGATTTTCCCGATGAGGAGGTTGCAACCGAAAACACGGCGCAACGCAAGCGGCTGGAATTGCTCGCCCGGCGCTTGGACGAACTCGCCCGCCACGCCGCCGAAGGCGAACGGCTGAGCGAAGGGTTCGTGTGCGTGCTCGCCGGCGCACCGAACGGCGGCAAGTCCTCGCTGCTGAATGCGCTTGCAGGCACCGAACGCGCCATCGTGACCGAACAACCCGGCACCACCCGCGACCCGGTCGAAGTGGACATTCTGCTGGACGGCATGCCGCTCAGGCTGGTCGACACGGCGGGACTGCGCGAGACGGCCAATCCGATCGAAGCCGAAGGTGTGCGCCGGGCGCGTGAACGCGCTCAACACGCCGATCTCGTGCTGGAGGTCCGGGACGACACGATCGACCAACCAGCGGCGTCATTCGACCGGCGCGCACGCTTGATCGTGCTGAACAAGATCGATCGCTCGGGCCGCGCAGCCGGCGCCTGCCAACACGACGCTTCGCCTGCGGTGGCGGTATCGGCCAGCACCGGCGCGGGACTGGACGCGCTGGGCGAACACCTGCGCGGCGCCGCGCTCGGCAGCAGTTCGAGCGAAGCTGCACGGTTTTCCGCGAGGCGGCGTCACCTCGATGCCCTCGCGCGCGCCTCCGCCGCCGTGGCGCGGGCACGGGAGCCGGCCGCGCACGACGAACTCGCCGCCGAGGAGTTGCGCAGGGCCCAGAATGCCCTCGGCGAGATCACCGGCCAAGTGACCAACGAAGACCTCCTCGGCGCCATCTTTTCCACATTCTGCCTCGGCAAATAGACGCCGCCGAATCGCTGCGACCCGGACTCGGGGCCTGCGGCGCGCTAAAATTGACTGTTGGCTGCCGCAAGGCTTCGGGCTCCGCGCCGCGGCAATTCATGGTCGGCGCCGTACACGGAAGGGGACGACATGGCGAAAGCATCGGCACTCGAGCGTCTTTTGCGACGCGGCCTGCTGATATTACTGGTCGGATTGACGGCCGCAATCGTTTACCTTTGGCTGTCGCAGCGGCCTTCGATCAACGAAGAGCAGGTCTTCGGCAGGATTTACCAGGCCAGCGCAAGCCGGGCCAGCAATGATCTGAAAATTGCGAAGATACTGGGCTTGCCCATTCATTACAGCCGCCAAGTCTCGCAATACGAGTTTTATTATCGCGACGGCCACCACCACATCCGCTTCCAGTTTCCGATTGCCGGGCCGCACGGCCGCGCGCTGATCCGGGGCACCGCCGTACTGCTCGGCAAGAACTGGCTGGTCGTTACACTCGTGGCCACCTTCCCCGGACGACTCTTCCAAATCAACCTCACCCCCGGCATCTACACATGAACGAATCCCATGCAGCAGGGCAATTCCCGCGTTCCCGTCCGCGCCGGCGGCGCGAAAAGGCTTTCATCCGCGATCTGGTTCGCGAACATCGTCTCGCACCGGTCGATTTGATCTGGCCTGCATTCGTGCAAGAGGGCGAAGCGCGGCGCGAGCCGGTTGCCTCCATGCCCGGCGTCGAGCGACTGAGCGTGGATGCGCTGATCGAGGAGGCGCGCGCGGCCATGGCGCTCGGCATTCCCGCAATCGCCCTGTTTCCCGTCGTGCCGGAAGAAAAGAAAACGCCGGCGGGCGACGAGGCCTGGAACCCGGACGGGTTGATTCCGTACGCCGTTGCCGCGCTCAAGCGCGAGCTGCCCGAACTCGGCGTGATCACCGACGTTGCGCTCGATCCCTACACGAGCCACGGCCAGGATGGCCTGCTCGACGCAAACGGCTGCATCGCCAACGACGAAACCGTCGCCGTATTGGTCAAACAGGCGCTCACCCAAGCCGAAGCCGGCACCGACGTCGTCGCGCCCTCGGACATGATGGACGGGCGCATCGGTGCGATCCGCGACGCGCTCGAGTCGGCGGGCCACACGAACACGCGCATCCTCGCCTACAGCGCAAAATACGCCTCGGCGTTCTACGGTCCGTTCCGCGACGCGGTGGGTTCGGCCAAAAGCCTCGGCTCCGGCGGCAAGGAAACCTACCAGATGGACCCCGCGAACGGCGACGAGGCCCTGCACGAAGTGGCGATGGACATCGCCGAAGGCGCCGACATGGTGATGGTCAAGCCCGGCCTGCCCTACCTCGACATCGTGCGCCGCGTGAAGGAAACCTTCGGCGTGCCGACCTTCGTCTACCAGGTGAGCGGCGAGTACGCCATGCTCAAGGCGGCCGCGGCAAACGGCTGGCTCGATGAAAGAGCGACCGTGCTCGAAACGCTCCTCGCCTGCAAGCGCGCCGGCGCCGACGCGATCCTCAGCTACTATGCCCGTGAAGCCGCGCGCTGGCTTCGCGACACCGCCCGATCGAAGCCCGGGCCGCCATGAGGGCGCAGGGCCGTTGCCTTCAATCCCCTGAAAGCCGTGGAGGCGTGCCGGTTGCATGGCTTTCCATGTCATCGAGGCGTGGCGCTTGACTTCTATGCATATAATATGCATATTAGGCTTGTGGCATTTGAGTTTGACCCCGCCAAGGCCAAGGCAAACCTGAAAAAGCACGGCGTAAGTTTTGCGCACGCCGAACAGGCGTTACGCGATCCGCTGGCCGTGACGATCGAGGATCCGGAAGCGAACGATGAGCAACGGTTTGTTTCCCTGGGCATGGACGCGCTCGATCGCATCCTGGTGGTGGTATACACGCAGCGCAAAGGGCGGACGCGCTTGATTTCCGCCCGCAAGGCAAGCTCTGGTGAGGTGAGGCAATATGATGCGTGAGGAATACGACTTCAGCAAAGGCAAACGCGGGCCGGTCATTGCATCGTCCGGCAAAACCCGGATTACGATCATGCTCGACAACGACGTGATAGAGACCTTCCGGGCACGAGCCGAGGCAAACGGGATCGGTTACCAGACGGCGATCAACGAAGCCTTGCGTGCCGCAATTCTTGCAGGCGATGCACCGCTTACGGAAAAGGCGCTCCGGCGTATCCTGCATGAAGAATTGCGCAAGGCTGGTTGATTTCCCCGGGTTTTGCTGACGGACCAGCAAATGACTACGGTTCGCTGCGGGTTGATCGGGCACCCGGTTGCGCACAGCCGCTCGCCTGACATCCACCGCGCCTTTGCCGCACAAGCGAGCATTGCCCTCGACTATGTGCTCATCGACGCCGAGCCCGGCGAATTCCCCGATCGGGTGCGCGAGTTTTTTGCCGACGGTGGCCGCGGGCTGAACGTCACCCTGCCGCACAAGGCGGTCGCCTTCGCGCTCGCCGAGGAAGCCGGCGACGAGGCCTGGCAAAGCGGCGTCGCCAACGTTCTCACGCGCCTGCCCGGTGGACGCCTGCGCGCCGACAACACCGACGGCATCGGGCTGGTGCGCGAGCTCACGAAGAATCTCGGCTTCGATCGCGCCGACCGCCGCATTCTGATCGCCGGCGCCGGTGGCGTTGCGGCCGGCATCATTCCTTCGCTGCTGGCCGCCAAGCCGCGCGAGATCGTTATCGCCAATCGCACACCGGACCGCGCCGCAAGGCTCGTCAAGCACTTTGAAAATCAACGCCTCGCCGCCATCCCGTTGCCCGACCTTCGCGGCTCACAGTCGTTCGATCTCGTCATCAACGCGACCAGCGCCTCGCTCGAAGGAAAACGCCCTGACCTCCCGGACGATGCAATCGGCAAGGCAACCCTGGCCTGCGACCTCGTCTATGCCGACGAGCCCACGCCCTTCATGCGATGGGCCACCGCACTCGGCGCCCGCACCGCAGACGGCGGCGGCATGCTCGTCGAACAGGCCGCCGAAAGCTTTCTCCTCTGGCACGGCATCCGCCCCGACACCGTCTCGATTCTCCACCATTTCCGTTCCCGTTTGCAATCAGACTGACTGCCTCAATTGCCGGGTTTGCCCGGGGCGCCGGTGTCCGTGAAGGTTGTTCGCAGGCCTGCTCGGTAGTAAGGTAGCTATTGAGTCATATTGGAATTGGGGTAATTTATGTTGATGTTCAAGCGCGCAGCTCTGGCCCTGACGGCAGTTTCCATCCTGAGCATGGCCGGATGTGGTGGTGGAGACGGAAACTCAAGCCCGAGCATGTCCCTGTCGACGCATCAGATTTCAGTGTCGGTCAAAACAACCGATCCCGCGCCGGTTGCATCGGTGGAGATCACAGTACACAACCCGCCACCCCAAACGGTTTATGTCGGCTTTGCAACTACTCACAATGGACTGGATTCCGTCAGCTTGGCTTCGTCCAACGAGACGGTCGCCGTTGTAGACATCCAATTCAAGTCGCCGTCGCAATTGGGCGCCGGCACCTACGAGGACACCCTGACGCTTGGCGTTTGCCTCGACCAGCAATGCGACGAGCAGATTGCAAACAGTCCGCAGACGATCAGTATCACCTTCACGGTTACCGAAGAACCCAACCCCGTGCCCTCACTCACTTCCCTAAGCCCGGGTTCGGTGGCTCCGGGAAGCGGCGCGTTTACCCTGACCGTCCACGGCACGGGATTCGTCTCGGGTTCGACCGTGAACTGGAACGGGGCCGAGCGTGAAACCAATTTCGTGTCATCTACCCAACTGACTGCTGAAATTCTGGCAACCGATGTGGAGACTTCCGGAGAATCCAGCGTCACCGTCTTCAATCCAGAGCCGGGCGGCGGCACTTCCAACTCCCTTGCTTTCACCGTCCAGTACGAAACCCCCACCATCGCCAGAATGTACCCGGACGCCACCGTGGAAGGCGGGCCAGACTTTACCCTTACACTCATCGGGGATGGATTCGGCCCCGACTCTCAAGTGAAATGGAACGGCGGGTCACACGCCACCGACTTCGTTTCGTCCACGGAACTGACTGCCCAAATCGGCGCTGCCGATATCGCCAACGCCGGGACAGCCACCGTAGCGGTACTCAACCCAGCACCCGGCGGCAGCTCCGATCCGGCGACATTCACTATCAAACCGTACGTAAGCGACGCGGTGGCGTTCCAGATTGATGCAAATCATTCGGGGGTCATGCATTTCAATCCTGTGAGCTTTCCGTCACAGAGCGCCTGGTCGGTCGACGTCGGCGGCGAACCCTCCTACGCGCTGATCGCCGACGACAAAGTGTTTGTGACCGTGGAAGTAAACGGGAATGCCCGGCTGCTCGCTCTCGATCAGACGACCGGCACCCCCGTCTGGGGCCCCGTCGCTCTTTCTTATACCGCCAACGCAGCGTACGATGCGGGTTCGGTCTTTGTCGTGAGTAGCAGCCCCTTCTCCGAGTCGGCCTTCATGCAGGCATACGACACCGGCACCGGAAGCCTCGAATGGAGCATCCGGCTGGAGGGGCAGCGCGACTTTACCTCCGGTCCCACCGCGCTCAACGGTTTCGTCTATACCGGTGGTGCCGGCACTGGAGGCACTTTGTACGCGGTGGATGAAAACGATGGAACAATCGTCTGGACCCAAGGCGTCGAAAACGGCGCAAACAGCACGCCCGCAGTGTCCGCTGACGGCGTATATGTCGCTTATCCTTGCCACACTTACGACTTCCGGCCCGCTACCGGTGAACTCGTGTGGCAAGACAGCGTCGGCTGCACAGGGGGCGGCGGAGCGTCGCCGGTCGTAGCCAATGGAAAGCTTTACGCACCGAATGGATTCGGCTCTTACGACGGTGCCGTGTTCGATGCCGAGACAGGCGATTTGCTGGGCTCCTACGTGGCGGACAATCCGCCCGCAATCGCTCAGGACGACGGATATTTTCTGCAGAACGGGATTTTGTACGACATCGACCTCGGCAACGGCAGCATCGTCTGGGGCTTCGCCGGAGACGGTGATCTTGTCACATCCCCGATCGTGATCAACCAGTACGTGTTCGTCGGCGCTTCCTCGGGCAACCTTTACGCACTGGACAGACAGACAGGCCAACAGGTCTGGCAGATCGACGTGGGCGCCCCGATTCCACCGGGAGCCGGCTGGGGCGCGGCGATGCAGTTGACAGGATTATCCGCAGGGCACGGGTTGCTGATCGTTCCTGCCGGAAATTCGGTCGTCGCGTACCGCCTGGCGAGCGACTAAGGATTCGTGATTACCAGGGTTTCAAAGCATTCACCGTCTTGCGGATGCGTCAGTCATCGGCAAACGCTACGCCGTTCATCAACCGGGCCGACTTGAGACGGCAAGCCACGCCGAGGCGATATTTGCAACGAAGATGCTTTATCCTCTTTCAGACCGCTTTGGAGATTGACGACCCATGAATGAACCCGCTTCCCTGCCGCAAGGCTGCGAATGGCTCGCCTACCCGCACCGTTTCCGTTACGCGGGCAACTCGGGGCTGCTCTGCGAGTGTGCACTGAGCGTTGCCGTCAAGCGGGGGAAAGACGCGCAGGAGCTGTACGTGCTCTGCTCGGAATTGAAGCAGAACTGGGGCACGACCGTCACCAACTCCTGGGGCCCGGCCATCACCCTGGAACTCCAGGCGCAGAGGCACATCCTCACCGGCGCGGGCGAAAAGCTCGACCACCCCGGCGAGCCGGCCCTCGGCGGCTGGCACTACCACGTCAGCGAGGAAGAGGTCGCCGGCTGGCACTTCTTCGAACACCACGGAGCGCACGCGGGGGATGCCGCCGCGTATGTTGCGCCCGTGACCATCCCCTTCGAGGAAGATGACGTGCTCCTGGGCCCGCGCCTCGATCTTGCGGGCGAACATCCCGGCGCACTGCTCTCGGCGATGACCAGAGAAGTCGCCAATCGCGGCTTCGACGTGAAGGAAGTTCCCTGGTAGTCCGCGCGGCAAGAAGCCTTTCGCCTCCAACACTCAAAGCGTTGCCGCCCTGAATCGCGACGTCCCGGCGAAAGGCTGGAAATGCAGCGCTTCCGGCGAGCCTGTTCAACCAGCAAGCCACGGCGCCGGGAGTAAATCCAGGGCTGAAATCGACCCGTCGGCTTCGACCTGGCTCAGATTGACACGGCCTCCCCCATCCGTTATTTTTCAGGTCGTATAATCCAAGTCTCGAAAGCGTATCAAATTGAATATAGGGGAATTTGATTTTGTTTTACCGATTTAGGCGAACTTGCCCCCAAAAAACAGGTTCGCCTATTTC
>JAKDMP010000158.1 GCA_030452225.1 Gammaproteobacteria bacterium
AGGCCATTGCCGTGGTGGAGGTGAGCGGCACCGGCATGCTTCTGGCCACCAAGTACCTGCACCGGAACGGGCAGGGCAGCGTGGTGGCCGTCACCGATGGCGCGGGCACGCTTTTGTCCCGCAGTGCCTGGGGTGCGTATTTCACGCCATGGCGGCCACTGATTTCACGCCATGGCGGCCACCCGTTTCACCTCATGGCAGCCACCGATTTCACGCCATGCCGGCCACCCCCTTGACGGGGTAAGCCGGGTGAGCGGGACAACCCGCTATCCTCGGGCCTTTTTCCTGACGGGAGAAGCCGGAGATGGCACAGCAGAGGTTGTCCATGCGCAAGATTCGACAGATTTTGAGGTTGTATCACGAGCACGGGCTGAGCCGGCGCCAGATTGCGGCGAGCATCGGCGTGTCGCGCTCGGCGATCGCCGAGTGTTTGCGACGCGCGGCGGCTTGCGAGCTCGGCTGGCCGCTGCCGGCGGAGCTTGATGAAGCCGCGCTTCAAGCACGGCTGTATCCGCAGCCCGCGCGCCCGGCGGCGTATCCGTTGCCCGATTTCGCCCGGGTTCACGCCGAACTCGCCCGCAAGGGGGTGACGCGCTGGCTGTTGTGGCAAGAGTACAAGGCGGCCCACCCCGCCGGATTGCAATACACTGCCTTCTGCGGCCATTACCGGCGCTGGCTCGCCGACCAGGATGTCGTGTTGCGCCGATCGCTGGAAAGGGCGCTCGGTACGGAACTGGGAGCCTGTGCAAACCGTGTGGCTCAACCCGGATCATCCCGCCGAGCCAGACACCGAATCCATGCCGTTAGCAGCATGAAAAAGCGGACAACTTACTTGACATTTACCGCCGGCATCCAGTGAGAATGCGGTGCGAAGCACCCCTGACCTCTTGTTTTTGTGCGCTTGGCGCGCCGTCCTGACTAGATTCCGGCCTTCGCCGGAATGACGGAAATAGTATGCGATATTGGCTAAAGTAAGTGCCATTCGGCTCTGACCCCTTTTTTCCTTCACCCTTACTCCGGCCCTCTCCCATCAAGAGAGAGGAGGAAGAGGGAATGAACTCTCCTGTCAAGGGAGAGGGGAAAGGGGGTACGTCAGAACATGCCGGTCTGGAGCTTGGCTTCGTCGGACATCATCTCGGGGCCCCAGGGCGGGTCGAAGACGAGTTCGGCGGTGATCTCGCCGCAGGTGGGAATCAGGGAGAGCTTGGCACGCACGTCATCCAACAAAATGTCGCCCATGCCACAGCCGGGCGCGGTGAGGGACATGTCGACGGCCACGTTGCGCTTGCCTTCGTCATCGGTTTTGATTTCGCATTTGTAGATCAAGCCGAGGTCCACGATGTTGATCGGGATTTCCGGGTCGAAACAGGTCTTGAGTTGTTCCCAGGCGAGCTTTTCGAATTCCCCTTCGGTGGGATTTTCCGGCATGGACTCGCCGGTATCGATATCGAGCCCCAACATGCCTGCGTCCTTTGCGTCCACGCGCACGAGGTTTCCGCCGATGTGCACGGTCACGCTGCCGCCCATGGCCTGCGTGATTTGCACCTCGGTGCCTTCGGGGATGACGACTTCGGTGCCGACCGGGACGAGCACGCCGGGGCAATCCTTTTCGACCGTGACGACTTGTTGTCCTCCGCCGTACATTCCCTGGTTACTCCGTGGTGATCGATTCGTGTTCGCCTTCGAGCGCCGATTGCAGCGTGTGCCAAGCGAGGGTGGCGCACTTCACGCGCGACGGGTACGCGCGCACCCCTGCGAGCGCTTCGAGCTTGCCGAGTTCGACGTCGCCTTCGGCGCCGTTGCGATCCGTCAGTAGCGCATGCATTTGCGTGAACAAGGCCTGTGCTTCGTTCACGGTCTTGCCCTTGAGGGCTTCGGTCATGAGCGAGGCTGATGCGAGGGAAATGGCGCAACCGCTGCCCTGAAAAGTCACCTCCCTGATGTGCCCGTCTTCGACGCGCAGGTATACGGTCAGCCGATCGCCGCACAGCGGGTTGTAGCCGTCGGCTTCGCGGCGCGGCGGCTCCAGCTCGCGGAAGTTGCGCGGGCTCTTGTTGTGATCGATGATGACGTCCTGGTACAGGGCGGCGAGTTCGCTGTCCATCATGGAGAAAATACCTTGCGGGCTTCGTTGAGGGCGGCAACCAGTTGGTCAATTTCTCCGGTCGTGCTGTACAGGCCCAAGGAGGCGCGCGCCGTGGCCGGGATATGGTAGTGTTCCATCACCGGCTGTGCGCAGTGGTGGCCGGTACGGATGGCCACGCCGGCATGATCGAGCAGGGTGCCGAGATCGTGCGGGTGAATGCCGTCGATCGTGAAGGAGATGGCGCCCACGCGCTCGGCCGGCCGGCCGACCAAGTTGAGTCCCTGAACCGATCGCAGTTGCTCGAGCGCGTATTCGAGCGTTTCATCTTCGCCGGCGGCAAGCCGAGCCATGCCGAGATTGTCGAGATAGGCAATGGCGGCTTTGAGTCCCACGGCCCCGGCGACGTTCGGCGTGCCGGCCTCGAAGCGGTGGGGTGGCTCGGCGTACAGCGTGTTCTCGAAACTGACGCTGCGGATCATCTCGCCGCCGCCCTGCCAGGGCGGCATGTCGGCCGCGATGCCGGCGCGGATGTAAAGCCCGCCGATGCCCATGGTGGCATACATCTTGTGGCCGGAAAAGGCGTAGAAGTCGCAGTCGATTCCACCGACGTCCACGGGAAGATGGCCGACGGCCTGGGCGCCGTCTACGAGCACCAGGGCTCCGGCGGCGTGGGCCAGACGTGTCATTTCGGCAACCGGGTTGACGCTGCCGAGCGCATTGGAAACATGGCCGAAGGCGGCAATGCGGGTGCGCGAATTCAGCCGTTCGGAAAAATCCTCGAGCGGGACATTGCCGTCCTCGTCGATCGGGGCGACCACGAGCTTGGCGCCGCTGCGCGCGGCAATGAGCTGCCAGGGCACGATGTTGGAATGGTGTTCGAGTTCGGTGATGAGGATTTCGTCCCCGGCGCCGAGGTTGGCGCCGCCCCAGGCATTCGCCGCCAGGTTGATGGCCTCGGTGGTGCCGCGGGTGAACACGATTTCGTCGGCCTCGGCCGCGCCGATGAAGCGGGCGACGGCGGCGCGCGCGGCTTCGAACTCCGCGGTCGCGCGTTCGGAGAGCGTGTGTACGCCGCGATGCACGTTGGCGTTGTCGCGGCGGTAGTACTCGCCTTCCGCGCGGATCACGGCCTCGGGCTTTTGCGTCGTCGCCGCGTTGTCGAGGTAGGCGAGGGGGTGGCCATGCACCGACTGCGTCAGGGCCGGAAAGTCCCGGCGCAGCGTGGCGGCATCGGGGAAATCGCGCAGCACTTCGGCGCTCTCTACAACCATTCCTGCACCTCCTCGGGCGCCTGCATGCGGTCAGCAAGCAGCGTCGTCAACGGTTTGAAGAGAGCGTTGTCGCGCACGGCATCGAGGCTGTGCGCGGCGAAGCCGTAGGCAATCATGCGCCGCGCCGCATCGGCGCGAATGCCGCGGCTCTCGAGATAGAAGAGGGCGTCCGGATCGATGGCGCCGGTCGCCGCGCCATGATCGCAGGCGACGTCGTCGGCATAGATTTCGAGCTGCGGGCGCGTGTCGGCCTCGGCCTTGCGCGACAGGAGCAGGTTGGCCGAGTTCTGGGAGGAGTCGGACTTTTGTGCGCCCGGCGCCACCAGTACCTTCCCCGAATAGACGCTGCGGCTGCGCCCGTCGAGGACGCCGCGGAAGTTCTGGCGGCTCAGCGTGTGGGTGGCATGGTGCGTGACCAGTACGTCGCTGTCGGCATGACGGCGCCCGTCGGTGAGCGCGAGGCCGGTGAGTCGGGTCGCGGCGGCGTCCTCGGCAAGGTCGATGTGAAAGGCCTCGCGCGCCAGCTTGGCGCCGAGGTCCAGGGTCAGGCAACGGTATTGGGCTCGTTCGCCGACGCGCACCGAAGTGTGGCCCAGGAGCTGGCTGCCGTCGCCGGCCTCGTTGAGACGAATGTGCAGCAACTCTGCGCCGGCATCCAGTGCCATCTCCGCGACGCGACTCAAGAGCGCATCATCGCAATCGCCGATGAAGCGTTCGACCAGCGTAAGGCGGGCGTTCTCTCCCAAATGGATGGCGAGCCGCGCATGCGTTTCGCTGGGCGAGTCGTGTGCGCCGATCGCGTGGACGATTTCGAGCGGCTCGCCCGGCGCGGCTTCGGCGGGGAGATCCAGCCAGGCGCCGTGATCGAACAACGCCGTGTTGAGCGCCACCACCGGGTCGTCCTGCGGCGCGAGTTGGCCGAGCAGTTCAGCGAGGCCGGAGCCGGGCTCTTTCGCGGCGGCGCCAGCGCCGGCAGGCATGGTGGCGCCCATCAGGCGCTGTTCCGCCGTTGCAGCGCGGTCATGACCGGCCTGTTGCGCCTGCCGCAGCCGGTGATCGCCCGGGTCCAGGGTATCGCCACCGCGGCGGGCTGCCAGCTCGTTGCGACCTGCGATCTCGCCG
>JAKDMP010000042.1 GCA_030452225.1 Gammaproteobacteria bacterium
TGTATTATACGACCTAAAAAATCAGCGATGGGAGGAGCGGTGTCAATTTGCTCCAAGTTGTTGTTACTGGCTTGTTTGCGGGCAGGGATGAGGCACAAGTCGCGAGTAATCCAACGGATAAGGCGGAACCGTGCCCAAGAAGCGGGATTCCGTGATCCTTGCCGGATTCCCGCTTTCGCGGGAATGACGGGGTGGTTTTTGATCGGTGCCGTTCTAGCGCCAGCGGCGGAAGATGAGGCTGGTGTTGATGCCGCCGAAGGCGAAGTTGTTGGTCATGATGTAATCGGTGTCGATGTTCCGGCTTTCGCCGTAGTGGTAGTTCAGGGCCGCGCATTCCGCGGCGGGATGCTCGAGATTGTGGGTGGGGGCGAAGTGGCCGGCATTCATCATCTCGATGGTGAGCCAGGCTTCGAGCGAGCCGCAGGCGCCGAGCGTGTGACCGAAGTAGCCCTTGAACGAGCCCACCGGAACCTCGGCGCCCATGACTTCGAGGGTGGCTTCGGATTCGGCCACGTCGCCCAGCGAGGTGCCGGTGGCGTGCGCGTTGACGTAGCCGATGCGCTCCGCTTCGAGGTCGGCGTCGGCCAGGGCGAGGCGCATGGCTTCGGCAATGGTCGCGGCGTTGGGTTGGGTGACATGCGTGCCGTCGGCATTGGTGCCGAAGCCGACGACCTCGGCGTAGATGTGGGCGCCGCGCGCCCGCGCGTGTTCGAGCGTTTCGAGAACGACGGTGGCGCCGCCCTCGCCGAGCACGATGCCGTCGCGGTCGCGGTCGAAGGGGCGCGGCGAGGCCTCGGGTTCGTCGTTGCGGATGCTGGTGGCGTAGAGCATGTCGAAGACGATGGCGCTGGCGATGGAAAGCTCGTCGGCGCCGCCGGCAAGCATGACGTCCTGCTGTCCCTGGCGCAGCGTTTCCCAGGCGTAGCCGATGGCCTGGCTCGCCGAGGTGCAGGCGCTGCAGGTGGGGATGATGCGCCCGCGGATCGAGAAGAAGACGTCGATGTTGACCGCGCCGGTATGCGCCATCTGCTGCACGTAACTGTTGGCGCTTGCGCCCTTGAGCGAACCGGTTTCGACGAAACGCCCGCAGGAAAGAATCGGCTCCAGGCTCCCGGAAGCGGAGCCGTAGGCGACGCCGGTGCGCCCGGAACTTATGACCGGATCGCCGAGCAGGCCCGCGTCTTCGAGGGCGAGTTCACTCGCGCGCACCGCGAGGAGCGCCACCCGGCCCATGCTGCGCGTGCGCTTGCGGGTGTAATGCGCCGGCAGGTCGAACGGCGCGGCCGGTGCGCCGAGACGGGTGCGGAGTTTTTTGTACGGCTCCCAGCCGGGGATGCGGGCGACCGCCGAGCGGCCGGCTTCCATGTTGTCGCGTATGGTCGGCCAGTCGTGCCCGAGCCCGGTCAGTCCACCGCAACCGGTGATGACGACGCGATGCGGTTTATTCATGGTGCTGGGCACCGTGCGCAACGGATTTGGGCATTCCGCCCTCCCCCTTGCGCGTCTTCGCGGAAGGGGGAGCCGGAGGGGGATTCCCCAGCCCGGGTGCCCGGAAAAGAATCCCCCTCTCGCTCCCCCTTCCCGCAGGTCTGCGGCAAGGGGGAGTATGAGCTGCCGCCCGTGGCCGTGGAATGTACGTTTCCCCTGCGCAAGCCTTCAAATAGTTCGATCACGCCATGCCTCCGTTGACGCCGATCACCTGGCGGGTGATGTAGGCGGCGGCGTCCTGGAAGAGGAAGGCGACGAGCGCGGCGACTTCCTTCGGCGTGCCGAGGCGGCCGGCGGGGATTTGCGCCATGATTTCCTCGCGCGGTGCTTCCGCGGTCATGTCGCTTTCGATCAGGCCCGGGGCGATGCAGTTCACGGTGATGGCGCGGCTCGCGAGTTCCACCGCGAGCGCCTTGGTGGCGCCGATGAGCCCGGCCTTGGCGGCGCTGTAGTTGACCTGGCCGCGGTTGCCCATCACGCCCGAAAGCGAGGAGACGGTAACGATGCGCCCGCCGTCGCGCAGGCGCACCATCGGCATGGTGAGGGGCTGCGCCACGTTGTAGAAGCCGTCGAGATTGGTGGCGAGGACGCGGTCCCAATCTTCGGGCGGCATGGCGGCGAAGGTGCCGTCGGCGGTGATGCCGGCGTTGGCGACGATGCCCCAGTAGGCGCCGTGTGCGGATACGTCTTTTTCGAGTTCGCGGGCGCAGGCGTCGCGATCGGCGACATCGAAGGCGAGCGTATGCGCCGCGCCGCCGGCGTTGCGGATGGCGTCCGCGACTTTCTCGGCCGCGGAGGCGGAGCGATGGTAGTGCACGCCGATGTCGAAGCCTTCGCCACCGAGCGCGAGCGCGATGGCGCGCCCGATGCCGCGGCTCGCCCCGGTGACGAGTACCCGCCGGGCAGCGCTCATGATGTGGAATCCGGCGGGCGCGGCCGCCAGACGCTCAAAACGGCGCTCACCAGTTCCTCCTCGGCATGACGAACGCGACAGGCAAAGGTGGCCAGCCCCCAAGTTTCACAATGCCTGCATTCGGCCGATATGTCCAGTTCGAGCCCCTTGACCAGTACCGCTCGGGCGACCCGGAAATGGCGTACGCCGACCAAGTAGCCGGGCGATGACTTCACCTCGGCTGACCCGGCGTTGAGTCCGGCATAGACGCCGAGTGTTTGTGCCATGATTTCGATGCTGCCCCAGGCCGGAATGCCTTGTATCGCCTCATCATAAAGGATGAGGTCCGGGCGAACCGTGAGACGGGCCGTCGCCCGTTCGCCCGGCTCCCAGGCCGTGACCGCGTCGAGCGCAAGCGCTTCGGGGCCGTGCGGCAACAACGCGGCAATCGCGGGAAACTCATTCATCGGTGTTGGACTTCAGGGGTGTCAGCATGATTTCGAGCTGCATTCCGGGCACCTCGATATGTGTAACTCCGGTGGCATTCATCACCGCGCGGGCTACCAGGTCTGAACCGTCGCTGAGCCGCCGCTCTTCGCCCGATTCCGTGTACGCCGTCGAGAGCGTCAGGCCGTGCAGTGCCCGGCGCAGCGTTTCCGGTGCCGCGAGCGAGAGTTCGAGCAAGGCGACGAGTTGTTTTGGCTCGATGGCCAACTTTTTGGGCGAACGCAGCGTGGCCTTCTGACCGTCCCAATGCAGCGTTGCGGCAGGCAGCCCGGCCAGGTTGAACAGCGCCAGCGTCATCTTGTTTTGAGTGATGGAAAGCTGGCCGACAAAATGTTTTTGTGTGCCGTTTTGAGACACGGAGACCAGCGAGGTGTCCTCATGCGCCGGGAGCGCGGCGGGAGCGAGCAGGCAGAACCAGCCGTCGTAAGCCAGGCGTACACACTGCGGTCCGGGTGCACTCACACAGCCGGCAAGCATGAACGCCAGCAAGGCAACCGGGCAAAGTCGGTACAGGACGGTTCCGGACAACCCGCTTGCGTCGCTCCCGCGAAGGCGGGAGCCCAGTCTGGAAGATGTATTGCGCTCTGCGAGCGGGATTCGTTCATTCGAACCGGATTCCCGCTTTCGCGCATTGCTGTCCGGAGAAAATTGCCCGAAAGTCTTCAGCCCCGCCCTGGTTACCATGTTCAACTCCAACTCCGCGTTGGAGACCCGATTTTCATTTTGCCGTCGCCCCGGCGCAGGCCGGGACCCAGTATGAATACGTATCCCGCCGGACGGGCGGGATCCATTAAAAGCTGGATTACTCGCGACTTGCGTCGCTCGCCCTTCGGGCCATGCGCTGCGCGCATGTTCGCTTCGGCGTTCCGCCTTCGCAGTCCGGTCTGCGCCGGTATGACGAGTAAAACGAGTGCTTCCGCAGTTTCCTCTGAAAGTAGTGCGCTTTCGTGGGAATGACGAATTGATCAGCGGCGCCATAACTTCATGTCGCTCTCTTCTTGACCGCGAACAGTGTAAGCGGTGCCAATAGCCACGCGACGGCGATGCCGATCGCGACCGTGAGCCCGAATTCGTGCAGCGCCGGGATGCGGCTTGCTCCGAGGAGGCCGAAGGAGCCGATCGCGCAGGCCGCGGCGAGCATCACCGCGAGGCTCGTCGAGGCCATGTGCGTGCCGCCTTCGTGCAGGAACAGGGCGTAGTCCGCGCCGACGCCCGCCACGAGCATCAGGGCGACCACCACGAAGGTGTTCACGGGCTCGCCCAACCAGCCGAGGATCCCCAGGGTCACGAGCGCGGCGGTAAGCGGCGAAAGCAGCGTCACGAAACCGCCGACGGGACCGTAGCGCCAGCCGAGCAGGAGGAGCGTCACCGCATAGCCGATCGCGACCCACAGGATGGCCTGGTTGCGGATGTGGGAAAACACGGCATTCAAGCGCTCGAGCGTGTTGACGTACATCACGCCGGACGTTCCGGACGCCAGCGTTTGCAGTTCGCCCGATGCAGGCTTGCCGTAGATTTGCACGAGAAGCCCGGTTTCGCCGCCGGCGTGCACCGTGAAGCGCCCCAGCGCCGGGAGCGTGTCGATGAGCTGCTGCGCGGTCAGCGCTTCGTCATGCGAAGGCCAGCCCGCGATCAGCGGTTTCGCGAAAGCCGTGGGCAGGCCCGATTGAGCAAGGGCTTCCTCGAGCGCGGCGCCGCCGTTGTTCATCAGCGGCGTCCAAGCGCCCAGCGCTTTGTGCTGCGCGGCCGGCGAAGGCAGGAAACCGGCGAGTCCGACCAGGGTGAGTTTCGGCGTGTGATGCGCAGCGCTCTCTGCGAGGCGATGCCCTCTTTCGAGCGCGGTCGCGAGATCCGGGCCGCGAACGAGAAAGTACCCGCTTGCGGGCGGGGTGCCGAGAAGCGAGGCGATCTTCGCCGACGCGGCGACCAGCTCGGGCGGCATGGCTTGCAATTGTCGCAGGTTGTCCTCGGCATACAGGCGCGTCAATCCGCCGATGGAGCCGGCGACGAGCAGTACGGCGAGAATCGCCCGCCAGCGCCGCCCGCCGCCGCTTGCCATCCGTATCGCCCCGTGCATGATCCGCGGAGCGGTCGATTCGCCCCAGCGCCGGGAGAAAACCGGGAACGCCGCGCCCACGGTGAATACCGCACCGATCAGGCCGATGATCGAGAAGACCGCCATCTGGCGAAGCGGCGCGAAGGGCGTCGCGGCCAGAAAGGCGAAGGCGATGCAGGTGACCGAAAGCGCGAGCGCGACGCCGGGCGCGATGCGCAAAAGCGTGCCGCCGCCGTTCAGGCGCCGGTCGACGAGATAGTAGAGCGCGTAGTCCACCGAGATGCCGATCAGGGTCGTGCCCAGGATCAGGGTGATGAGGTTCACCTCGCCGAAGACGATGAGCGTGACGGCGGCGCCAAAGACGATCCCGCCGACGACGCCGGCCGCGACCAGCGGAAGCGGGCGCAGGCTGCGGAAGAATAAAAGCACGAGCAGGATGATGATGAGCGACGAGCCGATGCTGAGCCACAGGACTTCGCTCTTGGCCTCCGCCCGCTCGGCCGCGGAGAACAGCGCGGGCGCGGTGGCGGTCACGGTGCAGGCGGCGCAGAGTCTGCCGACCGCATTTTCCGCGAGCGCCACCGCCTTGCGGGCTTCGCGTTCTCCGGCGGGGCTGAACGCCTCCTGCCCGAGCGTGACGATGAGGAGATAACTGGGTTGCGCGGCTTCGGGCACAGCGAGCAGGCCGTGGGCCGGAACCAGATCGGGGAAAGGCCGCGGCAAACCCGTGAGCCAGCGGGTGAGAAAACCGCCCGGATCGGCGAGCGTGCCGGCGGGGCTCCCCGGCTGCGCGAGTCCTACCTGGAGCGCGGTGATGAAGGTCTGCTCGGGTTGCTTCGTCATGGCGGCCGCGTCGGACGGCGTCAAAAGCCGGAACCGATGCCGGCGGTAGACTTCGTAGAGGGCATTGGCGGTTGTCCCCGGATTTTCGATGCGATAACCGGCGCCGGCCAATGCCGACCGGGCCGCTTGGGCGGCGGCGGTGGTCGTGCCCGCCGCCGGTCCCTGCACCGCGATCACCATGCCTTGCAAGAACGCCTCGTTGCTCCGCTCGCCGGCGGCAGCGAGAAGCGGGTCGTTAGCCGTGTCCGGCAGGAGGCTCTTGACGTTGGAGCCGATCGGCGAGGCGCCGCCGAGGGCGACTCGCAAAGCCGCGCCCGCGCACAGCAGGGCCAGCACCAGCGCCCAGACAAGAAGGTAACGAGGCCGTCCGGCATCGGCCGCCGCGAGCGTTGTGCTCAGCGGCCCGCGGCGTTCATCTTTCATGCTCCTGTAGTCGCGGCGGCAGGTGGTGGAAGCGGTTTCAGGGGCGTGAATTCGAGGACGGTTTTGCCGCTGTCGCTGCCGACGATGGTGACCTTGTGCGGCATGGGCTTGCCGACGGCGACGATCCGCGTGACCCATTTCGCCAGCACTTGGCTGCGCGGCGTGAGGATCATGCCTTGGTCGGTAGGCTCGAGGTCGAAGTAGCGCGCGAGCGCATGCGGGTCGCCGCCCAGAAGCGAGGAGAAGAGCTTGAACAGCGCCTGCGCCCACGGGGTTTTCTCGAGCGGCTCGGTTTTTCGCGAGCCGTCGGGCAGCACCTCGGTGAGCGTTCCGTCGGCGATCTCGAAACGGTAGGAATAGGGTTTTTCGATGGCCCACAAGAGATGACGGCCGGGGGTGAAACGGATCGTGCCGTGAAGCACCAGCGGCGTGGTCATCCCGGGGATCGTGCGGGTCTCGGTGAAGTTCGCGGTATAGGGCGCCGCGGCCGTCGCCGCCGTCGGCGGCGCTACAGCGTAGGAGCGGGCCACGCCCGCGACCATCATGACGCCCATCAATAAGGCCAGGCGAAACGGCAGAACGGTCTTTTGGCTCATGGCGGCGATTCGTGCTTCCCGGAGCGTTCGGATCGGGCACAGGATAGCAGGCGCCGCACGGCAAGGCCGGGCAAACCGCAGAGCAATCGCAGATGCAGCCAGCCCATGCGAAGGTTGTCGCGCAGCATTCTGAAGCGCGATTCGCCGCCCTGCGGGTAGCGCACGCTCACATCGCAAAAGCGCACGGGGGTGCCCGCGAGATACAGGCGCACCATGATGTCGGTGTCAAAGTCCATGCGGGCGCCGATTTTTCTCTGCCGCATCAGCGCCAGCGCGGGGGCGAGCGGGTACACCCGAAACCCGCACATGGAATCGGTCAGATCGCGCGACAGGGTTTCCAGCCAGACAAGAAGATGCGTGATCCAGCGCCCGTAATAGCGAACCGCCGGCACCGAATGATCGTAGGCCGGCGTGCCGGAAACCAGTGCTTCGGGTTGTGCGCAGGCGGCATCGAGAAGACGGCCCGCCTCGACGGGATCGTGCTGGCCGTCGGCATCCAGCTGCAGGGCGTGGCTGTAGCCTCCGTCGTGGGCCATGGCCAAACCT
Source organism: Gammaproteobacteria bacterium (assembly GCA_030452225.1). Lineage (GTDB taxonomy): Bacteria > Pseudomonadota > Gammaproteobacteria > JAKDMP01 > JAKDMP01 > JAKDMP01. Next base: position 7,352 of record JAKDMP010000042.1, read on the forward strand.
GCGAGGACGGCCGCGCCCTTGCCCTGGTTGGACTCCAGGCGCAGCAAGCCGATTCGATCCGGATGGACCTCGATCAACGCATCGATCGCATCGCGGGTCGTTTGCGCACTGCCGTCGTCGACGAGCAGAATCGGCAGGTTTTGCGCCAAAAGCTTCGCGCACAAATCCGGCAAGGCCCGGTGATGGTTGTAGACCGGAATGATTGCGATCGGCTTGAAAGTCAAAACGTCAGAGAACCTCTGGTGTATCCGTCATTCCCACGCGAGCGGTCCTTCGCGGCCCGGATCGCGCTTGCGCACGCCCGAAATGACGATTGCAACTTTTCCGGCACGATTGCCCCTTCGTGGAGAAAGACGGAGTACCAATTATTCGGGTTTTTCAAGAAAAAATTCGAAGCGCCCGCGGCTGAATACGCGATCGGGGCCGCGGAAGCACCAATCGATGCGACTCCGGCCTTCGTCGTCATGTTGCACGAGGTCCAGTTGCACGCGGTCTCCTGGACGGATGGGCTGCTGGAATTTGACGCGTTCGATGTGCGACGGATCGGCATCGAGTCCGAATGCCTGGCGCGCGAAAAGGATGGCCCAGCCGATCTGGGCGACGCCGGGCAACACCGGCTGCCCCGGAAAGTGCCCGGCGAACCAGGAGAGTTCGGGCGAGACGGAAAGTGCGTAGCCCCATTGGTCGGGACCGGTGCGGTTGCGCGAGTCGATCTGCGGGAGTTTGCGACGTGCGGATTCCATCAGTGCGGTTGCGGCGAGGCTTACTTCGCGGCGACGAGTTTGCGGATGATTGTTTCCACGTCGGCCACGGTACTGGCGTTTTGAAAGTCATTGGGCGTGGTTTCGCAGCCGGTCAGGTCTTCGACCGCCAGGGCGAGATCGACCGCATCGATACTGTCGAGCCCGAGGTCCTCGTACAGCCGCGCTTCGGGAGTCACCTTGGCGGGGTCAAGTTCGAAATGTTCCGCCAGGAGCCTGTACAACCGGGCGGAAAGTTCTTCGTCATTCATGAGGATCGGTTCGGCTGCAAGGATGCAGTCGCCTCGAATGTGGATTGCGGCGCGGATGGTGGGGCGATATCTGCGGTGTGCATGGAATCAAATTGATGCTCAAACCAGGTTTGAAGCGCTCGGGTCAGTCGCCGGGCTGCATGCGGCGGAGAGAGATCATCGGTAGGCGCGAATGCGCGCGGTTGCCGCGGTTCGTGGAAGCTTACCACGTATTCGACGCGCCTCGAGGGCATGTAATACCAGGGGCGGTCGTGGGTGAGGATGGGCGGATCGCAGTGGATGGTGACGGGGAGAATGTCCATGCCGGCCCGCAGGGCAATCTGAGCGGCGCCCCGGTGCAATCGTGGCATGGTGTCGGCGGGGGTGCGCGAGCCTTCAGGGAAAATGATGATCGTCTCGCCGTTCTCCTTGGCCCGGCGACAGGCGGCGATGGTTTCCAGCGGGCCCGAGGCGTTGCTGATGTAGCCGCCTGCATGCACGAAGGGAGCAAACAGCGGGTGATGCCGGAGAACCGCTTTCATGATGCAGTTGGCCTCGGGCAGCAGGGCGAACAGCACCAGGCTGTCCACGAAGCTGGGGTGGTTGGCGATCAGGAGGCAGCCCGATGCCCGTGCCAGATTTTCCTTGCCCTCGATGTGGATTTTACCCAGTGAAAAACTCTGAATGAAAACCAGCAATATGCGAAAACCGAGGCTGGCCAGGCGCCGAACCCGACGTGATCGGTTGCCGGGGAGCACCAAGGCCGCGGGCAGGAGTACGAGCGTGCCGAAAATCGCCAGCACGGCGAAACCGATGAAGCAAAGCACGTTGGCGCCCCCACGCCACAGGCTTCCGGGCGCGGGCTCGCACGTGGCATCGCGACCGGGTATTGCCGCCCGCGCCGCCCCCTGTGCCAAGGTGTCGGTGAGTTTGCCGAAATTTGCTGCGCCCATGGCGCGAAGTATATCAACCCTGCCGGCAGCCTACGCAGCAGCGGCGCGAGTGCGGCGCCCGGATCGGTGGCAGAGCGCTCCGGGGTGCGCCCGCTTGCAGCAGGCGACGCCCAAAGGCTAGCCTGAAAGCATTCGGCCAGTGCAGTGGAGGGATGGCATGGCGCTCAAGACGATTTCGCGAACCATTCTGTTGGCGATCGCAAGCAAATTGCTGAAACGCTACCGCGCAAGGCGTCGTTGACGGCTGCGGGCGAGGCGGGAATGGAAGGCTCACAATCGGAAGCGGCGGCGGGCGAGGTGCCGGCGGGAGCGCGGCTCGGCGGTCTATCCGGCGCCGATTGGCGAGCGGCCGGAAAGCAGGTTTTCGCCCGGATCGGCGAACACAACCTGCCGCTGATCGCGGCGGGGGTCGCCTTCTACGGCATGCTCGCGGTTTTCCCGGCCCTGACGGCGTTGATCTCGGTCTATCGCCTGGTGGCCGATCCCGCGGATGTCCAACGGCTGCTGAATATGGGCATGTTGCCGCCCGGCGTGGCGGGCCTCCTGCAGACGCAATCCCACGCACTCGCGAGTGCAAATTCCGGTAACGGCTTGCTCGGCCTCGGCGTGATCATCGGCTTCTTGCTCACGCTTTGGAGCGCGCGTCAGGGGGCCACCGCCATTATCACGGCACTCAATATAGCCCACGGCGGTCTTGAGCCTCGCGGTCTCACCCGGCGTATCGGGCTCAGTCTGGCTGTCACGACGGCCTCTATCCTGTTCGCCGTGATCGCATTGATCGCCGTGGTGGTGCTTCCGGCGCTGCTCACCCGAATCGATCTTGGCTCAATGTGGGGCGTCGGGATAACTGTGGTGCGCTGGGCGGTGCTGGTGCTGCTGGTCGGCGCCGGCCTGGCGGTTCTTTATCGCTTCGTGCCCAATCGCCATTGCCGCGCCTGGCGCTGGGTGGCCTGCGGCGCCGCGTTGGCTACCGTCGCGTGGCTGATCGGTTCGGCACTGTTCTCGCTCTACGTCAGCCACTTCGCGAGTTACAACCGCATGTACGGCGCGATAGGCACGGTTGTCGTGCTGCTCCTGTGGCTTTTCATCTCGGCGCTGGTCGTCCTTTTGGGGGCCGAATTCAACGCGGCCATCGAGAGCCGGGCCGCGCGCGACAAAAGAGCCGAACATCAATCCGCTTCCGAACCGGGTGTCGAGTACCGACAATAAAGCCGGACCGCTTGCGGGCTGCTTCCGAAGTCGTGAATGACAGGCGGTCGTCCACCAGTTCGAGCACATGGCGGCGCATCCTCTGCTGTCCTTTGGGTTGGGAGGCAAGGGTCATCTGTGGTTTTTGATGGCGCTGGTGGCCGCACGTCGGGGCGACCTATGTGTTGGGCATCCATGTCTGCCATTACCTTTTTGTCGAACCGGCCGGGATGCTGCACGGCTGGTTTCACAGCTACGCCCGGGAATTTTCCTTCCCGGTCGTGGTGTTGTTTCTCGCCTTGGGGTTGACCGCGTTGTGGGCGAGAAACCGCTGGCTACGGTTGCTGGTTCGCTGAGCCGGATTCCTTCTTCAAAGGCTCTTCGTTCTGGTGCCAGTAGTCGTGGAAATTGAACCAGTTGTAGGGAGCCTGGCGGGCGTAATGGGCGAGCCGCCCGGCGTAGCGCTCCACGATGTCCTCGACCAGCTTGCGGCGCTCGCCGCGATCGGCATACGGGCAGGTTGCGAGACGCTCGAAATACAATTCGTAACGATTGCCGCCACGATACAGACCAAAGAACAGCACCAGCGGGCAGTCCAATACCAACGCGGCCTCCACGCCGCCGGAGGGAAAAGCGACCGGATCGCCCAGAAAATCACAAGTTACGCCGCGGGTGTCTTTGGGCCCCATGCGATCGGCAAGAAGCGCGGCAAATTGGCCGTGCCTGATGCATCGTTCCAGCCGCAACAGCACGTCGGGTTCTCCGAGCGGGATAATGTCTTCGGCAAGATCCGGATTGAGCCGGGCAATGGTCCGGGAGATCGCGGGGTTTTGATCGCGGTACTGCAGAATCCTGATCGCCATGCTCTTGCGGCGCTTGGCCAGTGCACGCAAGGCGATGAAGCTGCCGAGATGCGCGCCGAGCAGAATCGCCCCCCTGCCTTGTGCCTGGAGGTCATCGAGCAGCTCGGGGTTGTGAATGCGAACGTCGAACTTGCTGTCGCGGCCGGCGACGAAGAACACGCGATCGAGCGTCACCGCAGCGAAGCACCAGTATGTGCGAACCAGATCGCGGATTCGCGGCGGGCGCGGCAGCACCCGACGGAGAAAATCGTAGACGTGGCGGCGCACCGACCAGGCGCGCACGAGGTACCAAGCCACGGCGAAGGCAATGAAAATGCGGGCCACGTGACGGCCCAGCGTCAACGCAACGGCGCCGATAAGCCACAGGGCGAAAGGAGTGCTGCGCTCCTTCTGCCGGGTCCAGTCTTGCCCGGGCGAGGCGGGATCGGCGGAGGTATGGGGGGTGGACGGACGCGGGCGGATCACGATGACGCCGAGTCTTTGGCTCGCCCCTCGAGGTGGGCAAGCAGTTCCGCGCGAGCGAGCTTCCCGGTAGCCGTGTGTTGGAGGGATTCGACCTTGACCAGGGGGCGCGGCAGAAAAACGGGATCGAGGGCCTCGACGAGTTGTGCGCGAATATCCTCGGCTTCGATGCCGGGGGCCACCACCACCGCGGCCAGCCGCTTGCTGTCGTGTTCGGGCAGGATGAAGCCGCCGTCTTTCACGCCGGCGATGGCGCGCAGGCGCGCGTTCAGTTCGGCAAGCGTCGTGCGCTTGCCGGCGATCTTGATCTGGTCGGCTTGTCGGCCGCGCCACTCGAAGCGGCCGTCCGCGGCGATTTCGAAACGGTCGGTAAGTCGGCGCGACGCGGGAAGAAACGGCGCCGAAACCCGAAAACCGCTGTCCCCGCCGTGGAGCCGCACGCCGTCGTACGGAGTCCAAGTGGTTTCCGTTGCGGTGCGGCGGCTGGCGATGGCGCCGGTCTCGCTGCTGCCGTAGATTTCGCGCATGGGCGCCGAAAACGTCGCCTCGGCCTTCACGGCCGCTTCGCGGCTGAGCGGCGAAGTCGCGCAGAGGCAGAAGGCAAGCGGCGGCCAGTCGAGTCCGGCCTCGAGGCAGGCCTCGAGATGCAGCGGGGTGGTGACCAGGATGCGCGGGGCTTCCATGCCAGCAAGCGCGTCGCGAACGTCGGCGGGGAACAGGGGCTTGCCGTTGTGGATCACCGCGGGTCCGTTGAGCGCGTACAGGGCACCGGACTCGAAACCGTAGGAGTGCTGGGCGGGCACGGTGGCGACGATTTCGTGGCGCGAATCGAGGCCGAATCGCGCAATGGCCGCGTGGGACGATCCGACGAGTTCGCCCCAGGTTTTGCTCTGGGCGGCGGGGCGGCCGGTGCTGCCGGAGGTGAACAACACGGCGGCTTCGCGCTCCGCGGGGATACCCGGAACCGGCGCCGCCTTCCCGTATTGGCCGTGCACGGCCCGCACCATTTCGTCGCCGACCCGGAAGGCCGCGTAGTCGCCGGCAAGGTCGTCAAGGACTTTCGGAGCGGCGCTGTGCGGCAAAAGGTTCACATGCCCGGATACGAGCAGTGCGGCGAATGCGACCAGGAAATGGTAGCGATCGGTACACAGGTTGAGGCCGTGGCGATTTTCCGGCAGCAATTCCGACAAGGCCATGACGTCGGATAGAAACCCGGCGCGGGTAATACGCTGCGATGCGTAGCGGGCAATGGGATTCCCGGGATCGCCGACAACAAGCGGCAGGGATGCAGGGAAAGTCACAGCTCGAACAAGTGCGCGAAGTCAATGCGGGCTACGGCACGCAGCGATTGCCTGAATCCGCTCTTGAATCCTTTTTTGTGTTCCTGGCGCAGAATCCACTGGCGCAGCAGCCATTCGAGAATGAAGAAACCCACCGGCACGGCCCAGCATCCGAAGAGCTTCCAAGTCCACCATATCCGTGGCGGAGCGAAGAAGGTGAAGGCCAGGGAGACGGCAGCCATCACCAGCATCAGCGCACCCCAGGCCTTGCAAACATTGCGCGTGTAGTCGAGTTCGCGCGCGGTTCTCCGCGCTCGGATGGCGCAGGCTATCTGCGTGATGATGTCGGATTTGGGGCCGCGAAGGCTGCGCAGGAAAAGGGCGGCGACCATCGCCTGCACGACGGCCAGGGTCAGTCCGATGGCTTTTTCGGGTCCGTAGCCGATCAGTACCACAACGATAAGTACGAGGATCGATGCCAGGAAGATCGCTTCGGCTCGATTTTCCAGGACCAGGGCGCGAATCAGCGCCGTGAGAAACAATGCCACGAGTACCAAGGCGGCCGGCCACAAGACGCCCAATGCAGTGCAAACGCCGATGGCGGCGAGATAGCCGACGATGGTCAAGCCCCATAGGCGCAGGCCGTACTTGCGCAGTGTACTGCCGACGGTCCGCGTATCGCCCGAGGGCATGTTGCGGCGGGGCGCTGCCGGATCAGGAGACTTCGACGCGTCGTCCCTGGACATAGGCCGCAAGCGTGCGCAGGGTCGAGAAGGCCGTGCGGTCATGCTCGTCGTCCGCCTTCAGTTGGACCTGGTAGGTCTTGGCGATGGCGAGGGAAAGTTCCAGCGCATCGATGGAATCCAGCCCCAACCCCTCACGAAACAGAGGCGCCTCCGGATCGATCGCGGACGGATCGGTGTCCTCCAGGTCGAGCGTGTCGACGATCAGGGCGGCCAACTCCCGTTCCAACTCGCTTTGTGCCATTTCGGGAAACTTTCACTGGAAAGGTGGCATTGTAGTACAGCGCATTGGCGCGGTAAAGAGTTTCTTGGCACAATATCGGCTTTGGTCGACAGGCGGGGAAGAAAGTGAAGGACGATAAATCCGGCGACAACGAGCAGGCTTGCGACGTGCTGGTGATCGGCGGCGGGCCGGCCGGCTCGGCCACGGCGGCGCGGCTGGCACGCCAAGGGCGCCGGGTGGTGATGCTGGAGAAGGATCATCATCCGCGTTTCCACATCGGTGAGTCGCTGCTGCCGCATTCCATGCCGCTGCTCGATCAACTCGGAGTGCTCGACGAGGTGCATGAAAGCGTAGGCGTCCTGAAGCCGGGCGTGGATTTTTACTCCGACCATCACGTCAATCCGCACCAGGCTTATTACTTCGACAGCGCCTGGGACAAACGCTACCCGCATGCCTACGAGGTGCGGCGCAGCGACTTCGACCGGATCCTGTTCAAGAATGCCGAGCGCGCAGGAGCCGAAGTGCACGAAGGTGTGCGCGTCACTTCGATCGAGTTTCGCCCCGGCAAACCTTCCCTTGTTCGCGCCCGCGGCGAAGACGGCGAGGAAGTTGCCTGGGAGACGCGTTTCGTCGTCGATGCCAGTGGCCGCGATACGTTTCTTTCCGGTCGGCTGGGTCTCAAGCGCAAGAACAAAAAACACGCCAGTTCGGCCATTTACGGGCATTTCCACAATGTGCCCCGTCAGCCCGGCGACGACGAGGGCAACATTTGCGTGTACTGGTTCGAGCACGGCTGGTTCTGGTTGATTCCTCTTCGCGACGGCATCATGAGCGTGGGGGCGGTGTGCTTTCCGGAGTACCTCAAGACGCGCGATTGCCCGCCCGAGGAGTTCCTGTACAAGACGCTGGCAATTTCGCCCAGCCTTGCCGAGCGCATGAAGGCTGCCGAGCTCGAAGGGGAAGTGCGCGCGACCGGCAACTTCACCTATTTTTCGTCCACCGCTTCGGGCGAGGGTTGTCTTCTGGTCGGCGATGCCTTCGCCTTTCTCGATCCGGTATTTTCGAGCGGCGTGCACCTTGCCCTGACCGGCGCGTTCATGGCCGCCGATACCGTGGACCGAATCCTGGAGCATCCCGGTCAGGCGAGGCAACTGACCCGAACCTACGAGCGCAAATTGCGCCGCGGCATGCGCCGATTTTCCTGGTACATCTACCGCTTCAACACCCCGGCCTTTCATCACCTGTTCATGAGTCCGAGCAATCGCTTTCGCATGATCGAGGCGATTACCTCCATGCTCGCGGGCGACGTCTTCCGGCGTCCCCGGATGGGCAGGTCCATCCTCGTGTTTCGCGTGATCTACTACGGGTTCTCGATCCTCAATTGGCGCAAATCGTTTGCCGTGTGGCGCCGCCGGCGCCACCAGCTCGGCCTCGAGTTCAAGGGAGGCACCACGCCCGTGGACAAGGCCGTCGAGGGCGCCCATCGGTGAGTCAGGAGCTTCATGAAGGCGATTTCCTGCGCCTGCTCCGCCGCGGCCACTGGGAGTACGTCGAGCGCACCAACTCCCGGGGCGTCGTCGCGATCGTGGCCGTCACCGACGTCGGTAATTTGATTTTGGTCGAACAGTATCGGTATCCCGTCGCCCGGTGTGTGGTCGAGCTGCCCGCCGGCCTGGTGGGCGACGAGGAGGCGGGGGAAGCGCTCCTCGAAGCCGCGCGACGCGAATTGATCGAGGAGACCGGTTATGCGGCCGACACCATCGAAGCCGTTTGCACGGGGCCGGTCACGGCAGGACTCAGCAACGAAGTCACCACTTTTTGCGTTGCCCGCGGGCTCGAACGGGTCGGCGCCGGCGGCGGCGATGACAGCGAGGACATCACGGTTCACGAAGTGCCGTTGACCGAAGTCGATGCCTGGTTGGCGGACCGCCCCGCCGAAGTCGCCGTGGACCCCAAGATCCATGCCGGCCTGCGCCTTCTACAAGCGGTCGCACGCAGTACGGGAAGCCCTTGATCCATTTCTTGTTCCCATTGGAGCGCCGGACTGCCTCAGGTTTCTTGCGTTCGCCGGGCGGGCGTGATACATTCGCTTCGCTTCCTGTCAAGCCTGATCGCTGCGCGAAGTAGTTGTTTCCGCTGGGTAAGTGTCGGCGTAACTGGGTGTTCACCTGTTTCAGGAGCCGACCATGAAGAAAAAAATCATCGCGCAGATTTGTTTTTGTGCCGTATTGCTGCCGCTGTTGATTGCCGGCTGCGGCGGCAGCGGTGGCGGAACGGACGAATCGGGCGGTGGCGGCCCCACCCCGCAGAACCAGGCGCCGGTGGCCGAGGACGGCACGCTTGCGGTCACCGAGAACCAGGCGGCGAGCGGTACCCTCGAAGCGACCGATGCCGACGGCGACGCGCTTGTGTTCAGCATCGTCGGCCAGCCCGCGCATGGCAGTGTCGCGATCAACGATACGACCGCGGGCACGTACCTGTACACGCCGGCCCCGGACTATACCGGTCCCGACGGTTTCACGTTCAAGGCCAACGACGGCCAGGCCGATTCGAACACGGCCTCGATCAGCATCACCGTGGAGCCGGCGAGCGCGCCGCCGCCGACGACCGTCAACGTGGCGCTGACGGTCAAGGAGGTGGCCGGAGTCGGCGCGAGCCACTACCCGGTGGTGGCGGTGGTGCCGCTCCGCTACGGCACCTACTACGAAGCGGACCTCGCGGGCTTTCATGTCGTGGATGCCGCCGGCGACACCGTGCCTTCCCAGATTGGCATCCACAACCTGTGGTGGGCGCGCGACCGCAGCATCCGCATGCTCGATGTGCACTTCGAACCCACCGTGGGCGCCTACACCGCGGCGGACACCGGCATATCGAAATACTATTTTGTGTATGACACGGGCCTGGCCGATCCGGCAACGCCGCTTACGGTGCAGAACGTCAACGGCACGGTCACGGTGGTGACCGGCCCCTTGAAGTTCATCACCGGCAAGAACCCGTTCCACATACTTGACAAGGTGTGGCTGGACAAAAACGGCGACGGCAATTTCTCCGATGACGAGCTGCTTCTGGATGCTGCGGGCGCAGGCGGCGGCGTACTGAAGAATCGTTTCGATAACCTCGAGCGGGACGCCTTGCGCAACGATGTCACGGTCGAGGTCGAGGAAGCCGGCCCGATCCGTGTGGTGCTGAAGGCCGAGTCGCCGAGCAGGTTCACGAACATCAGCGACATGCGGAGCGGCTTTGCCGTGCGCATTTATGCCTACGCGGGAAAGCCGTTCATCCGCATCGATTACCAGCTCCAGAACGCGGCGTTGAATTCGGCAAAATCCTGGCCCTTGTACTTCAAGTCTCTCAACCTGGATTTTCCGCTGAAGCCCGGCAACGATCCCACGGTGCGGATCGGCCTCGGCGCAGGGGACGTGTATGAAACGGCGGCCGGCGCGCCCGTCGTTTTGCAGCAGCGCTATCTTCCCAACGGCGGCGACCAGGGCGAGT
>JAKDMP010000159.1 GCA_030452225.1 Gammaproteobacteria bacterium
GACCGGCAAGCCGTATTTGCTGGCCGGATTGTACGCCCTTGGGGATCTTCACATTGAGCGTGCGGTTGTGCAGCGCGACGCGCCCGCCTTCCTCCGCTTCGGGAACTTGCAAGGTGATCATGCGTTCGACGCCGTGAAAGGCCGTCTCCAGCGGGATGCGAATTTGGGCATGAATGTCCTGGCCCCGGGCGCGAAACGAAGCGTTCCGCGCTTGCTGTCCGAAGGGTTGGCGCCCGCCGAACAATGATTCGAAAAATTCACTGAACTGCGCGGCATCTTCCCGGGAAAAATTGCTTGCGTGAAAATCGTGCTGCCGCTCATAACCCGGCGGCGGGCGAAAGTCCTGGCCCGCCTGCCATTGATCGCCCAATTCGTCGTAGGCCTTGCGCTTGTCCGGATCCTTCAGCACCTCGTAGGCCTCGGCCACTTCCTTGAACCGGTTTTCGGCATCCGCCTCCTTGCTGACGTCGGGGTGATACTTTCGGGCGAGCTTGCGGTAGGCACGCCTGAGCTCGTCCGGCGAAACATCCCGGGCCACGCCCATCACCTTGTAATAGTCCTTGTAGTCCATCCTCGAGTCCCGAAAAAAGCTTGGCCTGTCCGCGCTTTGAGATACCAATGTAGCAAAAAAGCCCGCTTTGGAGCGGTTTTCGGCGAGTGCGGGAAATCCGCCTCCTGTTTGTGCTAGCGTGGAATCGCGTGGATCATACACTCAAGGAGAGACATCATGCTGTGGTGGGCAATCGTATTTCTCGTCATCGCAATCATCGCGGCCATATTCGGTTTCGGCGGGATTGCCGCCGGAGCCATCACGATCGCGAAAATACTATTCATCATTTTCGTGATTCTGTTCGTGATTTCCATTATCGTGTACCTGGTGCGCGGGAGGCCGCCACGTCTGTGACAGGAATCAATGCGGGGCGCACGGAACTTCCCGGCCTCCGCCGGAATCCAACTTTAGGAAGCTATACACTGGAGGAAAGAACATGGGCAAGCATGCCATAGTACTCGCTGCCGTCCTGGCGTTCGCCGGTCTCGGCCTTGCGGGATGCAACAACAATGATGCCGGGACGGCGCCGGGGCAGCAGATGAAGGAAGGCGCCCAGCAAATCGGTCAGGGCCTGGCGAACGCCGGCGACAAGGTGGCGGATTACGCCTCCGATGCGGCAATTACCACGCACGTCAAGGCCAGGCTCGCGGCCAACCAGGGCCTGTCGAGTTTCAACATTCATGTGGAGACCGTGGACGGCGTCGTTACCTTGACCGGAACGGTGGACCTGCCCTCGCAGCGCGAGCTTGCCGGCAAGGTGGCCACCAATACCGACGGCGTCAAGAGCGTGAACAACCGCATCGAAGTGAATCAATAACCGGGTCGCCCCGGCACAAGCGCCGTGAAAAAGCCGGTCGGCTCGCATGGGCCGGCCGGCCTTTTGCTGCCTGGACGAGCGCTGCTACCGGGATCCCAAAAAGGAGATTGGAATCAGCCGGGGGTTTTCCCGCACGGCCGGAGGCGTTGAAGGCGCCCCGCGCGCGGCCAATCGCGTCTGCTCTGAATTGCATACCTGATGGATGCTTGCGCATAGCCGGCCCAGCGCTTTTTGGGCCGGCGCATAGCCGCCCCCGAGGGCCTTGGCGAGCCAGTAGGCCGCCTTTTGCGGATCCGGACCCAGCTCCGAGCCGTCGCGATAAGCCAGGCCCAACTGATAGGCCGCCTGCGGGCTGCCATCGTCGGCAGCCTTGGCAAACCATTCGTTGGCCCGTTCCAGGTTCTTGTCCAGACCGGCGGCGCCGATTTGATACAGCCGGCCCAGTTGAAACTCGGCGACGGGCAAGCCCAAGCGTGCCGACTGTTGCAGGGTTTCCAGGGCGCGTTCCTGATCCAGGGACGTGCCGATGCCCTGTTCGTAGCAGACGGCGAGCAAGTACTTGCCCTGCGCGGAATTCGCGGCGGCGGCCTTGCCGGCCCAAAGATAGGCCTGCTCAGAATCGTGGTATTTCGACCCGGGATCGATCCGGAGCAATGCGAGCCGGACTTGCGCCGGGGTGTAGCCGGCTTTTGCGGCGGCCTCGAAATTGGCGAGCGCCCTGGCAGGATTGCGATCGGCGCCTATCCCGTACAAATAGACTTGACCGAGGGCGTCCAGCGCCGGCGGGTAGCCGGCCTTTGCGGCCGTCTTGAACCACCGCAACGAGGTATGGACGTCGCGGCCGACTCCCAGCCCCTGTGAAAAGGCCAAGCCGATTCTATACTGTGCTTCCTTCTGACCCTTGTGTGCGGCCTGCTGGTACCAGCGAAAGCTGGTAAGCAGATTCTTGTTCACCCCGATGCCTTCGCGATAGGCGCGGCCGAGGAAAAGCTGAGCGCGCGGCCAGCCGCTCTCGGCGGCCTTGCCGGCCCAGTTTGCGGCCTTCTCGGGCGACGCCTCGACCCCGACGCCGTTGAGGTAGTGTTTGGCCACCTTAAACTGCGCCGACACCAGCCCTTGTTTGGACGCCTGCTTGTACCAGTAGACGGCGCGCTCGTGATCCTGTTCGGTGCCGGTGCCGCTGTCCAAAAGGTTGGCCACGAGAAACTGGGCATTTGGATTGCCGCCCTCGGCGCCGACCAGTGCCCACTTGAAAGCCAGGCGCGGGTTTCTTGCGACGCCCCAGCCGGCGGTGTACAGGGTGGCGAGATTGCTGGCGGCCTCGGCGTTGCCGTCCTCGGCCAATGGCTTGAGCAGCTTGTAGGCTTGTGAATAATGGCGCGCGGCCATGGCGGCACGCGCCTTGTCCATCTGCGTATTGGCTGCAAAAGCCGCCACGGGAATCGCCAGCAAACAGGCCAGCGCGAGAACCTTCCACTTCATGACGCTACTCGGGTAATCGACAGGCGCGCGCCGAGTCTAGCAGCTATTGCCGGGTGGCCGCCAGCAGGCGCAGCATCTCCAGGTACAGCCAGACCAGCGTCACCGTGAGGGCGAATGCCCCGTACCATTCCAGGTGTTTGGGCAGGCCCGCGGCACTGCCCCGATCGATGAAATCGAAGTCGAGCACCAGGTTGAAGGCCGCGATGGCGACTATCACCAGGCTGATGACGATGGACAACCAGCCGTGGCCGAAGAGCATCGAGGTGTTCACGCCGAACAGGGACACCATCCAGGAGACCCCGTAGAAAAGCAGCACTCCGAAGGTCGCGGCGATGATGCCGCGGCGAAGCTTCGGGGTGACCTTGACGATGCCGGTGCGGTAGAGAACCAGCATGACGATCATCACGCCGAAGGTCAGGCCGACCGCTTCGAGGACGATGCCCGGGTAGAGATGATTGAACGTCGCCGAGATGGCGCCGACGAAAAGCCCTTCGAGTACGGCGTAGACCGGCGCGGTGAATTTCGCCCAGCGCGGTTTGAAGGCGGTTGCCAGGGCAAAAACCAGCCCGCCGATGAGCCCGACCCACAGGTAGGTCGAGACGGATTGCCAAGCGGTTTCGGGGTCGGCAGCAAGCGCCCCGGCGTAGCGGCTCCACACCCAGGCGGCGCCGATCACGACCAGAGCGATCATGGCAATGGCGCGGTTGATGGTTCCGCCGACACTCATCGTACCTTCGCCCGGAGCGGCCTGGGCGAAATCGCCGCGCGCCATGCGCTTGAGCGCGGGATTGCTGGTGGTACGGGTCTGCGGTCTGTTGGGTTCCATGGAATGTATGCATCGGATGAATCGACGGACTATTATGACCCAACGAGGGTGGGAATGTTCGCCGGCCTGTGCGAAAATTGCACCATGACCGAAGACGCAGCCTTGCCGCCTGTCGCGCCGATAGCCCGCGGTTCAATTCGCCCGCTCACCGTGGCCATTTCCTCGCGCGCGCTGTTCGATCTGGAGGCAAGCCACCGTGTTTTCGTGGATCAGGGTCTCGAAGCCTACGCCGACTACCAGGTCGCCCACGAGGACGAAATCCTCGAGCCGGGCGTGGCGTTTCCCCTGGTGGAAAAGCTGCTGCACCTGAACGCCGACGACAAGCGCCGCGTGAACGTAATCCTCCTGTCGCACAACAGCGCCGATACGGGATTGAGAATTTTTCGTGCGATCGACCATCACGGCCTCGACATCAGCCAGGCGGCGTTTACCAACGGCCGCTCGCCCTACCATTACGTCACCCCGTTCGACGCGGATCTGTTTCTTTCCGCCGACCCCCAGGACGTGACGCGGGCGCTCGACAGCCTGTCTCCCGGCCAGCGTTCCGTGGTTTCGGCAATCTCGGTGGAAGGCCGCTCGATCAGCGAGACGGCGCGGCATCTGGGCATGAGCGAGACGGCGGTCAGGGTGTCGCTGCATCGCGGACTTGGCGCCATCGCCAAACGATTTGGACGGAGCTGACGTGAAGACGCAAGATCTCATAAAGGCGCTCGAAGCCGACGCCGCCAAGCCGGGACTG
>JAKDMP010000043.1 GCA_030452225.1 Gammaproteobacteria bacterium
ATGTGTTAGATTCCCGCTTTCGCGGGAATGACGAATAAATCAGAGTTTCCCTAGGTACGTTGCCGCCTTTCTCCTCCGGCCAGATTTGTGCCAACACCCGGGCGAGCTGCACGCGTTGCTGTTCGCCGCCGGAAAGCGTCTGATAATCGCGCCTCGAGAAGTCGAGCATGTCCACGGCGGCAAGCGCCGCTCGCACGATGCGGCGGTTAAAGATGCGGCTGCATTCCGAATGCGGTCGCCTGCCCATCTCGACCACGTCGAAGACGCTGAAACCGAAGGCCAGCGTAACGTTTTGCGACAATACCGCGCGGCGGCGAGCCAACTCATCACGGCGCCAGTGGGCGAGATCGAGTCCGTCGAGGCGGGCCCGGCCGGCGTCGACAGGAAGTTCGCCGCTCAGTACCTTGAGCGCCGTGGATTTGCCGGCGCCGTTGGGGCCGATCAGAATCAGCAGCGAGCCCGGACGAACCTCGAGGCTTGCCCGATCGAGGATTTGTCGTCCCGAACGCGTTACCGATGCAGTGCTGATGGTAAGCATATCTCAGAACTCCAGCTTGCGTTGCCTGAGGAGCAACCACATGAAAAACGGTGCCCCGATCAGGGCGGTGAGGATGCCGACCGGCAGTTCCGCCGGGCTGACAAGCGTACGCGCCAGGGTGTCGGCGCCCACGGTGAGTACGGCGCCCAGGAGTGCGGCGCCGGGAATGACGAGACGATGGTCGGGGCCGCCCGAGAGACGCAAAAGATGCGGCGTTACCAGGCCGATGAAACCGATGACGCCGGTGAAGGCGGTGGCGAGCCCCACGCCCAGTGCAACCATGACCACCAGCACGATTTTCAGGCGTTGTACGTGAATGCCGAGATAACGCGCCTCGGTTTCTCCCAGCATGAAGACATTGAGAACACTGGCGAAGCGGCTGAAGCCGATGCAAAGAAGCACGGCCGCGGGGATCAGAAGCAGGCATGCGCGCCAGCTCGCATTGCCGAAACTGCCGAGCATCCAGAAGGTGATGTCACGCAGTTCCTGGTTGCTCGAAAGGTAACTCAGGAAGCCGAGTACCGCGCCGCCCAGTGCGTTGATGGCAATGCCGGCCAGGAGCAGGGTGGCGACGGAGGTGCGCCCGCGCCGCCCGCCGATACGAAAGAGAACGAAAGTGGCGACGATGCCGCCGATGAAGGCGGCGACGGCGCGGGTGTAGCCGCCCAGCGCGAGCCACGGCTGGGCGGCGACGAGCGTCGAGCCGAACACGATCCAGCCCGCCGCCCCGAGGGCCGCGCCGCTGGACACGCCGATCAGCGCCGGGTCGGCGAGCGGGTTTCTGAACAGGCCCTGCAGGGCGGCGCCGGAGGCGGCGAGGATCGCGCCCACCGCGCCCGCCAGAAGAATGCGCGGCAGGCGAATGGAAAAGAGTACCGCTTCCTGCACATGGGTCACGGAGCCGCTCGAGGCGAGCCCGAGCTTGTCGCCGATCGCCGCGAGTACGGTCTCGAAGCCGATGGGCATGGGGCCCACACAGAGTGCGACGATCATCACGATTGCGAGCGCCAGCGCCAACCCACCGATAATGGCAGGCCGGCGGCTGCTGACGCCCAGGCCGGGCAGCGATCTAGCGAGCGCCGGCGCCATCTGTCAACACCTGTACAGGCATGGTCCCAACCGTCGCCCCGGCGAAGGCCGGGGCCCAGTATGAACACGTATCCCGCCCTGCGGGCGGGATTTCATTATTCTTACTGGATACCGGCCTTCGCCGGTATGACGGACGATTGGCCGTCGCGTACTTTCCCCGGACAGCAGTGCGCGTTTGCGGGAATGACGGAAAATTTGCATCCTCACAATTTCCCGACCAACCATCGGCTTTCGCCGGGACGACCGTAGATGTTGAGGTGGCCTTGCGCGACAAGTTCGGATACAAAATGCCCGCGAGTTTCGTTGCAGCTTTTCCGAGCCGCGGGCCGAAGCCGAGCATGAGGGTGCCGTCGATTGCGTAGATGCGGTGGCTGCGGCCGGCCGGGGTCAACTTGACTCCCGAAATGCCGTAGACGAAATCGGTGCCGCCACGGGTTTTCGTGCTCTCGACCATCACCAGGATGACATCGGGCTCGAGCCGCACCATGGCCTCGGCGCTCAGCGGCTTGTAGCCGCTGAAGCCGGCTGCCGCGTTGATGCCGCCGGCCAGCTCGATGATCCCGTTGGCGGCGGTATCCGTTCCGCCGGCCATGGGCGAGCCCCCCATGGTGAGGAGAAAAATGACGCGCTTCGGCTGCCCGATGCTTCCCAGTTTCTTGTCCAGGGCATCCAGTGTGGCCCCCATGCGAGCGACGATTCTCTTACCGGATTGCTCGCGGCCGAGCACCTCGGCGATCTTCTTGATTTTTGTGATCGTGCCGTCCACGGTGTGCTTTTCCGGGAGCAGGATCACCTCGACGCCGGCCTTCCGAAGTTGCCGGATCGCGGTGGGTGGCCCGGCGTCTTCGCTGGCGATGATCGTGTCCGGGCGCAGCGCAAGCACGCCTTCTGCATTGAGCGAACGCAGATACCCCACCCGCGGAAGCTTTTTTGCCGCGGGCGGATACTCGCTGGTGGTGTCGTCGGCGACGATGCATTCGCCCGCGCCGAGGGCGAATACGGTGGCGGTGATATCGCCGCCGAGCGTGATCAGCCGTCCAGGGCAATTTGCCGCATGCGCCGAGCCGGCCACGATCAGCAGCCACAGCGGCGCGGCTGCAATCCATTGTTTCAGGACCCTCTGAACATCCACTTTCCAGACGTTCCCGCGTAGGCACAAAATTGCCCGCGGAAAGTCATGTTTCCACTTTCCCGTGATGCCGGACGCGCGAGAGCGCGATCCGGCATCCAGTCGCGGCAAGCATCCCGGCCGCAGGCCGGGATGCTTGTACAAGCTGGATTCCCGCTCCCCGATCGGGGTCGGGGACAGGCTTCGCGGGAATGACGCAGAAGGCAAAGATCGCCTGATATGGTTCATCCGGGGCATCAGGCTGCCAGGGGCTCGATGGTGTCGACGAGATCGCGCCACACCTGCTTTTCCGGCTTGGGGACATCGCGCTGGCCGAACATTTGTGCGATGAGCCGATCCCGGCTGTCGTAGACCTCGAGCGATGTGATAAGGGCGTCGCCGGAGCCCTTGCGCACGATCCAGGCGCCGGCAATGTCGTCGTCGACGAGATGCAGGTTGAAGTCCGGGTCGAGCACGTTGAACCATTCGCCCACGCGGCGAAGGTTTTTGATCGGGCCGGTGTAAATCTGGGCGACGCCGGGGCTGCCGACGAAAATCATGATTTCCTTGCCGGACTCGGATGCGCTTTCGAGCAGTGCCCGGAATGCGTCGTTGCCCACCGGGCAGGCCAGCTTGTCGCCGACCAGGCGCATGGCCTGGGCACGATCCACGCGATATTTCTTGAGCATGCCGTAGAAGTGATGCACGTCCGGCAGCTCGCGCCAGCTTTGGCGGAGCCCCTCGACGTCGACCTCTCCGTCGGTCACGGGCTCATAGTGCGTGGCCGTCGCCGAGATCATCTGCGCGGGCGACTGGTTGCCGGCGCGGTATTTTTCGACCAGTGCCTCGTAAGCCTCGACGTCGCTGTCCGCGGTCAGATAGATCTTGTGTACGGCGGTGCCGTCGGCATCGAAAAACTGCAGGCTCCTCAGGCGCCGGCCGTTTTTGGTGACATCCTCGGCGAATCCCATGTGCCAGTGCTGCATGTAGAAGCGAAGATCGATGCCGTCGCCGTGCGAAATGCCCATCGCGCCCGAGTCGGTGAAGCCGACGTTGGTGTACAGGCCTGTGGTTTCGTGCACCGCGCTGTCGTTGCGGGTGATGGTCTTGACCTTGCCGAGCGTCTCGATCCGGAGGAGCAGCGCCTTCCAGTCGCCCTCGAGCCGGGTGACGCCGGCGCCGCAGCCGGTGGCAAGGAGTTCCGCCTCGCTGACGCCGAGACGGCCCGCCGCATCCCGGATTCTCAACTTGCCTTGCTGCTCGGTGAGTGCCTGCCAGTCGGCCCGCAGGCGGGCGGGATCGCGGGAGACGGATGTTTGCGTATTCATGACAATTACCTCTTTGGTTACCAGTACATGTGGAGAGACGCACCGACGTTGAAGCCCGGCTGGGTGTAGCGGCCGATGGCGGGATCGCCCGCGGGGCGGCCCCGGACGCTTGACCAGCGCCAGTACTTGCGGTCGGTGAGGTTGAAAAGGCCGACAACGAGTTTCAGGTTGTCGGTCAGGTGAACATTGCCGAGGAGATCGAAGGTGGCATAGCCCGGCGTCTTGAATTGCGAGGCGCCTTGTGCGCCTTCGTCCACGCGCGTCTCGGCGCGCACGAAAGTCCCCATGAGCCGCAGGCTCCAACGTCCGCTCGGCGCCAGGTAGCCCAGGCCGATGACGGCTTCGGGGGGGCTGACGGAGTTGAGCGGCTCGTCGGTTTTTTCGTTGTTGCCCACACCCCAGGCGAGCGCGCCATTCAAAAACAATCCGGGGCTGATGAACCCCAGCCCGAGGGTGCCGTGCGCTTCGATGCCGTAAATCGTGACTTCGCCGATGTTTTGCGCCTGGAAGGTCAAAAGCCCGGTGTCGGGGTCGACGCCGAGGCTGACCAGCGGTTCGATGAAGTCGTCGAAGCGCGTGTAATAGGCGCTGACCGTGAAACTGCCCGCCGAGCCGAAATGCTTGATGCCGAGTTCCAGCGAATCGCTGGTCTCGGGCTTCAGGTTGGGGTTGGGGATGGCGGTATAGCCGAATTGCAGGTTGGTGAAGCCGACGTTGACGGCGCTGTAGGTCGGGGAGCGAAAACCGTGGGCGTATTGTGCGAACAAGCTGGTCTCGCGGGTGAGCTTCCAGACCGCGCCGAGCCGCGGCGACCAGGTCGAATCGGACAGGTCCTGCGGCGTGGTGTTCGGGCTCGTGTGGCGAAAGACCGGATCGTTGTCCGCATCGAGCCGGTAGTAGTCGTAGCGCAGGCCGGGGATCAGAAGAAATTGCCCGTGCGCGAAGGCGATGCGGTCCTCGATGAACAGCCCTGCCTCCCAGGTCGTGCTCAGCGGGAAGTCGCGAACCGGGAAGGTGTCGGGGCCGACGGTCTTGCTGACCTCGCCCGTATCGAGGTTTTTCTGGAAGCCGTCGCGCATCTCTCGAAGGTTTCTGTGCCTGAGGTCGAGCCCGTACACGAGCAGGTGGTTGGCAAAGCCCGAGCACAATGTGAGCGAGGTCCCGGCCGTGTGCTGGGTAAAGGTGAAGCGGCGATGGATGAGATAATTTGTGGTCTGGGTGCGGATCGTTTTCTGCCGGCGCTCGCGCGTGTTTTGCTGTGTGTTGCCGTATTGCCAGTAAACGATCGCCGTGCCGCTGTCGAACCAGCCATCCTGCGGCCCGTTGAAATCGAGCGTGGCGCTGGCGCGGCTGCGATCGGCCTCGTCATGCCCCGTCATGCCGGTGGTGGCGATAATGAAGGGGAAGCCGAACATGTCGCTGAAATCGTCGGTACCAAGTGCGCTGTAAACCCGTGTGTCGCGATCGCCGTGGTGAGCGCCCAATGCAAGGGTGAGTGTTCCCCAGTCACGGTTGAAAACACCCTTGGCGAGGAGATTGTTGGCTTGGTAGTCCTGCGGATTGGGGGTCGTGCGGCTCGAGTCTTGCGTATCCGTGCTGCCGTAATTGTCCAGCTCGTGTCCCTGGCGCCGGGTGAACACGACCATGCCCTGGTTGCGATGGTCGCCGAAGGCCAGCGTGCCCGAACCCATGAAACTGTCGTCCGCACTGCTCCAGCCCGCGCCAAGACCAGTATAGAAGTCGCCGCCGGTGAGCATGAGGTAGTCGCCCGGATCCTTGGTGATGAAGTTCACTACGCCGCCGACCGCCTCGCTGCCGTAGAGCGCCGAGGCGGGGCCGCGGATGATCTCCACCCGCTTGAGCACGTTGACGCCCACGAAGTTTCGACCGGAATTGGAAAAGTTGCCGATGGAAAACGCGCTGGGAGCGGGTATGCCATCGAGAAGAATCTTCACGCGGTTGCCACCGATGCCGCGGATGTTGAAACTCTGGTTGCCGAAGCGCGCGGGATCGTTGGTTACGGAAATGCCCGGCAGGTAACGCACCATTTCGCGAATATTCGAGACCAGGTTGTTTTCGATTTCCTTCGAGCCGATCACGGTGATGGAAGCGGCGGTATTGAGGACCGGCTGGCGGCTGCGGGTAACGCTGACCACCATGGGTCCGAGTTGCGTGGTCGATGCGGCCGGGGCGGGCGATGTCGATGTTGACGATGCAAATTGGGCCTGGGCCGTTCCAGCCACCATGAGGTTGGCCAACAGAAGCGGGATCATACCAAGCCTAACGCCGGTAAAGCCACTTTCAGCGGACCTGAGCCGAGGCGGATGCAAGGCGCGTGGACGCAGAAAGGGTGATTCCCTTTCAAGGCCACGCAACACAGCAGCCGTCCGGCTCAGGCCCGCCCGAAGGGAGCCTCGGAGCGGCCCGCCGGCTACGTTACGTCCACTTGCCGCAGGAGTGCTACGGTGGCGCGAACGTGCCTTGCCGGCGAGCCGCTCCGGGGCTCTGAATGTGGCTTTACCGGCGTTACTCTTGGTAGGTTTCATGAACGGGTTCCTTCAGTCATCAATGTGTTTGGCCGGCGGTCGTGCCGCACGGCAGGTGTACATTGCTGGCTGCCGGAAGGTTTGCCCCGTCGATGAGCCCCTTCGGGTGGCTGGCTACTTGGTGAGAATCAATTTGTCCTTGCTGGTGATGCGTAGCCGATAGAGTGTCCCTTCATGGGAAAGCAGGATTTCGCGCCGCGAACCGAACAGCGTTTCGGTGGAGATCGCGGTTTGCGGGTCGGTGCCGGCAATCACCTCGCATCGAGGCAGGGTCAACGTCTGTTCCGTGCCGGCTTCCCCTTGCGGCGCCGCCCGAGAGCGGAGTTGCCCGGAAGACGATGACCGTGGAGTTCGCTGCGAGGGGTTTGACATGTATCGGACTGCATCACCAATACGCAAATACTAATCATTCTCATTCGCAAAGTCAATGATGCAGCGCCTGTTCCCAAGTGCTTCCGGGAGGGGTTGTTTGCAACGCATCCATTGTGGAGGTAAAATGCATCCATGCTTCAATCAAGGTCCGCCATGCCCGTCACCATGACCATCAAGCAGGTGCCCGATCAGGTCGCTGAACGGTTGCGCCGCCGCGCCGCGGAAAACCGCCGCTCCCTGCAGCGTGAGTTGCTGCTGATCGTCGAACGTGCCGCCGACGAAGATGTTTCTTGCGCCTTCCGCGAACCCGAGCATCCCGTTTATCACCTGGCCGGCGGGAAAGCCGGAAAAGCTTCGTCGGCCGTTTCCTCGCGCAAGCTTCCCAGGGCGACGCCTTCCGATTCGGGGAAGCTCACGCTGGAAGCCCTTTGGCAACGTGCGCGCGACCTTGGCGGGCAAATGCCCGGCGAATCGGCGGAGATCATCCGCCGCGACCGCGATGCCCGCGACGGTCGTTGACGCCTCGGCACTGGCGGCCGTATTGTTCGACGAGCCCGAGGCCGCGCCAATCCTCGCCAGCGTCGGCGGAGACTTGATTGCCCCCGGCCTCATTCGTTATGAACTTGCCAGCGTCTGCGCAACAAAGTGTCTGCGCTATCCGGCACACGCTGTGGAAATCGAGACCCGTTACCGTTTGGCCGCGGAACTCGCCCTCATTTTGCGCGAGCCGGATTGGGAGCGTCTCCCGGGTCTCGCTCGGCGCTGGTCGCTCTCGGCTTGCGACGCCGCCTACCTGCAACTCGCCCTTGTCGAGGGCGCGCCGCTGGTTACGCTCGATGTGCGCTTGGCCCACGCCTACGACGCCGCGGCTCGCGCCAAACGTTGACATCCGTCCGCGTCATTGAACGGGCCGCTTATTTGTCTCGGGAGCGCCAAGCACTGGGACGTACGCTTGACCAGGCCTCGATGTCTTTTTGGCAAAGGGGATTTCCGCAGGCCCCTTCTGGCCACAGGTATCCAGGAGCGCCGCGAACAAGACCGGAATCGGCTCAATTTCAACGTCGTGAGTCGCGATCAGCCGGGGCAATTGCGTCCATGCCAGATACGCATTGGGGGAGACATAGTCGAAATAGAATCGCAGGGAGATTCGTTGCATGCGGCGGCGTCAGCCGTGGCGGAAGGTCGGGAAAAGGGCGAGGGCGAGGCCGACGGCGCCGATGGTCCAGGCGGCCCAGGAGGGTTGCCAGGAAAGCCCGAGCAGGACCGCCGCGGCGACCACGAGGGCGGCGCCGGCGTGGCCGCGCCGGCGCGCGATGCGCTCGGCGATGATTTCTTCGCGTAGCTGGCTGGTCAACTTTCGGCCCATCTCCTCGATGTCGCCGTCGAGAAGTTCGGTGAGCGCGGTGTGAATGAGCTTGGGCGTTTCCACCAGGATCGGGCCGAGTTCCGGCAAATCCTGGCGCAGCTTGCGCAGGGCGCCGCTCGGCCCCATCCTGTCGCGCATCCACTCCTCGAGGTAAGGCCGTCCGGTCGTCCAAAGATCCAGATCGGGATACACCATGCGCCCGAGCCCTTCGATGTGCAAAAGGGTCTTTTGCAGCAGGGTGAGCTGCGGCTGGATTTCCATGTGGAAGCGCCGCTCGGTCTGGAACAGACGGTAGAGCAGCTGGGCGAAGGAAATATCCTTCAGGGGTCGGTTGAAGATCGGCTCGCACACCGCGCGCACGCCGGCGGCAAACTCGCTCACGCGCGTGCCCCGCGGCACCCAGCCGGATTCGACGTGGAGCGCGGCGACGCGGTCATAGTCGCGGTTGAAGAAGGCGAAAAAGATTTCGGCAAGGTAGCGCTGGTCTTCCGGCTCGAGCGTGCCGCAAATGCCGAAATCCACGGCGATGTAGGTGGGAAATTCGGGGTCGCTCGTATCCACGAAGAGATTGCCGGGATGCATGTCGGCGTGAAAGAAGTTGTGGCGAAAGACCTGCGTGAAGAAGATATCCACACCATTCTCGGCGAGCTGGCGCATGTTTACACCTGCGGCTTCGAGCGCCTCCAGATCGTCGATGGGAACGCCGTAAATATGTTCCAGCACGAGCACGCCGGCGCGGGTGTAGTCCCAGTACACCTCGGGAATGTACAGGAGCGGCGAGCCTTCGAAATTGCGCCTGAGTTGCGATGCGTTGGAACCCTCCTGGACGAGGTCGAGTTCGTCGTGGATAATGCGGTCGTATTCCTTTACGACTTCGAGCACGCGCAGGCGGCGGGCTTCGGCCAGATAGCGTTCGGCCAGTTTGCCGAACAGGTACATGAGCGAAAGGTCGTCATCGATCGTGCGGGTGATATTCGGGCGCAAGAGTTTGACCACGACCTTTTCGCCGGAAGGCAGGCGCGCGGCATGCACCTGGGCAACGGAGGCGGAGGCGAGCGGGGTTTCGTCGAACTCGCTGAACAGTTCCTTGAGTTTTTGCCCGTAAGCGGTTTGCAGGCGACGCCGCACGAGCCGTGTGGAGAAGGGCGGAACCTGGTCCTGCAGTTTCGCCAGTTCTTCGGCGTAGGTGGCGGGGAGAAAATCTTCCCGCGTGGACAGCATCTGGCCGAGCTTGACGAAAATCGGCCCGAGGTCTTCCAGCGCCTTGCGCAGTCGCACCGGGGCAGGCTGATGCCGCAACTGGAACAGCGCCCAGGGGCGCAGGTAGCGAAGAAATCGAAAGGGGCGAAGCCAGGGGGCGCCGAGGACGACTTCGTCGAGCCCATAGCGCAGCAGCACCCAGTTGATACGCGCGAAACGCAGAACCTGGCGGGGTCCCACCATCAGGGCTGTCCGCGCATGATTCGGTCGAGACGCTTGGAAAGCCGGTCGGCGTCGCTGCGCAGTCGGTCCACCTCGCCGAGAAAATCTTCCACTTCGGTGCGCGAAGCCACGGCGCGCAACTCGTATTGCAGATATTCGGCCAGATTGGTTTCCAGGCGTTTGCGGGTGTCGTCGAACACATCGAACATGCCGCGTGCCAGGCGTTCGAGACCGCGTGCCGGGACATCGCCGATCGTGCGCGCAAGGCGCTCCCAGGTGGCGGCCGGCAGCCGGCTCATGATGCGTGCAAGGCCCTGCACGACTTCGGCGTCTCCGTTGACGGCGAGTCCCCTGGCCGTGCCGCTGCGCGCCGCGGCCAGCAGACTGGGAAGTCGTCCGCTTACCCTGGCATCGGTCTCGCTACCGCCTTCCTGCAACAGAAGCCGGTCGCCG
Organism: Gammaproteobacteria bacterium; assembly: GCA_030452225.1. GTDB lineage: Bacteria > Pseudomonadota > Gammaproteobacteria > JAKDMP01 > JAKDMP01 > JAKDMP01. The sequence continues at coordinate 10,223 of JAKDMP010000043.1, forward strand.
CTGACAGTCACGCCGGCCAGAAGCCCGAGATCCTCCAGTTCGACGCTGATCGCGCGTCCATCCAGTTCGCGCAACATGCTCAGCGCCGTGGGGTCGGCCGAGAGCGCGGCGTTCAGGACGCTTTCGGCGGGCTTGAGAAGAATGCCGGGGAGGCGGTACGGTTCGGTAGTCATGGTTTCCATCCCATGTGCAGGGCGACGATGCCGCCGGCCAGGTTGTGATAGCGCACATTCTCGAAGCCGGCACCGGTCATCATGGCCATGAGTTCTTCCTGCGCCGGATGACGGCGTATGGACTCGGCAAGGTAACGGTAGCTTGCTTCGTCGCCCGCGACCCAGCGGCCGAGCCGCGGCAGCACGCCGAAGGAGTAGGCGTCGTAGGCTGTCCGCAGCGGCGCATACGGGCGAGAAAACTCGAGGATCAACGCGCGGCCGCCCGGGGCGAGCACGCGCAGCATCTCCGAGAGCGCGCGCGATTTCTCGGTGACGTTTCGCAGTCCGAAGGCGATGGTCGTGCAGTCGAAATGGTCGCGTGCAAAGGGCAGTGCCTCGGCGTCGGCCAGGGAATACGTCACCCGTCCGCCAAGGCCCGCATTCAGAAGCCTCTCTCGTCCGCGCGCGAGCATGGCGGCATTGATGTCGGCGAGCACGACTTCGCCTTCGGCCCCAACCTGACCGGCCAGAGCGCGGGCCAGGTCTCCCGTGCCGCCGGCAAGATCGAGCGCCCGCATACCGGGGCGCAGGCCCGTGCATGCGAGTGCGAAGCGCTTCCACAGGCGGTGAAGTCCGCCTGACATCAGATCGTTCATGAGGTCGTAGCGGGACGCGACGGATTCGAACACGCCCCGTACGCGGCGCGTCTTCTCCTCCGGAGAAACACGCTGGTAGCCGAAATCGGTCTGTTCCTTCCCTTCCTCCGCTGGCATGTCGGCGTTGCCGTCCTGATGCGATGTCCTTCGGCTTATTCTACGTGAGAGCCGCCTTCGATCAACTCGTCATTCCCGCGCAGGCGGGAATCCAGTGATGATTGTTGAATCCCGCCCGCTGGGCGGAATACGTATTCAGACTAGCTTCCCGCCTTCGCGGGAATGACGGAAAAAGCGTGGATTCAAGGTTTTCTCAGGCCTGCCCGATCTTGATGTATAGGTCGGACAGTATTAAGGAAACTCTGATTTATTCGTCATTCCCGCGAAAGCGGGAATCCATCTTCTTGATTTAACTGGATTCCCGCTTTCGCGGGAATGACGGAAAATGAATTGTTCAGAGGTTCCTTGACATAGTAGTAACCAGTCGCGGCGCCACGAGGCAACCATGAAGACAGTGATCCGCAAGATAGGCAATTCGCAGGGCATCCTGATTCCGAAGCCGGTGCTCGCCGAGGTCGGTTTCGAGGACGAGGCGGTTATGACGGTCGAGGATCATGCGCTGGTATTACGCCCGGTGAAGCATTCGCCGCGCGAGGGTTGGTCCGAAGCCAGCCGCCGACTCGCCGAACACAGCGATGATGCGTTGGCGTGGCCGGAGTTTGCCAAGGTCGGTGACGAGCAGTTGGAATGGTGAAACGCGGCGATATTTGGCTGGTCGCGCTCGATCCCACGATCGGTAGTGAAGTCCGCAAGAGCCGTCCCTGCATGGTAATTTCGCCACCGAAAATGCATGACTATCTGCGTACAGTCAGCGTCGCGCCGATGACGACCGGCAGCCGACCGGCCCCATTTCGCGTACGAATCCGATTCCAGGGCAAAACCAGGTTGATCCTGCTCGATCAGACACGCACGCTGGACAGGCAGCGGTTGGTCAAAAGACTGGGTCGTGCCGGCAACCCGACCTTGCTGACGACGTTGAGAACCTTGCAGGACGTGTTTGCGCCGTAGTAATCGTTGCCCGTCGGGTCAGAAAGTCTGTGGGCTATTCAAGGGGGCAGAAAAATCAGGGTTGCCTTGGTCTGGCGCGTTCAAGGCGCTCGCGGTAGTCCTGCCAGTTGCGTTCGAAGTTTTCTCCCAGATCGCGAAGGATGGCCCAGGAATACAGGCCCGAATCGTGGCCGTCGTCGAATACGATGCGAATGGCGTACTGGCCGACCGGTTCGATGGCTTTCACGCCGACGTTCTCCTTGCCGGCGACGAGCAGGCGCGGCCCCCCGCCGTGGCCGGTGACCTCCGCCGAGGGCGAAAAGGCGCGCAGATATTCGAACGGCAGATCGAATGCGACGCCGCCGTCAAATTCGACATGCAGTTCGTGTTGTTTGCTGCGCGCCCGAATCTCGGTGGGTTGTGGATCGCTCATGCCACAAGTTTAGCGCGCCTGTTCAGGCGTAGTCGTCCCGGGCGCGATGCGGCGATGAATTTTTGCAACGGCTATCGCGACGGGGACCGTCGCTCCTACCCGGGTTTATGGCCCCGAATTGTTGCAATGTGTTCGCGTTGGCTGCTGTAGTGCGCCATTTCGGTTTCGGCCTCGGCGAGGCGCTCGCGTTCACGTGCGACGACCTCGGCCGGGGCGCGGCTGGTGAACTTGTCGTTCGCGAGTTTCTTGCGCGATTGTTCGTGCTGGGCCTGCAGCTTGGCCAGGGTCTTGTCCAGGCGATCCAGCTCGGCGGCAACATCGATGACTCCGGCCAACGGCAGCGCCAACGTGGCTTCGCCGACGACGGCGGTGACGGCCGCTTCCGGCGCCGCCGCGTCGCTGGCAAGCGGCGGCGTATCGGTACGCGCGAGAAAAGCGATGGATGCGCCGTGCGTTGCGAGGCGAGCACGCGTTTGGGCGTTGGCGCCGTGAACGCTGACCGGAATACGCAATGCGGGATCGAGGCCCAGCTCGGAGCGCAGGCGGCGCAGTGCCGACACCACCGCCTGCAGCCAGGCGATTTCGGTCTCGGCCTCGGAGTCATGCTCGAACTCACTGCTGTCGGGCCAGCGGGTGAGCATGACGCTGTCGGCGCCCTTCCCGGCAAGCGGTGCGACCTGTTGCCACAGTGCTTCGGTAATGAAGGGCATGATCGGGTGCAGGGCCCGCAGCAGCCCTTCGAGCACGGTGATGAGCGTCGCGCGCGCCGCTTCGCTCGATTCGGCCCCGGCATTGAGCCGTTCCTTGGCGAGTTCCAGGTACCAGTCGCAGAATTCCGACCAGGTAAAGTCGTACAGCGCCTGGGCGGCGAAGTCGAAACGGTAGGCTGCGAACTGTTCATGCAGGTCGTTGGCCGTATGCGCGAGGCGCGAGCGGATCCAGCGGTCGGCCGGTTCGAGCGGGACGTCGAAGTCAGGCCGCACTTGAACATGCATGAGCACGAAGCGGGTGGCGTTCCACAGTTTGTTGCAGAAGTTGCGGTAGCCGCCGATGCGCCCGAGGTCGAAACTGATGTCGCGCCCGGTGGAGGCGAGCGCGGTGAAGGTGAAGCGCAGCGCGTCGGTGCCGAAGGCGGGGATGCCGTCGGGAAAGCGCTTGCGCGTCTCGCGGGCCACCCTTTCGGCGAGACGCGGCTGCAACATCCGGGCGGTGCGTTTGGCCACCAGGGGTTCGAGTTCGATGCCGTCGATCAGATCGATCGGGTCGAGCACGTTGCCCTTGGACTTGGACATCTTCTGCCCGTGCTCGTCGCGGATCAGCCCGGTGATGGCGACATCCCGGAACGGTACCTTGCCGGTAAAGTGCAGGCCCATCATCGCCATGCGCGCGACCCAGAAGAAGATGATGTCGAAACCGGTAATGAGTACGTCGGTCGGATAAAAGTCGGCCAATTCCTCCGTGTCCTTCGGCCAACCGAGTGTCGAAAACGGCCACAGCGCGGAGGAGAACCAAGTGCCCAGCACGTCTTCGTCGCGGCGCAGGGGAACGTCGGGCGCAAGGCCGCCTTGGTCGCGTGCCTCGGCCTCGTCGCGGCCGACATACACGTTGCCGGCCTCGTCGTACCAGGCGGGAATCCGATGGCCCCACCAGAGTTGGCGGCTGATGCACCAGTCCTGGATGTTCTCCAGCCACTGGAAATAGGTCTTCGACCAGCCTCCCGGCACGAAACGAATCCTGCCGGTGCGTACGGCGTCAATCGCGGGTTGCACGATGGCCGCCCGGCCGCCCGGGCGGCCGTCTTCGGTGCTCTCGCGGGTGAGGTCCACGAACCACTGGTCGGTCAGGAGGGGCTCGATGACGGCGCCCGAGCGGTCGCCGCGCGGCACCTTGAGCGTATGCGCTTCGCTTCGGATCAGCAGGCCGTTGCGCTCCAGGTCGGCGACGATTTTCCTGCGCGCCGTAAAGCGATCCAGTCCGCGATAGGCTTCGGGCAACGGCTCGCTGCCGCCGGCCGTGTTCTCATCCGATTGATACACTTGCGCGGCCTCGAGAATGGTCGCGTCTGCGGCGAGGATATTGATTCGCGGGAGTCCGTGACGCCGGCCGACCTCCTGGTCGTTGAAATCGTGTGCCGGGGTGATCTTTACGCAACCGCTCCCGAACTCGGGGTCCACGTACTCGTCGGCGACGATCGGAATGATGCGATCGGTCAACGGCAGGCGAATCGTCTTGCCGACGAGCGCGTGGTAGCGTTCGTCTTCCGGATGCACGGCGACCGCCGTGTCGCCGAGCATCGTCTCGGGACGCGTGGTGGCGATCTCCACCTCGCCGCCGCCATCGGCAAGCGGGTAGCGAATATGCCAGATCTCACCCTGCTCTTCCTCGTTGATGACCTCGAGGTCGGACAGGGCCGTTCCGAGTGCCGGATCCCAGTTTACGAGCCGCTTGCCACGATAGATGAGCCCTTCTTCGTAGAGGCGGACGAACTCTTCGGTGACCGCATCGCACAGGTCCGCATCGAGGGTAAAACGCATACGCGACCAGTCGACCGAATCCCCCATGCGGCGCATTTGCGCGGTGATGGTGCCGCCGGATTCCTGCTGCCACAGCTCGACCCGATTGACGAAGGCGGCGCGGCCCAACTCGTGGCGATTGATTCCTTCGGCCTGGAGCTGGCGTTCGACCACCATCTGCGTGGCGATGCCGGCATGGTCGGTGCCGCCCTGCCAGAGTACGCGCCGGCCGCGCATGCGCTGGTAGCGCGCAAGCGCGTCCATGAGCGTGTGCTGGAAGGCGTGGCCCATGTGCAACGTACCGGTGACGTTCGGAGGCGGCAGCATGATGCACCACGGCCGGCCTTCGCCCCGAGGGGCGAAATAATTGCCCTCTTCCCAGCGTACGTAAATCCTGCGCTCTATCTTTTCCGGCGCATACGTGCGCTCCATCGCCATGATCCGGTTGCTCAACGCCCGCCGATTTGTTCGCCCCGCTCGTGTTCGGGCAGCACCGCGCCTTCCGGGGCAAAGGCAGGCACATGCGCTGCCAGTTTTTTCAGCAAGGGCACCAGCCCGAAGGATATCAGTGCAACGCCCACGGCGACGACACCGAGAATGAGAAAGAGCGTCGTGTACTGGGCCATGGTTGCGGAGTAGAAGTCCTGGTTGAGCTGCGTCATGGTGTTCTGGACGGGCTGAGGCAACTGGGATACCGGCGGCAATTGTTGCAGCGTCTGCTGTACCGAGGCCGAAAAGTTCTCGAAGCTTTGCTGGACGTGTTGCGGCGCCTGCTTGAGGCCTTCAGGGACTACGGGATTGCCCGCCAACCAGTATCGGAAGGCGCCCAGATCCATGCCGGAGATGGTTTGCGCGAGCTGCTGCGGTACTTGCGCGAGCGCGCCCTGCTTGCCCGCGGGGAGCATTCCTGTAACGCCTTTTACGGTGTCCGGTATGCTCGCCACGTTGGCTACCATGCTGCCGAAGAATTGCGAGATGCCGGTAGTCAGCAGCCAGCCGCCCATGATGAGACCGCGCAGATGCGGGGCGACAAAGCGCGCCACCATGGCCAGGCCCAGCCCGCTGATCAGGAGTTCACCGAAGGACTGGAAGAAGTACCCTGCCAATAGCCACCACGGGGAGACGACATTGCCGGAGTCGATATGCCCGCTCACCCCGTAGATGAAAAAGCCGACGGCCAGCATGATGAAGCCGAAAGCGAACTTGGTGGCAATGTGGAAATCCTTGTCCTGCGCTCCCAGCTTGTTGTAGAGGACGGCCAGGAATGGCGAGAGGACGAAAATCCAGAACGGGTTCAGCACCTGGAACTGTTCCGGCGGCAGGGGAAAACCGAAATAGTCGAGGTTGACGTTGCGCATCGCGAACAGCGTCAGCGAGGTGGACATCTGCTGATAGAAAACGAAGAAAATGAGGCCCTGCAGGGTGAGGATCAGGGTTGCAACGAAGCCCTTGCGCTCGCCCAGGGAGTACAGCACCTTGGGGCGCACTATCTTGCGGATGCCGGCCTCGATCCAGTTGAAGATTTTGGCAACGAGGTTCCGGGCCTTGTCGCTTTCTTCCCTGGCGACGAAGATGAAGTAGAGAAAGACGAGAATCAGCATCGCCGCCGCCGCGTACACGAGGTAGCGTGCCACCGTCACGTCCCAGACAATGAGCGCGATGACGATGGAAACGACAAAGGAGCCGACCAGGATGGCGAGCAGTCTCCAGATCCTGAGCGGTTCGAAGTCGGGCTTGGAGCCCACGTGGCTCAGGTACTTCTTCATGAAGATGAAGTTGACGATGCCGATCAGGAGTCCGATAAACGAGATGCCGAAGGCGAGATGCCAGCCCCAGTGCAAACGCGCGATGGGCGTCAGGATCTGGCTGGCGAAAGCGCCCAGGTTGATGGACATGTAGTAAATGGTGAAAGCGCCGTCGAGCTTCGACGGGTCATCCTCGTAGAGTTGCGAGAGCAGGTTGTTGGGGTTGGCCTTGAAAAGCCCGTTGCCGACCGCTATTACGCCGAAGGAAAAAAAGATGAACCACTCGGCCATCGGAAGCGCCAGGAGCAAGTAGCCGATCGCCAGCACGATCGCCCCAAGCATGGTGGTGCGCCGGGTACCGAAAAACTTGTCGCCGATCCAGCCGCCGATGATAGGCGTGGTGTAGATCATCATCGCGAACGCGCCCCAGGTAAGCAGCGCTTCGGTGTCGTCGAAATGCAGGAACTGCACCAGGAACACGACGATAAGGATCTGCATGCCGTAGAAGCCGA